>CAZDPH010000054.1:0-6061 GCA_964507285.1 uncultured Staphylococcaceae bacterium | reverse complement strand
ATTCCTTTTGAATCAGTTTCAAATTCTAACCAAGTTCCTCTAGATGGAATAAGATCTGCATTAAAGATATTTTTTCCAGCTTTAGCATCAAATGTTTTGCTTAAATAAGCGCCAGGTGATCTAACAATTTGAGAAACAATAACTCTTTCGGCTCCATTAACAATAAAAGTCCCACTTTCAGTCATTAATGGAATATCGCCCATAAAAACATCACTTGTAATGATTTGACCGCCATTATTTTTGTCCACTAAAGCTAAAGTAGCAGTTAATGGTGCACTATATGTTTTATCTTTTTCTTTACATTGTAAATATGTAAATGCTGGTTTTTCTAATTTGGAACTAACATAGTTTAAAATCATTGATCCGTTATGATTAACAATAGGAAAAACATCTTTAAAAACTTCATCAATTCCATTTTCTAAAAATAATTTATATGAATCAGTTTGAATTTCACAAAGATATGGAAGTTCTAAAGTTCCTCCGATTTTTGAAAAATTAATACGATCATTATTTAATTTTGGATAATCTTTATAAGATTTCATCTTCTCGCTCCTTTAATTAATAATTACTAATAATAAAATATCCCTTTTCTTTGTTAATTATCTCAACATTTTCGAACAAAGAAGAAAGATATTTAACATGTGATAGCGCTCCTTTATCTTTGCGTATCACGATAAGTAGTTTTCCCATTTCATTAAGATGACTTTTTGCTTCTTTATATAATTTATAGCAAATTTCTTTACCGCAAGATATTGGTGAATTTAATAAAATATAATCATAATTTTTATTTATGTTATTAAATCCATCACTAACGAAAACTTCTCCGCTAATATTATTTAGATTTAATCCTTTTTTTGTTAATTCGATGCAATAAGAATTAATGTCACTAAAATCAATATTTATATTATCATTAAAAATTTTTTTTAATGAAATTCCAATAATTCCATTTCCACATCCTAAATCGATGGTATTTCCTTTTAAAGGTAGAGCAACGAGAGTTTTGATAAAAATACTTGTTCCTAAATCAACTCTATACTTTGAGAATGTCCCTTTATCGCTAACAACCTTTACTTTATGACCAAAAATGTCAAATTCCACAATTTTTGGTTCTTTTTCTAGAGTTGGATCTTCTATAAAGTAATGGCTCATTTTCTCTCTCCTGTAAATAGGTAAAAACCTGCCTAAAGCATATTTACTTTAGACAGGCAAGATTTCATTTAGAAAAACTATTTAATTTCAACTTCAGCACCTGCAGCAACAAGAGCTTTCTTGTGTTCTTCTGCTTCGACTGGAGAAATTTTTTCTTTAATTGGAGCTGGTGCGCTATCAACTAATTTTTTAGCTTCCATTAATCCTAAACCTGTAATAGCTTGGACTGCTTTAATAACACCAACTTTGCTTCCACCAACAGCTTTTAAAATTAATGAAACTTCTGCTGGTCCTTTTGCAGCTTCTTCTTCTGCTGGAGCTGCACCAACTGCTACTGGAGCAGCTGCTGTAACACCGAATTCTTCTTCGATTGCTTTTACTAAATCATTTAATTCAACAACTGTCATTTCTTTAACAGCTGAGATAATTTCTTCATTTGTTAATTTTGCCATTTTTAATTTCCTCCGTATATTTATAGCAATTATTTTTTGCTAGCAACTTGATCTAAGCTGTAAGCAAGATTTCTCATAGGAGCTTGTAATACGCTTAATAACATAGAAACAAGTCCTTCTTTTGATGGTAAATTAGCAATAGTCTTGATGTAATTTTCATCTTGAACTTTAGAATCAATAATACCACCTTTAATCTTTAAGCATTCATATTTTTTAGCAAATTTTGCTAATTGTTTTAAAGAACCATTTGTTGGATCTTTTAAGAAGACATACATATTTGGTCCTGATAAATAATCACCTAATTCTTTAAAATCATCTGATGTTGCACGACTTACTAATGAATTTTTTAAAACACTACAGTGTGCATCAAGTTTTGTTAATTCTCTTTTAATAGTAGAAACTTCAGCAACTGTTAATCCACGATATTCGCAAACAACAACACCTTGTGAATCTTTTACTAAATCTTTAACTTGAGAAACAACAACTTCTTTTTCTTTTAAGATTTCTTGATTCATTTTTCCCTCCTTATATATTTGAGGATTATATACATAAGGTTTTTTACCTCGGTAACATAATTAAGGTTTCCCCGTTACTGTCTTAGGTATATATCCTACTAAACAAATTTAAATACTAAAGAGCAAAATCAATTTTAATTGATGGGCCCATTGTAGTTGATAAGTGACAAGATAAAACATAATCACCTTTAACTGTTTGTGGTCTTACTTTTAAAATTTGTTTTACAATTGTAGTAACATTTTCTTCGAGCTTACTAGCATCAAAAGAAACTTTTCCAACGCCTAAATTGACATTTCCATCTTTATCAGCACGGTATTCAACTTTACCAGCTTTTAATTCAGTAACCATCTTAGCGATATCTGGTCCAACTGTACCAGTTTTTGGGTTTGGCATTAATCCTTTAGGACCTAAAACTCTACCGATTTTACCAATTTCAACCATCATGTCTGGTGTAGCACACATAACATCAAAGTCAAACCATTTTTCACTAGTAATTTTTTCTAATAATTCTTTACCACCAGCAAAATCAGCACCTGCAGCTTTAGCAATTTCTGGTTTATTTGTAATAGCTAAAACTTTAACTTCTTTACCTGTTCCGTTTGGTAAAACAACAGTACCTCTAATTTGTTGATCAGCAGCCTTTGTATTAATATTTAAATGAAAATTAATTCCAACTGTTGAATCAAATTTTGTTGTACTTGTTTTTTTAATTAATTCACAAGCTTCACTAATTGAATATACTTTATTAGCATCAATTAATTTTAAAGCTTCGTTATATTTTTTTCCGAATTTCATATTTTACTCCTTAAAATTAATCAACAACCTTAATACCCATATTACGAGCACTACCTTCAACAATCTTCATTGCTGCTTCAATATCGTTTGCATTTAAATCAGGCATTTTATATTCAGCAATTTTTTTAATTTGATCTTTTGTTACTTGACCAACAATTGTTGTTTTTGCATTAGCACTTCCTTTGCTAATACCTGCAGCTTTAAATAATAATCCACTGACTGGTGAAGTTTTAATTTCCATTGAAAATGTTTTGTCTTCATAAGCTGTAATGATAACAGGAACAATTTCACCTTTTCTATCAGCTGTTTTTGCGTTAAATTCAGTACAGAATTTTGGCATAACTACACCAGCACTTGCTAATTTTGGTCCTGGTTTAGCTTCGCCGCCTGGAAGTTCCATTTTAACGACTTTAGCGATTTTTTTAGCCATTTTAATCTCCTTTAAAATAAACTTTGTAGTAAGAAGTATCGCTCTTCTCCTACCAACTTTTTTCAACAAAAAGTGTACATATAAAAATATGTCTTGAATATTCTATTATAAATAAAAAAGATAGTCAAATATTTTATTTTAACTATCTTTTTCTTTTTAAACTTAAATTCTAGTTATTTCACTAAAATCAACTTCAACTGAAGTAAATTTGCCAAAGAATATAGATTCAATGACAACCTTACCAGTTTCTTTATCGATTGATTTGATTGTTCCTTCGGTATCAGTAAACGTTCCATGAACTACCTTAACTTGATCGCCAACATTATATTTATCATACATGTTACTATCAACCATGCCCATTCTCTTAAGAATTTCTTCCATTTCAGTACTACTTACAGGTACAGGTTTTTGTCCACCTCCAGCAGATCCAATAATTCCAGTAACACCCATCGCATTTCTTACTTGATACCAAGTATCATCTGTCATGATCATTTCAACAAAAATATATCCACTATACAAATTATGAATTTTAAATTTTTGTTCCGTTTCGCCAGTAACCTTATTTTTTTTCATTAAAGGTTTTCCATGATCATCATATAAAAATTCTTTTTCTTCAGCAACAACAATTCTAAAAACTTTATCGTGTAAATCGAGATTATCAACACTATTTCTTAAATTTTGAGCAACTTTTTGTTCTTGACCAGCATATGTTGTAACAATATACCATTGTTTTTCATTTAAATTAACTTCTTTATTTTCCATATCTTTATCCTCTTAATGATTCAAATGCATCACGAAGTTGTTGAATTAATGTAGAAGCTGCTAAATCTTCAATTGATAAAAATATACCAGCAAAAACAGTAATAACGATAACAACAACAATTGCAGGAACAAGTTGTTCTTTTTTTGGCCACTTGATACGTTTGATTTCAGTTCCAACGCCTTTAAAATACCCTATAATTTTTTTCATAAACTTTACCTACTCTCTTTATGAATTGTATATTTTCCACATTTAGGACAATATTTTTTTAATTCTAATCGAGTTGTTCTATCTTCCTCTTTTTTTGTAGTAGTGTAATTTCTTGCAAGACATTGCTCACATATTAAAATAACTTTTTTTCTCATAGATTATTATTTATATACACCTCTTATGAATTATAAAAGTAAAGCAAAGAAAAATCAATTATTTTTAAAATTCTTTATTTAATTAAAAAGTTCAGGCATTTTATTCATCAAAAATATTTTGCTTTTATCCAAAACACTTTCAAAATTTCTAAAACAAACTGAATAAGCTAATTTTAAGAGTTTTGATATTTCTCGTATATTATACCCATTTACATATAAAGATAAAATTTGCTTTTCTCTTTGATTTAAATTAGACTCTTCGCTTTCTAAAATGTAATTAACAATTTCATCGTTCATATTATCAAAACAATTTGATGTAGATGAAAAATAAATTGAATCTTCAATATTTACTTTTTCATGAATATTTATAGATTCTCTAGATAAGCGATATTTTATACGATTTAGTTTTCTTAATTCTTCTTTAATTGTTTGAATATAAAGATATTTAAAATAGTTATCATAATCATAAATTTTTTTAATTTTTAAATTCTTCATAAATAAATCGAAAGTTTTAAAGCATAAACTCCTTACATCATCATCGCTTAATAAATAATCATACTTAAAAATATTTTGATATTTAAATGTAATCGGAAGGCATAACGCTTCAAAGTGCTTAAACAATTCAACTTCGTTACCACTATTTAAAATTTTTTCTACTTTTGATTTATCTTTTTCCATTTTAACTCCTTTATCTTCTTATTTCATAAAGGACGATAGAGCACGCTACAGATGCATTTAAGCAATTAACATGACCAAATTGTGGAATTTTCAATAAAACATCACAATTTTCTTTTACAAGTCTTGATATACCAAACCCTTCACTTCCAACAACTATAACAAGTTTTCTATCTCGATAGATATTTTTTACTTCTTCTTTAGCACTTCCATCTAATCCAATAACCCAATAACCATTTTCTTTCAACTCATTAATGGTTCTTGTTAAATTAGTAACTTCAACACATTTTACATAATTAATAGCGCCTGTTGAAATTTTAGCTACTAAAGGAGATAAAGAAACGGAGTTATTTTTTTTATAAATTATAGCGTCAACTTTGAAAATATCAGAACTTCTAAGTATAGCACCTAAATTGTGAGGATCGCTTAATTCATCCAAAATAACAATTACAGAATCTTTTTTGTTATTCATCACTTCGCTTAATGAATATGTTTTGTAATCAACAACTTCTGCAATAACTCCTTGATGAATACCTTTTTTTGAGATTTGATCCATTTTTTCTTTAGATAAATATTCAATTGGTATATTTTTCTTTTTAGCATCATCAAGTATATAGCTATTTTTAAATCCCTTTAAAACAAGAAGTTTAGACACAGTTCTATTTCTTAAAGAATCTTTAACTGTGTTTACACCATAAATTCTAGACATAACGTTCCTCCAATAAAATATATAAACCAATAAAAATTGTCTCAAAATACTATATATAATTTAATAAATAATGTTTATTAAATAAAAAAATAAAATTAAAAAAATAAAATTAATGTAAGATTTTCGATTCAATAGGTTCTACAATTTCATTTATTTTTTCCAATGCTCCAAGTGCAAAGCCTTTTGTACTTGATTTTAATTTTAAAGTTA
>CAZDPH010000053.1:307-6551 GCA_964507285.1 uncultured Staphylococcaceae bacterium | reverse complement strand
TTAAGAGATTATCAAAAAGAAGCTTATAATTATTTAAATATTTTATATAAATATAATTTAAATCCTATCTTAGCAGATGATATGGGATTGGGAAAAACATTAGAAGTAGTATCTTTTATTTCTACTTTAAATTATGTTAAGCCAATATTAATTGTTACTCCTACCTCTTTAATATTTAATTGGATAAATGAATTTAATAAATTTTATCCATCTCAAAATATAATTCCAATTTATGGAAGTCAAAAAGAAAGAGAAGATTTAATTTTTTCACTTAAAAATAAAATATATATTACAAGTTATGATACTTTAAGAAACGATATTGAATTATATAAAGATATATCATTTGATCTATTAATTCTTGATGAAGCTCAAGCAATTAAAAATAGTGCATCTAAAAAATCTCAAAGTGTTAAAAAAATTAATTCAGATCATAAACTTGTTTTAACAGGTACTCCAATTGAAAATTCTATTGAAGATTTATGGAATTTATTTGATTTTTTAATGCCTGGATTCTTGCCTAACGAAAAAGATTTTTCTTTATCTTATTCATTTGATGATTCCTATCGAGAAAAGATAAAAAAATTAATTAAACCTTTCATATTAAAAAGATCTAAGAAAGATTATTTAAAAGATTTACCTTCAAAAACTGAAATTATTTATACATCTAAGTTCTCTTCTGAAGAATTAAAAATATATGATTCAAGAAGATTAAATATTAAAAAAATGATCGAAAATAATTCTAAAATAATTTCTATTTTAGGTGAACTTACAATTTTAAGAGAACTATGTATTGATACTTCTTTAGTATATGATAATTTAAATATTCCTTCTTCTAAATTAGATTTAATGGAAGAATTAATGCTTAAAGAAATTAGTAACGGTAATAAAGTAATTATATTTTCTCAATTTGTAAAAGTTTTATCTAAGATTACATTAAGATTAAATAAAAACAATATTTCTTTTTCATATATTGATGGATCTACTAAAAGTGAAGATAGAATAAATATTTGTAATGATTTTAATAATAATGATACTAAAAAAGTTTGTTTAATCTCTCTAAAAGCTGGAGGAACAGGATTAAATTTAACTGGTGCTAATGTTGTAATTCATATTGATCCATGGTGGAATTATAGTAAAGAAAATCAAGCTAGTGATCGAGTATATAGAATTGGACAAACTAAAAATGTTACAGTATATAAATTAATTGTAGAACATTCTATTGAAGAAAAAGTTTTATTACTTCAAGAAAGAAAAAAAGAATTATCAAACGAAATATTATCTAATTCTGATAAATTTGATAAATTATCAAAAGATGACTTATTATATTTATTAGATTTATAAAAATTGCATTGTTATAATGCAATTTTTTATTTAAATAATTTTTCTATCATTATAGGTAATTCTTTTAAAGAAGATATTTTATATTTATAATCTATAATATAATTAAATCTATATTCTGCATTAATAATTTTTCTTTTATTTATTTCTATTTTATCAAAATATTTTATTAAATAAATAAAATATATTAAAATATGAATATGAAAATAATAGAAAAGAAAGAGAATTTAAAATCTTCAATTCCTTTTATGGCATTAATGTGTGCTTTAATAGTTTGTCTTTCTATTTTGGCAACTTATCTTTCATTTTCTAGCTTAATAGTAGCATTATTTATTACTATTCCTAGTGTATTTGTTGCAATTTTAGTACCAAAAAAATATTATTATATTTATTTTTTAAGTTCACTAGGATTATCTTTAATTACTTCAATTTTAGATATTAGTTTTGTATTATCATTTACTTTACCTTCTTTAATAATTGGATTAATTCAAGGAATATTTATAGATAAAAAATATAATGCATTTTTATTAACGTATATTACTTCTATTATTTATTTTATTATTGAAATAATTTTATTATATTTAGTAAATATTATTTTAGAGATTAATGTTATTGAAGAAATGGAGAATTTGTTGCATTTATCTAATAATGAAGAAAATAAATATATTATCTTAATTTTAATACTTTTTTCTTCTTTTATTGGAGTAAGTTTATCTACATATGTTATTAATTTTGAAATAAAAAAAATTGGATATAATTTAACTTTTAATAAATATGGAGATTATTTCTTTTCCATTATTTCAATTTTACTTTCAATAATAACTTTATTATGTCATTTTTATAATAAAAATCTAGAATGCTTTTTATTTATTGTTACAATAATTTCATTGATCTTTTTAACATTAAGTAATTTATCAATAAAAGAATATTATTATTTATTTATTTTACTTATAATATTTCCGTTATATTTAATATTTATTATTTTTAATTTAGAAAATTATATATTTATTTATTTTTCTTTATTACCAATAATTTATTCAATAGTTGTACTATTAATAAAATTATTAATTTATTTTAAAAATAAAAAGGAGATTCAATAAAAATGAGTGGATTTTTAAAAACATTTGGAAAAGGAATTTTATATTTTCTAGCAAGTCCGTTTGCAATTTTATTTCTTTTAATATATGGGATATTCTTATTTTTTGTAAATATAGGAACTTTTTTTAGATTAATTAAAGAGAAAACATCCAAAAAGAAAACAAAAATCCAAGAATTAGATGAAAAAGCATTAATTATTATGAAAGCAAATAAGTATTCTGATAATAATACTAATAACATAAGCGAAAATCATATTACAAATAATAATATTGTTATTACTAATAAAGAAGATTTAGTTAATTTAATAAATTCTATAAATAATCAAAATAAAATAGAAGAAACTAAAAAAATTGAAGATACTTCTTCTTTAATTACTAATGTTGAAGAAAATTCCATTATAAAGGAAGATTCTAATTATGTTAGAGGAGAAAATATAAAAAGGATAAAATAATTATGATATACGTAGATTTTAATAAATTTTTTAACGCAACATGGAAAGTAATTCTAGTTATTGCTTTAATTATAGTAGCTTTTTTTGTTATTTTTGGATTAATTGGAAGATTAATTCAAATAACAATGGAAAAACAAGGAATGGGTGTTGATCACGACATGGCAAATCTTGTTATTTCTAAACTTGTCGATAATAAGAAAGATTTTAAATCTATTGCAAAATATAAATCTAGAAAAAGATTCTTCAAAGCTTCGATAGCACCTTTTATTCTTCTTTTAATTTCATTAATTTTATATTTAATTCATGGTTTTTTAATTAATAATTTTACAGAATCTATTTTTAATAGTGAGACTGGAATTGAAAGTTTATTCTATAAATTAGATTGGTCAAGTGTTAATTATTATCCTCCATTTGGAATAGATTGGAATAAATTAATTTGGATAAAACCAGTAGTCTTTCAAGATTTAAGAATATTTAATTATTTTATTTTCTTATTTCTTTTTATAGGAGTTGTTTATTATTTAGTTTGTGTTCAAGCATATATTGCTAGAAGCTTTAGAATAAATAAATTATCTAAAACAATCTATTCAGTTAATTTAGATAAGGTTGATCTTCAATCATTTTATGATTCCAAAATAAAAAATGTTGAATCTAATGAATCACCATCTAATAATAACTAAAAATGAATCACTTAAATAGTGATTCATTTTTTATTTAGTTTATAAAAACACAAACTAAAAGATAAATAATAATAAGAAATAAAATTATCGAAATAATAACTAACCAAATAAATTTCTTTTTTAATTTAGGATTTTCTATTATTTCTTCTTCTATTGTACTAATTTCAACAGTTTTATTTGATGTACGATACTTTTTTTCTTCCATATTAATATTTTAAACTACCATATGTTCTTGGGAATGGTTCAGTGTCTCTAATGTTATTCATACCAGTAATATACATAATAAGTCTATCAAAACCTAATCCAAAGCCTGAATGAATACATCCTCCATATTTTCTTAAGTTTAAATACCATTCTAATCCTTTATCATTTCCTAATTCTTCCATTTTAGCTTTTAATAATTCATAGTTTTCTTCTCTTTGAGAACCACCACAAATTTCTCCAACTCCTGGAACTAGTAAGTCACAAGCAGCAACTGTTTTATTATCAGGATTTAATTTCATATAGAAAGATTTAATCTCCTTTGGATAATTAATTAAGAAAACAGGACCTTTTACAACTTGTTCAGTAATATATCTTTCATGTTCGCTTTGTAAATCAGTTCCCCAATGAATATCATTATATTCAAATTTATGTCCATCTTTTTGAGCTTTTAATAAAATATCAATTGCTTCAGTATAAGTTAAACGCTTAAATTCACTATTTAAAACATTATGTAATTTATCTAAAACACCAACTTCAATAAATTTATTGAAGAATTCCATTTCTTCTTTACAATTTTCTAAAACATAATTAATTATATATTTTAAAAAGCTTTCCATTAATTCCATATCATCTTCTAAATCTGCAAATGCAATTTCAGGTTCAATCATCCAGAATTCACAAGCGTGTCTATTTGTTGATGATTCTTCTGCTCTAAAAGTAGGTCCAAAAGTATAAACATCTCTAAATGCTAAAGCAAAAGATTCAACATGTAATTGACCAGAAACAGTTAAACATGCATTTGCATTAAAAAATTCTTCTGGATGTTTTAAATCAGAAACAACTCTGAAAGATTGTCCTGCACCTTCAGCATCATTTGCAGTAATAATTGGAGTATGAACATACATAAAATTTCTTTCTTGGAAAAATTTATGAATAGCGTAAGCTAAAGTATTTCTAACTCTATATACAGCACTAAAAGTATTTGATCTTGGTCTTAAATACGCAATATCTCTTAAAAATTCAAATGAATGTTTTTTCTTTTGTAATGGATAATCTTCACTAACATCGCCAAGTAAATTAGCATCTAAAACACTAATTTCAAATGGTTGTTTACTTTCAGGAGTTAATTTAATTAAGCCTTCTACTTTAATACTACTTGCATATTTAAAATGAGAAATTTCATTAAATTTAGATAAATTAGATTCATAAACTAATTGTACATTTTTAAAACAAGTACCATCATTAAATTCAATAAAACCAACATTTGAAGAATTTCTATTTCCTCTAACCCATCCTTCTAATATAACCTTTTCACCATCTTTTAATGTTTTATTATCATTTTTTATAAATAAGCTTTTACAAGTTGTCATTATTCTTTCCATTTTTATACCTCTACTTTAATAATTTTATCATACAGTTAATATTTTTCATTAATATTTTAAATAATCTTTAACTTTCCACGAAGGATCCACTCCCAATGATAAATCAGCAAAAACTTTTTTATCATAAAGATAAGAACCAATTTTAGCAATCATTGCAGCATTATCAGTTGTACACCAAATAGGAGGAATAACTACTTCAATATTTGATTTTTCATAAACTCTTGTAATTTCACTTCTTAAATAAGAATTAGCGCTTACTCCACCTGCTAAAACAACTTGTTTAACATCATATTTATTAGTAGCAATTTTTACTTTATCAATTATTTCTTTAATTGCAACATCTTGAAATGATTTTGCAATATCCTCAATTTTATATTCTTCTTTGTTTTGATCCATTTTATGAACTAAATTGATAACTGCAGATTTAAGTCCTGAATAAGAAAAATTAAGCGATCCATCATGAACTGGTTCTGGGAAATTATATTTATGTTCTCCAATTTTGGATAATTTATCAATTGAAACACCTCCAGGATATGGAAGTCCTAAAACTCTTGCAACCTTATCAAAACTTTCTCCAATAGCATCATCCATCGTTTCTCCAATAACCTCAAAGTTTAAATGTTCTTTCATATAAACTAATTCAGTATTTCCTCCACTTACAACAACTGCTAAGCAAGGAAATTTTAAAGGTGAAACATATTCATTAGCGTATATATGACCACCTAAATGATGAACAGGAATAAGTGGTTTATTATAAATTAATGCTAAAGTTTTAGCGGCTTGAAGTCCTACATGGAGTGCACCAATTAATCCAGGACCTCTAGTAACTGCAATAGCACTTACATCTTCCATTTTAATATTAGCTTTTTCTAATGCTTCTTTTAGAACAACCCCTATATTTTCTAAATGTAATCTTGAAGCAACTTCTGGCATTACTCCACCATATTTTTTATGTATTTCAATTTGAGTTGAAATAACATTAGCAATTAATTCATCATTTTTTAATATTGCAATAGCAGTCTCATCGCAACTTGATTCTATTCCTAATATAATTTTATCCATATTATATTCCTCTCACCATATAAATAGCG
>CAZDPH010000053.1:0-297 GCA_964507285.1 uncultured Staphylococcaceae bacterium | reverse complement strand
ATCATTATAATATTTTTCTTTAATAGTTATTTCTTTAAAATTAAACTTCTTATAAAGTTTAATTGCATTTTCGTTTGACTTTCTAACTTCTAAAGTTAAATAAAGAACTTCATTCTTTTTTAAATCTTCAATGCAAGTATTAAGTAAAATAGATGCATATCCTTTACTTCGAAACTCTTTTTTAATAATAATTTTAAAAATTGTAGAAGAATCAAAAGTAATCCAATAATCTAAATAACCAAGAATTTGATTATTTTCTTTTATAACTAAAATTTTTGAAACTGGATTTTCATTTAA
>CAZDPH010000052.1:0-6579 GCA_964507285.1 uncultured Staphylococcaceae bacterium | reverse complement strand
CTCTTTTCTATTTTCGCTTTTAAAAATATAAGATCCACTAACCAATATATCTGCACCATTTAAAATAACACCTTTACTTGTTTTATCATTTATTCCACCATCAACTTCAATTAAAAAAATATATTTATTTTCATTTTTAATTTCATAAAGTTCTCTAATTTTATTTAAAGATGTATCAATAAACTTTTGACCACCAAAACCAGGTTCTACACTCATTACTAAAACTAAATCAACATAAGGTAAAAATTCTAAAATATCATTTACTTTAGTGTTTGGCTTAATTGAAATTCCAACTTTTACATTATTTTCTTTAATTTTATTTATCAAAAGAAAGATATCTTCTTTTTTTTCGATTGCTTCATAATGAAAAGTAATTAAATCTGCACCTGCCTTAATAAAATCCATATAATATTTTTCTGGATTTGTAATCATTAAATGTACATCTTTTATTAATTTAGTAGAATCTTTTATACACTCTAAAACATAACTACCAAAAGAAATATTATTTACAAAATGTCCATCCATTACATCAAAATGCAAATAATCAACACCTTCGTTTTTTAAATTAATTATTTCATCTTTTAATTTTTTAAAATCCGCTGATAATATACTTGCAGCAATAAAAATTTCTCTCATATAAATATTATAATTAAATTATTTTCTTATACCAAACATTCTTATTAAAAATGGAGTAGATTTTTTCATTTGTTTTTTGTTATTAAATAAATTTAAAATATCATCTTTCATATCTTTTGCAGTTTTATATCTTAATTCTTTATTTTTATTAGTAGCTTTAAAAATAATTTTTTCAGTTTCTTTTGGAAGATTACTCATATATTTTAAAGGACTAGGAATTTGTTTATTAACATGTAAAAGTGCAATATTTTTAGGATTATCGTCATCAAATGGTAAATTACCAGTTAATAGTTCAAAAAAAGTTATTCCTAAAGCATATATATCGCTTTGTTCATCAGGAGTTTTTCCATGAATTACTTCAGGTGCTAAATATTGTACAGTCCCCAAAACCATACCTTTATTTTCTATATTATTAATAGAATTTTTAACTATAGAAATACCAAAATCAGTTAATTTTAAAGTCCCATCACTTCCATAAAAGGCATTTTGAGGTTTTATATCACAATGAATAATATTTTTAGAATGTATATAAATAATTGCGTCTAAAAATTGCATCATTATTAATAAAGTTTCATATAATGAAAAATATCTTTTATACGCTAATACATCTTTTAAAGTTTGACCTTTTTGATATTCGTTAACGATAAATTTTCTACCTTCAGCTTCTCCAAAATCAAAAATTTTAACTATATTAATATTATTTAAACTTGAACTAATTCTTGCTTCATTTTCAAATCTTTTAATGCTATTAGGGTCTTTGCTTGCTTCTGAATTTAAAACTTTAATAGCAACTGTTCTTCTAAAAATAATATCTCTAGCTTCATAAACATCACTACTTCCGCCATGTCCAATTATATCTTTAATTTTATATCTTTCTTCTAAAAAATCACCAATTTTAATCATTGTATGTCTCCCAAATAAGTACAGAAATATTATCACTTCCACCATTAAAATTAGCTAAATTTACTAAAGAATTTACTTTTTCATTTAATGAAAATTTAGTATTTAAATTCGCTTCAATATCATTAAAACTAACATTATTATATAGTCCATCGCTACAAAGAAGAATAGATTCACCTTTATAATCGAATATTTTAATATCACAAGAAAAAGACGGATTCATTCCTACACAATTAGTCAAATAATGCCTTTTTGGATGAGTTAGTGCCTCTTCTTTTGTAATTAATCCAGAATTTAACAAATAATTAACATAAGTATGATCTTCGCTAATTTGTTTTAATCCATTATTTGAATTAATATAGCATCTACTATCTCCTACATTCATTAAAACAAATTTGTTTTTTATAATTATTACTACACATAAAGTTGTTCCTATTCCATGATATTCAGGATTTAGCGCTTGATAATCAAATATTAATTTATTGATTTTTTTACCTTCTTTTAATAACCATATATATGCATCAAAAACCGTTAAAAATTTATATTTATTTGAAAAATCTTGAATTAAAGTACTTAAGCAAATTTTGGAAGCATATCCTCCATTTTTAACTCCTCCGATTCCATCGCAAACTGCCAAAAGAATATCTCCACCAGGATTTTTTAAGCCTTTTATTTCATCTTCGTTAGTTTTACGGACTTTACCAATATCGCAAAGATATGAAAAATTCCCATTATATCTTTTTTTCATTTTTTGCTCTTAATTGTCCACATGCAGCATCAATATCTGTCCCGAATTCTTTTCTTACTGTCGCAGTAACACCATTTTTAGTTAATTCATCTAAAAAATCGTGTACATTGTCACTTCTTTTATATTTAAGTTCTGTAATCGGATTATAAGGAATTAAATTAACATACGCTAAAGTTCCTTTAATTAATTTAGCAAGTTCTCTTGCATTATCTCTAGAATCATTAATATCTTTTAATAAAATATATTCAAAAGTTACTCTTCTGTCTGCAACTTTTTCATAATATTTAACCGCTTCCATTAATTTTTCCATTGAATATTTTAAAGAAATAGGCATTATTTTATTTCTAATTTTATCATTAGGTGCATGTAAAGAAATCGCTAAATTGATTTGCAATCCTTCGTTTGCATATCTTCTAATTCCTTCCACAAGTCCACAAGTAGAGACAGTAATATGTCTTGCGCCAATTGCAAAACCATATGGATGATTTAATATCCTTACAAAATCTAATACATTATCATAATTATCAAATGGCTCACCAGTACCCATAACAACTACGTGAGATACTCTTTCGTTATTTCCTTCTTCTTTTAAAAGTTCATCTAAAATTAATATTTGACCTATCATTTCAGAAGTGTTTAAATTTCTTTTTTTCTTTAAAAAACCACTTGCACAAAATGCACAACCCATATTGCAACCAACTTCGCTTGAAACACATGCAACATTTCCATAATTATATCGCATTAAAACAGTTTCCACTAAACTTTCATCGCTCATTTTTAAAAGCAATTTAATTGTACCATCTTGACTAATTTGCTTCTTAAAAATTTTAGGTTTATCTAAGCAAAATTCATTTTTTAAAACTTCCTTAAATTTAATAGAAATATCGCTCATTAATTCGAAATTATCTATTCTTTTTTCATAAATCCATTTAAAAATTTGAGTAGCTCTATATTTTTTTTGAGAATAATTATTCATTAATAATTCTTCTAATTTTTCAAGTTTATAATCATATAAATTAATCATTATTTTCTCCTTACTATAAAATAATAAAATAACGAATCTTCATCGTTTATTGGCAAATAAATTTTTTCATCTACTATTTCAATTTCAGAATTATCAATATTATTCATTAAAAATTCTTTAATATAAATAGTTTCTTTTTTATTTATTGTGGGT
Organism: uncultured Staphylococcaceae bacterium; assembly: GCA_964507285.1. Taxonomy (GTDB): domain Bacteria; phylum Bacillota_I; class Bacilli_A; order RFN20; family CAG-826; genus Onthovivens. The sequence goes on along the minus strand of CAZDPH010000052.1, from coordinate 3,118 downwards.
ACATAATAAATTAAATACCCTTCTTTTTTTAAATTATTAAATAATTCTATAATTTCTTTTTTAATTGTTTCAACTATAATATCTAAAATACTTGAATCAAAATAAACACCATATTCAGGATTTTTTCTAAATAATTCAATATTAGAATTATTTGGGACATACATTATTAAATCTTCATTTTCGCTTGAATAAGTTTTAATGCCAAAAGAAGATAATTCATAAAAATGAAAATTAGATTTATTAAAAGATTTTATCTTATCAAATAATAAATAATTACTTTTTAGCGAACTACTCACAAAATTAAATTCATGATAGTCATTATAAAATTTTTTAATAAAATCGATAGCAATTAAATCATTTGATGAAGAAAAATAAGTTATTTTTGAGGAAGGAAATAATAAAATCTTATCAAAACATTCATTAATATGTTTTTGAGTTAAATATAATATATTTTCAAAAATTAATTTTTCTTTTTTACATGTTTTATTTTCATTATATAAAAATAAATCTTTATTTAAAATTGTAAAACTACTTAAATCATCGTTTTTATCTATTTCTTTTTCAAAATTTAAACTTAAATATTGCTTTGGCATTATTGAAAGATTTTTCAAAATGCTTATTCCATCTTTATTTCCATATTGTCTTTTAATCATTTTAATTAACCAAATTGGTAAATTTAAATGTATTGAAACATATTCTAAAGAACCTTTATCAATATTTTTAAATTCATATTTTCTTCTTAAAGAAATTAACTTGTCAAAAGAATTAAAAAATAGCTCTTCATTTAAAAATTTATTGTTTTTAACTTCTTTAATTAATTCATCCTTTAGTAATTCATCCTTTAAAACATGTTTAAAAGAATTATTTGAAAAAGTAATTCCAATAAGCAAACCTATATCTGAGTCATTTTTAATATTAAATTCTTTTAAAAATTCATTAATTAAAAAATAGTTTCTAAAATAAATACCCACTAATGATGAAACATAAGATTTTTCATATTTATCTAGATATTTACAATTTTGTTTTAAAGAATCAAGAAAATTAAATTTCCTTGACAAAATATCCCTTATAACTTTAAAAGCTACATCAATTATTTCCATATATCATTTTTTAAGTTTTGATTCAAAATCTTCAAAAGCGTTTCCTAAATAAACTCTTTCTCCATCTAAAGATGAATTTTCCTCAGAAGAAGCATTTGTTTCTTCGCTTTCTTCATTTAAAAAAACTTGATTTGCTTCATCAATATATATTGGATAATCTTCATTAATAACTTTATAGTTAGAATGATAATGATAATATTTAAAAGTAACTTCAAAATGCAAAGAAATTTGATTCATGTGTAACTTTAAAAGTTCTACAAATTTCTTTTCAAAAATTTCAAGTTCACCTGGCATTTCTACACTAATTAAAGCATACCAATCATTTTGTTCTACTCCTTGAAATACTAATAATCCATCATTAGCGATAAATAAAATGTCTTCTTTTTTAACTTCGCATAATTCTGCTATTTTTTCTGTTAAATCTTTAGATAATCCTCTTAATAAATATGGATCTACTCCACTAAATGTTATATTAATCATAATAATTTCCTTTTTTAAATATTTTAAATTAAAATATAGTATTTTTCTACATTTATAAATCAAATGGAGAAAAATTAATCGATATTTTTATGTCTTTTTTATCATTAAATTTTTTAATTAAATAAATTAAATCATCTTTAATTTGTTTAATATCTTTTATTTTTATAAAAAGAGAGTTTTTAAAACCATTTTTATATTTAAAAATATAAGATGGTCCTTCTATTATAGAATCTTTAAATATTTCTTCAAATCTCTCTTTAAAAAACGAAGAATAATAAGAAACATTTTTATATAAATTAGATTCAAAACCAATTTCAATTAAATTAGTAAATGGAGGGTAATTATATTTTTTTCTCCTTTGAATTTCATAATTATAAAAAGAATCATAGTCATTATTTATTGCAAAGTTAATAATTTTATTTGTGATATCGTTTGTTTGAATTATTCCTTCGCCCTGAAATTGTCTACCTGTTCTTCCTAAAGTTTGAGTGATTATATCAAAAGCTTCTTCATTTGATTTATAAGTAGATAAATTTAATAAATTATCTATATTTATAATTGCAACTAAATCACATTCTTTAAAATCATGACCTTTAGAAATAATTTGAGTTCCAATTAAAACATTCGATTCTTTATTATTAAATTTATCTAAAACATTTTCTATTTCTTTTAAAGTAGAAGTAATATCAGAATTTAATATTAAATATTTAAAATTTGGAAATATTTTTTTAAATTCTTCTTCCACTTTTTCAATTCCTAATCCATAATGAATAAAATTATTTGACCCACATATTGGACATTTATTTAATTTTATCTTGTAATCGCAATGATGGCACATTAATAAATTATTATTTTTATGATAAATTAAATTCAAATTACATGTAGGACATTTATAAGTAAATCCACATTTTTCACAATAAGTATAATATGAATATCCTCGATTATTTACTAAAATTAAAACTTGTTTATTCTTTAAAACAACATCATTAATTTTGTTGATTAATGTATTTGAAAATATTTTAGATTTTGTGAATTCATTATTATCTTTTAAATCAATTAAAGACACATTAGTTTTATAATTATTAAAATATTTTTCATTTAATTCAACTAAATTAAATATTCCTTTTTTAGCTTTATTTAAACTTTCTAAAGAAGGCGTAGCACTTCCTAATACAATTTTAATATTAGGATCAATTTTTAATCTTAAATATGCGATGTCTTTCGCATTGTAGCATAGATTTTCTTCTTGTTTATAACTTGAATCATGTTCTTCGTCAACAATAATTAAACCTAAATTATTTATTGGTGCAAAAATTGCACTTCTTGTACCAATAACAATTCTTATTTTATTATTTTTTATTTTTCTAAATTCATCATATCTTTCAGCATTTGTTAAAGAAGAATGTAATATAGCAATCTCTATATTAAAATATGATAAAATTCTAGAAATCATTAAAGGAGTTAAAGCAACTTCTGGAACAAGTAAAATAACATTTTTTCCTTCATTTAATACATTTTCAATTACTTTAATATATATT
>CAZDPH010000051.1:0-6892 GCA_964507285.1 uncultured Staphylococcaceae bacterium | reverse complement strand
AATAAAAAGATTAAAAAAATATTTGTTATAGTTAGTTCACTACTATTAAGTTCATGTAGTGCAAAATCTAATTATAAGCCACTTGAAAATGTTGAATCTTCTTTGTACATTAAAAAAGTTAGTAATTTAAAAGATGATTTCATTAAAGGAATGGATGTTTCTCAGGTTATTTCTTTAGAAAATAGTGGAGTTAAATATTATAACTTTGATGGTGAAGAAGAGGATGTAATCAAAATTTTAGCAGATTATGGATTTAATTACATTAGAGTAAGAGTTTGGAATAATCCATTTGATTCTAATGGAAATGGATATGGTGGAGGAAATTGTAACATTGATACTGCTGTAGAACTTGGTAAAAGAGCTACTAAATATGGTATGAAATTACTAGTAGACTTCCATTATTCTGATTTTTGGGCAGATCCTAGTAAGCAAATGGTCCCTATTGCATGGAATGATATGGACATTGATACAAAATCTAATGCTTTATATGAATACACAATTGAATCATTAAATAAATTAAAATCTAATAATGTTGATGTTGGAATGGTTCAAATTGGAAATGAAATTAATAATGGTCTTGCAGGAGAAACTACTTGGTTTAATAAAGCAATTCTTTTAGGAAGCGGATCTAAAGCTTGTAGAGAAGTATTTCCAAATGCAAAAGTTGCTTTACATTTTGCAAATCCAGAAAATTCAGATAGTTATAAATCAATTGCATCTAAATTAAATTATTATGAAATTGATTATGATGTTTTTGCATCAAGTTATTACCCTTATTGGCATGGTACATTATCAAATTTAGAATCTACTTTAAATTATATTTCTTCTACTTATAATAAAGATGTTATGGTAGCAGAAACTTCTTATGCTTATACAAGTGAAGATAGTGATTTCTATGGTAATACAATTGGAGAAGGTTCTACTGGAAGTAAGCCACATCCTTATACAATTCAAGGTCAATCAAATCAAATAGTTGATGTTATTCAAAGCGTTGCTAATATGGATAGAGGAATTGGAGTATTCTATTGGGAAGGATGTTGGATTAGTGTTGGAGGATCTTCATATGAAGAAAATTTAGCATTATGGGAAAAATATGGATCAGGATGGGCAAGTAGTTATAGTGCAATTTACGATCCTAAAGATGCAGGAAAATATTATGGAGGATGCGCAGTTGATAACCAAGCTTTCTTTGATTCAAAAGGTCATGCATTAGAATCTTTAAAAACTTGGAGTTTATTAAAAAAAGGAAATGAAGTTCCTTTAAAAGTTGACGCAATTGAAGATACATCTTTAATATTTGATTTAAATGGAGAAATTTCTCTTCCTAGTAAAGTAAATGCCATTATGAATGATGGAAGTAAAAAAGAAGTCGATGTAACATGGGAAAATATTGATATTAACACTTTAAAAAATGGTGGAGTTAATAAATACACATTTAAAGGAGTTGCAGGAGGCTTAGAAGCTACTTTAAATATTTCAATGGTAGAATATAATTTCTTAAATAATTATAGTTTTGAAGATGGTGAAGAAGGCTGGACATTTAACGATATTTCAGGTAAAAATGATGAATTATGTGTTGAAGATAAATCTACTGATTCTTTAACAGGAACAAAACACGCTCACTTTTGGAGTAAAAATAGTAATTCAATTGAATTTAGTATCGAACAAAAAGTAGAAAATTTATCCACAGGAAAATACAAATTCGGTATTTCAATAATGGGAGGAGATTGTACAGAACAAGAAATTTATTTATATGTTAAAATAAATAATGAAATTATTACTAAAAAATCTCTTACAATAACTTCTTATAATTCATGGGATTCAGAAATGTCTGATGAATTTAATTACGAAAGTGGAAATGATTTAACAGTTGGAATTTATGTTAAAGTTGATAATGCAGGAGGATGGGGCAAAATTGATGATGCCTTATTAAATTCTTGTAAATAAAAATTAATCTCATAAGTAAAAAAACTTATGAGATTTTTTTATTTAATATTGATTTTAAAAATATGATGAATTATAATAATTTTAATGATTGTAAGGGGTTTCATAGATTGATTTTTATACTTTTTGTAATAAATTAAAATTGAAATTTACTTACATCTAAAGGAGAATAAGATAATGAAAAAATTTTTCGCAGGTGTTAGTTTACTCGGGGTTGTAGCTGCTTTAGCTTCATGTGGAGGAACTGACGAAGAACAAAAAACAGGTGTTAAAGAATTTAACGCTACAATTTGGGTTTCAGAAACAGCAGGTGTTAAAGAATTAACTCAACAACAAATCGATAAATGGAACGAATCAAATGGTCTTTATAAGATCAATGCAACAATTGAAGGTATTACAGAAGCAGATTCAGCTTCTCAAATGTTAACTGACGTCGAATCAGGTGCTGATATCTATTGTTTTGCTCAAGACCAAATGAATAGACTTATTACTGGTGGTGCTTTAAGTAAATTAGGCGTTGTTGCTAGTGAAAAAGTTACAAGTGAAAACGTTTCAACTGCAGTTAATGCTGCTAAAGTTGATGGAACACTTTACGCATATCCAATTACAGCTGATAACGGTTACTTTATGATGTATGACAAATCAGTTGTTAAAGCAGAACATTTAGATAGTTTAGAAGATATTGTTGCTGATTGTGCTGCTGCAGGAAAGAATTTCTCAATGGAAAATGAAACTTCTGCATGGTATATTGCTTCATGGTTCTTTGGAGCAGGTTGTGAATCAACATGGACTACAAATAAAGATGGTAGTTTCGCTTCAATTAATGATACATTTGATAGTGAAAAAGGCGTTATTGCTATGAGAGGTATGCAACATTTAGTTAAAGCAAGTAACTATGTTTCAAGTTCTCAAGCAAGTGACTTTGCTGCTGCTACTCCTTCTGCTGTTGTTGTTACAGGTACATGGAGTGTTACTACTGCAAAAGAAATTTTAGGTGATAACTTCGCTTGTGCTAAACTTCCTAAATATACAGTTGATGGAAAGAGTTATCAAATGGGTTCATATTCAGGATTTAAATTCATGGGTGTAAAACCTCAAGCAAATGCAGAAAAGAGTGCTGCTTTACATTCATTAGCTCAATATTTATCTGGCGAACAATGTCAAATGGATAGATTTAATAGTTTCGGATGGGGTCCATCAAACTTAGTTGATCAAGCAAAAGATGAAGTTAAATCAGATATTGCATTAGCTGCTTTAAATGAACAAGCTCCATATTCAACTGCTCAAGGCCAAATCCATGGCTCTTGGTGGGATATTGCAAAAGTCTTAGGTAATGCTGCAAAAGCTGCTGAATATGATGATAAAGATGCATTAAAATCTGGATTAGATACATATAAAACTGCAATTGATGCTTTATTCTCAATGTCTGATGAACAAAAGAGAGCATTTAGTGTTATTGGTTCACTTAAAGGTTCAAACTGGGGAACAGATTATGAAATGGTTGAATCTCCAGCAAATGTTTGGACAAGTGTTGATGCATTTACAATCACAGAAGATGATATAGCAAAAAATTATAATGAATTCAAATGCCGTCAAGGAAAATCATGGGATGTTTCTTATGGTAAAGATGGTAATAACTTCATTATTGATAAAGCTGGAACTTATAAAATTAAATTAACTGTCTCTGATAATTCAGGTACAATTGAATTAATTGAATGCTAATTTAATTAAAATTTATTAATTAGGTTGTAGGTGTTTACATACAACCTAATTTAATTTATAAAAGGGGTTTTATTATGAGTTATTTAAATATTTCTGATTTAGAATATCTAAAATTAACTGGATGGCAAAAATTCTCATATCATTTTTTAATGTTTTTTGTAGGAATTGGAAGATTCTTTAAAAGGTTAGGAATAAAAATTGGAAGAGGCTGCGTTAAAATCTATAGAAAAACAGTTGATGAGTTTAAATTTATTGGTTCTTCTTTAATTAAAGGTTCTTGGAAAACTAGAGTCTCATTTATTATTTTAGGCTTTGGAAATTTAATGAGAGGTCAATGGCTAAAATTCTTATTATTTTTTGCTTTTGAAGTTATATTTATTTTTTATATGATTTTCTATGGAGGATATTGGCTAGGCAAATTTAGTACTCTTGGTACTTTAGCACCTGTAGAACAATATGATCCTATTTTAGATCAATTTACAACTGTTTATTATGATGATTCATTTAAAATTTTATTATATGGATTATTAACAATTTTATTTATTGTAGCATTTGTTGTTACTTGGGGAATTAATATTCATCAATGTGCATTACTAGATCAAATTGAAAGAGAAGGTAAAAAAGTTAAATCTAATAAAGACGATTTAAGAAGTTTAGTAGATGATCAATTTCATAAAACATTACTTGCTTTACCAGTTTTAGGTATTTTATTTTTTACTGTCATGCCTATTATATTCATGATTTTAGTAGCATTTACAAATTATGATGTTTCTCATGATGGTCATCAAAATTTATTTACTTGGGTAGGATTTGATAATTTCAATTCATTATTATCTTTTGGAGGAAGTAACTTCTTAGCAACATTCGGAGAAGTTCTTGCTTGGACATTAATTTGGGCTTTCTTTGCTACATTTACAAACTATTTCTTAGGAATGTTTGTTGCGATGTTAATCAATAAAAAAGGTATAAAATTAAAGAAATTATGGAGAGGAATATTAGTTTTAACTATTGCTGTTCCACAATTTATTTCATTATTATACGTTTCAAAATTATTCTCAATTAATGGTATTGTAAATGGTATTATTACATCCCTTGGAGGAACTGCTGTTGACTTCTGGGGTACTACTTGGATTGCTAGAGTCATGGTAATTGTAATTAATATTTGGATTGGTATTCCTTATTTAATGCTTATTTGTACTGGCGTTTTAATGAATATTCCAAAAGATTTATATGAATCTGCAAAAATTGATGGTGCTAGTGGATTCCAACAATACGCTAAAATCACATTACCATATATGTTATTTGTCACTGGACCATATTTATTAACACAATTTATTGGTAATATTAATAACTTTAACGTTATTTATTTATTAACAGGTGGTGCTCCAAATAAACTTAATGGTATTATTAACGGGACTGCTACTGGTGATACTGATCTTTTAATTACTTGGCTATTTAATCTTGTTACAGGATCAAACCCAAGTTATTACACAGCTTCCATTATTGGTATTTTAATTTTCATTGTTGTTTCAATTTTATCTTTAATTGTTTATAACGCAATGCCATCTACAAAGAACGAGGAGGATTTTGCATAATGAATACTCTTACACAAAGTTTAAAACTTAGAAAATTAGTTAAAAAAGCTAAAAAAGAAAAAAGTGAAATAGAATCATTTGAGAAAGTAGAAAATTCTAATGTGAAATCAAAAAGTAAAAAACCTAAAAAGCATATAGGTTTATCTACATCTAGGGCTATTTCAAATACAATTGCATATATAGTTTTAATTATTATTTCTATTATATGGTTAATTCCTTTCTTTTGTATTTTCTGCGAATCATTTAGATGCGAATCTACTTGGCAAGTTGGTTATATTATTCCTAAACAATGGGGCTTTGATAATTATATAAATTTATTTACAAATACTAATTTCCCTCGTTGGTTCTTAAATACATTTGTAATTGCATTATTTGTTTCAGTATTTCAAACATTATTTGTTCTCGCAATGAGCTATGGATTATCTCGTCTTAGATTTAAAGGGCGTAAATTCATGATGAATGCAATGTTAATTTTAGGAATGTTCCCTGGATTTTTAACTTTAATTCTTTTATATAAGTTATTAAATTCATGGGGAATGACTAATGAAAATGCAATGTGGGGTTTAATTATTGTTTATATTGCTTCTAGTGGTATGGGGTATTATGTTTCAAAAGGATTCTTTGATACTATATCAAAATCATTAGATGAAGCAGCAAGAATTGATGGTGCAACACGTTTACAAGTTTTCTATAAAGTAATCATGCCACTTTCAAAGCCTATTATTATTTATACAATTTTAACTGCATTTATGGCTCCTTGGGGAGATTTCGTATTTGCTAAATATTTGGCTCACGCAACATCAGATGGTATGAACGTTGCTGTTGGTCTTCAAAATTTAATTTCAACACCAAACTCACTTAGTGCAAATTATACAACATTCTGTGCTGGTGGTATTGTTGTTGCTTTACCTGTCACTATCTTATTCATGTTCTTACAAAAATACTATGTAGAAGGTGTTACAGGTGGCGCTGTCAAAGGTTAGGAGAATTATTATATGGCAAATGTAAAATTAACTAATGTTAAAAAAGTCTATCAAGGTGGCGTAGTCGCAGTTGATGATTTCAATTTAGACATTAAAGATAAAGAATTTATTGTATTTGTTGGGCCTTCTGGATGTGGTAAATCAACAACATTAAGAATGGTTGCAGGTCTTGAAGATATTAGTGGAGGAACTATTGAAATCGATGGAGAAGTTGTAAATGATTTACAACCTAAAGATCGTAATATTGCAATGGTTTTCCAAAATTATGCTTTATATCCACATTTAACTGTTTTTGAGAATATGGCTTTTGCTTTAAGACTCAAAAGACCAAAGATTTCAAATGATGAAATTTATAAAAGAGTTACTAATGCTGCTGAAGTTTTAGGTATTACAGATTTATTATTAAGAAAACCAAGAGCTTTATCTGGTGGTCAAAGACAAAGAGTTGCTATCGGAAGAGCTATGGTTAGAGACTCTAAAGTCTTTTTAATGGATGAACCATTATCAAACTTAGATGCAAAATTGCGTAATCAAATGCGTGCAGAAATTATTCTTTTAAGAAAAAAGATTGATACAACATTTATTTACGTTACTCATGATCAAACTGAAGCTATGACTTTAGGTGATAGAATTGTTATTATGAAGGCT
>CAZDPH010000050.1:0-6993 GCA_964507285.1 uncultured Staphylococcaceae bacterium | reverse complement strand
TGGTATTGTTGTTGCAATATTTATAATGCAATATGCATCAATATTTCCTGAAAATACTATAACATTAGATCAATTAATTACATTTTTAATTTCATTAATTGCTTTAATTATTGGAATGGCATTATTTTCATTAGGTACTGATATTTCTATGAGTAGAGTAGGTGAATATATTGGTTCATCTTTATCAAAGAAAAAATCATTATTATTTATGATTTTAATTACATTTTTTTTGGGTGTAATGATTACTGTAGCAGAACCTGATTTAACAGTTTTAGGAGATTTATTAGGTTCTACAATTAATTCATGGGTTTTAAAAATTGTTATTGGAATTGGAGTAGGTGTATTTTTAGTATTAGGTATTTTACGTATTATGTTCCAAAAGAGTTTAAAACTTTGGTTAATTTTCTTTTATTTTATCGTATTTGTTTTAGCATGTATTTTAGATGATAAAAATGGAAACGCTATTCTTTCTATTTCATTTGATTCAGGTGGAGTTACTACAGGTCCTGTAACTGTTCCATTTTTATTAACTTTTGGTGCTGGTATTGCTGCTAGTCGTGGTGGTAAAGATAGTTCTAGTGACTCATTTGGTGTTACTGGTCTTTGTTCAATTGGACCTTTAATTTCAACAATGTGCTTACTTTTAATTTATAGTAATTTTACAGATTTATCTGCACTTCATAATAGTGTTACAATAGATGATCCTTTATTGTCTGTTCTAGGAAAAACATTATTAGAAATTATTATAGCAATTTTACCTGTAACTGTATTTTTCCTTATTTATCAATTTATTTTTATTAAATTACCTAAAAAAGAATTAATTAAAATTTTGATGGGCTTTTTATATGTATTTATAGGTTTAAGTGCTTTTTTAACAGCTGCTAAATTTGGATTAATTCCAATTGCATATACTCTTGGTAAGACTTTAGCAGATCCAATTTATAATGGAAATTATAACTATTTATTAATAATAATTGCTTTAGTAGTTGGTATTGCAGTTGTTTTAGTTGAACCAGGAGTTCATGTATTAACTGCACAAGTAGAAGAAGTTAGTAATGGTTCAATTAAAAAAAGAACTATGTTAATTGCATTATGTTTAGGTGTTGCATGTGCTATTGTTTTGGAAGTTATTAGAGAATTATGCGGATCGTTCCCTATCATCTATTATTTAGCACCTTTATATGTTTTAAGTTTAGCTTTAACTTTCTTTGTTCCTGATATTTATACTGCAATTGGCTTTGACTCTGGTGGAGTTGCAAGTGGAACTATGTCTTCTTGCTTTGTTTTACCTTATATTATAGGTATTGCTACTGCTTTAAATACTGGAACTGGCTTTGGAGTTGTTGGATTGATTTCTTCTGTTCCTCCAATTGCAATTCAATTAGTTGGTCTTTCATCTATTATTTCTAATAAAATTAGATATTCTAAAGCTAAAAAAGCTTTACTTGAAGAGAATGACGCACAAATTATTCATTTCTAGGAGGTGTTTGATATGGCAAAAAAAGTTGTAAAAGAGAATAAAGAAACAAAAATTTCTAAAAAAAGTAAATTACCTTACGAAAAAGAATTTAAGTTAGAAAAATTAAAATTATATGTTCTTATTGTAGGTAGAAATCATAGCGAATATTTTATAAATGAATTTAAAAAAACTGATATTGCATGTAATTTTGTTGTTTATGGCAAAGGTACTGCTACAAAAGATATTTATGATTTACTCGGAATTGGTGAAACAAAAAAGGATATTATTTTTTCTTTAGTAAAAGAAAGTGATATTGAAAAAGTTAAATCAATTGCAGAATATAGATTTAAAGTATCTCAAGCTGCTAAGGGTGTTGGATTTTCAATTCCTTTAGATTCGGTTGCAGGTGTATTGATGTATCGATATTTAACTAATACTAAAGAAAATGTTATAAAAGGAGATAAATAATATGAAAGATTCTAATAATTTTGAATTAATTATTGCAATTGTTAATAAAGGTTTTACAGATCTTGTAATGGACGCTGCTAAAGAAAAAGGAGCAAGAGGAGGAACAACTTTTAATGCTCATGGAACTGGTAATAAGAATTTAGAAGATTTCTTTGGAATTACTATTCAACCTGAAAAAGAAGTAGTATTTATTTTAGTTAAAGAAAATATTAAAGATGATGTGTTACTTGCTATATATAAAGCTGTAGGATTAGAAACTAAAGGCAATGGAATTGCATTTGCATTAAAAGTAGAGGATGTTGTAGGTATTTCTCAAGAAGTAAAAGAAAAGGTGGAAGAAATAAAAGAAGAAAATAAATAATTTTTATTTAACTTTTTCTTTCTTTATTTAAATGATAAAATTAATATATGTTTAATATTTATAAAGAAGATTTATTAACTAAAAAATTAAATGAATCTATTTTAAAAGAATTAAATGATGATAATTTTCCATTAAAAGGAAGTTGGATTTCTACTAATTTACCATGTAGAGATAATTTAGAATTTATATCTAAAAAAAGTAATATTCCTTTTGAGTTTTTACTATCTTCTTTAGATGATGAAGAACAAGCTCATATTGATCTTGAAGATGAATCAGTTTTAATTGTTTTAGATGTTCCTTATTTTGATGAAATTAAAAACATATATTTAACTAAACCTTTTATAATTTGTTATAATGAAGATTATTACACTACAATTTCTAAATATAATAAAACTTTAATTCCTGCTACTTTATTAAAAACTAAAGGAATTGAACCCCAAAAACACGTTAGATTAACTTTGAATATAATATATCAATTATCTAAAGAATTTATTTATACTCTTAAAAAGATTGATGAAAAAACAAAAGATATTGAAGAATCTATGCATAATTCAATGAAAAATAAAGAATTATTTGAATTAATGGATTTATCAAAATCACTTGTTTATTTTGCAAATGCTTTAAATTCTAATAAAGTAGTTTTACAAAGACTTTTAAAATCTCCAAGATATAAAAAATTTGAAGATGATATGGAATTAATGGAAGATACGGAAATTGAATTAAATCAAGCTATTGAAATGTGTAGTATTTATCGAGGAATTTTAAATGCTATGATGGATGCAAATGCATCAATTATTAATAATAATTTAAATAATGTAATGAAAACTTTGACAACTATTACAATTGTTATTTCAATTCCTACTTTAATAAGTGGTATATTTGGAATGAATTTTGATAATGCGAATTCTCCATTATATTATAATAAATATGGATTTTATATAGTTCTTGGAGCTGCTTTTTTATTAAGTATACTCTTTGCAATTATATTATTATATTTTACAAATAGAAGAAATAGGAGATAATTTATGAGTAAAAATAGTTTAGCAATAATTGGTTTAGGAAGTGTAGGACAATCTATTTGTCATTCTTTATTAAAGGATGGTATTTTTGAAACTATTTATTTAATTGATAAAGATAAGAATTTAGTAGATGGATTATATTTAGATTTTTCTCATGCTGCTGTTAATTATGGTACAAGTAGTGGCAAAGTAGGAAGTTACGATGATTTAAAAAAATGTAGCTATGTAATAATTACTGTAGGAGTTAAACAAGATAATCATGTTTTCTCTAATGAAAAATATCAAGCAGTATTAGATATGTATGATGACATTTTAGATAATTTAAAGAAAGTAAATTATAAAGATTTTATTATTATTACTTCAAATCCAGTAGATATTTTAGCTTTCTATACATATAAACGATTAAATTTACCTAAAAATAAAATTATTGGAAGTGGAACTTTATTAGATTCAAAACGTTTTAAATTTTTATTAGGAGAAAAATTAAAAGTTTCTCCAAACGCATTACAAGGATTTATTTTAGGCCAACATGGAATAAATTTAGTACCTATTTATTCGTTAACTAGAGTTTATAGTGCTAAATTAAGAGATTACATGTTTAATCATAATATTTCTATTAATAAAGAAGAAATTAATGATTATGTAAAATATGCTGGAAATAATATTATTAGTAAAAGTGGTGCTAGTATGTATGCAATTGCAGAATCAGTAAGTGAAATAATTAAATCTATTACATCAAATAAAGGTGCTATTTTACCATTATCTATTATTTCATCAAGTGATGATTATGCAATGAGTTTACCTTGTATTGTAACTAGTGATGGAATTAAAGAATTTGATGAATTATATTTTTCAAACGAAGAAATTCAATTAATTGAAGAATGTAAAAAATCATCTCTTGAAATGGTTAAAATTGTTTTAAAAGATCGATTATATTAAAAATTAACTTGTCTATTATTTAATAGACAAGTTTTTATTTTTAAAAATAAATAAAAATATTAAAATTTAATTATGAAAAGATGCTCTTGGTGTAATAATAAAAATAAATTATATATTGATTATCATGATAATGAACGGGGGAAATTATCTCAAGATGAACATTATTTATATATGATGTTTATTTTAGAAACTTTCCAAGCTGGATTATCTTGGGAATGTATCTTAAATAAGAAAGAAGCATTTATTAAAGCATATTCTAATTTTGATATTGATAAAGTTATTTTATATGATGATAATAAAATTAATAAATTATTAAATAATAATGATATAATTAGAAATAAATTAAAAATTATATCAAGTATTTCAAATTCTATTATTTATAAATCAATAAGTAATGAATATGGATCTTTTTTTAATTATCTAATTAGATTTTTTAATAATTATCCTATTTATGAAATTAATAAAACTAAAAATGAAATATCTAATTTGATTTCAAAAGATTTAATTTCTAAAGGTATGAAATTTGTAGGCTCAATTACAATTTATTCTTATTTACAAGCGATTGGACTTATAAATTCTCATGAAAAAGATTGTTATCAATATAAAAAACCTTGATTAATATAATCAAGGTTTAATTTTTTAATAATGGTCGGGGCGACAGGATTTGAACCTGCGGCCTTCTGCTCCCAAAGCAGACGCGATACCAAGCTACGCTACGCCCCGTAATGCTTTAATAATATACATAAAACTAAAACAAAAATCAAGAGTTTTTTTAAAATACTTTTTTATTATAATTATTATGATAATATTAAATAGTAAATAGATTACTAAAATTATTTAAAAAAGATATGAAATATTAAAAATAAAATGTATATTATATAAAATCAATAGAGGAATTGTTATGTATAAAAAAGATAATGAAAGTGCAGAAATGTATTTAGAAACAATATTGAGATTAAAAGAAAAAAATGAAATTGTTAAAGCAATAGATGTTGCAGAGGAAATGAATTTTTCAAGAGCAAGTGTATCACGTGCTATTTCTTTATTAAGAGAAAAAGGATTAGTAGATGTTGATGATGAAAATGGGAATTTATTATTTACTAAAGACGGGGAAGAATATGCTAAAAAAATTTTCAATAGACATTGTGTATTAATGAAATTTTTAATTTCAATTGGAGTTAATGAAAAAACCGCAGAAGAAGATGCATGTAAAATTGAGCATATTTTATCTGAAGAAACTTTTAATGTTATAAAAAATATTGTTAATAAATAAAAAGTTAGTCATAACTAACAAAGTTGTTGCTTTTTGCTAACAAATGTTATTTAATATATCTAGGTTTTTACCTAGATATTTTTTTGACAATTCGTGAATGTCAAATTAAATATTAAATTGATAGGAGATTTTATATATGCCAATTGCTATTGCACCATTAAATACACCACTTCGTATCGTTAGAATCGGAGCTGATGAAAAAGTAAAAAAACATTTAGAAAGCTTAGGTATTACTATAGATTCTACTATTGAAATACTTTCATCTACTAATGGCAGTGTTATTTTACTTGTTAAAGATGGAAGACTAGCTTTAGATAGTAATATTGCTAGAACTATATTTGTTGCTTAGGAGAAAATTATGGAAAAAACATTAGATCTCTTTAAAAAAGGAGAAAAGGGTGTTATTAAGATTGTCCAAGGTGAAGGAGTAGTACGTAAAAGATTATTTGATATGGGTGTTACTCCAGGAGCTCAAGTCGAATTAATTAAAAAAGCTCCTCTTGGTGATCCACTTGAATTTAAAATTAGAAATTACGAATTAACATTAAGAAAAAATGAAGCTAAAAATGTTATTTGTGTAATAAAGGAGGACGAGTAATGCTAAAAGTTGCTTTAGCAGGTAATCCTAATTGTGGTAAAACCACATTATTTAATGCCTTAACTGGTTCAACTGCTCATGTTGGAAATTGGCCTGGAGTTACAGTTGAAAGAAGAAGTGGTATTTATAATAAAAAAAGTAATAATCCAATTGAAATTGTTGATCTTCCTGGTATTTATTCTTTATCACCTTATACTCCAGAAGAAATAATTTCAAGAAATTATATTATTGATGGAGATAATGAAGGAAAACCTGATTGTGTCATTAATATTGTTGATGCTAGTAATTTAGAAAGAAATTTATATTTAACTACTCAATTATTAGAAATGAATATTCCTGTAGTTGTTGCTTTAAATATGATGGATATTCTTGATAAAAATGGAGATATTCTAGATAGTGAAAAATTATCAAATGTATTAGGAGTTCCTGTTGTTCCTGTTTCTGCTTTAAAAGAAACAAATATTCAAGAATTAATGGAAGTAACATTAGAAGAAGGTTCTAAAGAAAGAAAAGGAACTTCCGTATTAGAAAATTCTATTGTATGGCCTATTATTAATGATATTAAAAGTGATTTAATTAACGAAGATGTTACACACGCTTTATATCATGCAATTAAAATTGTTGAAAACGATTCAATTGAAATTGAAGCACATAAAAGTGAAGAAAAAAAAGTTGAAAATAGAAAATCTGAAATTAACGATGAATTATTTGAAAATGATTTAGAAGCAATTATTGCTGATGCTCGTTATAAATTTATTCAAAATAATTGTTCTACTTGTTTAGTAAAAGCAAAGGTAGAAACTATTATTGATAAAAAAGGTAATGTAAAAGAAAAATTAACAAAATCCGATAAGATCGATAAAGTTTTAACTCATA
>CAZDPH010000049.1:4596-7079 GCA_964507285.1 uncultured Staphylococcaceae bacterium | reverse complement strand
TACTTTTTTTTCTAAAATGTTTTCGCACAAATTACCATTATTTGATTTTATTAAATAAGGATATTCATCAATAACTATTACACCTTTTTCATTATTAAAAAATGAAATAGCAGCATCAAATGCTTTTTCCCATGAAGAATAAATATATTCATCAGTTCTATTAAAGCTTTCTAAAATCTTAAAAGAAAATGATTTTAAATTATCATTATTTGATATTTCTTTAGCTTGAAACATGATATGCTTTTTATTTTTTATAAATTCATTTATTAATGAAGTTTTTCCTATTCTTCTTGTTCCATATATAGTACAAAAAGAATTTTGTTTTAAATATTCCTTTTCTAATTTTAAAAGTTCTTTTTTTCTTCCATAAAACATAATAAATAATCCTTATATACTTATGAGTATTATACTCTAGAGTATATATAAAATCAACATTCATTAAATTCCTTAAATAATTTTATAAAAAATAATTTTAGTAAATAAAAAACCTCTAAGTATTTATATTTTTATAATAACTTAGAGGTATTATTTATTTTTTAATTTAAATTAATTTGCTAAAGAGAATGAAGGTAGAGAGATTGTTAATCCACTAAAAGCACCTTCTTTTAATCCTAAAGTAGTTAAATCATCTGCAGTAATATCTTTTAATAATTCAATATATAATCCACAATTTTCAAGTATTCCATTTGAAAGTGTAGTTCTACCACTAGTACTTTCGACACTATTAACATTAGTATTATCTTTTGGGAATGCATTTAAAGCTTTATAAAAAGTAGCATCTTGTTCATAAGATGTAGTAACTACTACTTTAAAATAAGTATTAGTAACATCAGTAGAACCGGTATTTTTAACACCACTTAAACTAGAATCAGTAACACTCATTCCATATATATCATAAGAATTACTATCAATACTTGCAGAGTAAACTTTAATAAAAGGATCCCAAGTTACTTTGCCATTTTCATATGTATTATAAATTGAAAATGGAATATAAACATAATCTCCTTTTTCAGAGAATTTTAATCCACTTAATGAGATATCTTTATAGACATATGAAGGTTGAGTTTTACTTACATCATCTGTTATTCCTGTAGCAACTCTTGTTGATTTAGAATAACTTACTTTAATTGTATAATCAGATGAACTAGAAGCATCTTCTCCTTTATATACCTTTTTTGAAGTTGAAGTATCAACATAAGAAACACCAACTGCAAGTTTACCTTCATCAGTTTTTCCAGTTCCATCACCTTCATTATCTTTAACTTGTGAATCTAATACCTTTGTTAATGTACCACTAGCAGTAAAGTAAACTGTTGAAGTAGTAGCAGCAAATGCTGCACTTACTCCAAGTAAAGCTACTGCAGCAATACCTAATAATTTTTTATTCATTTTTATAATTTCTCCTTAAAAATAAATTAAGAATGTATTAAAAAATAATTACATTCTTTTAATATTATATCAATATATATATATATATATATATATATCAAATCAAATTTAATAATTTTTATTCAGCTTTCTTAAATGTAGGTAATGTAACATTTAAACTAAGTTCACTATCGGTAGTAATATCTTCATTTAATTGAATTAACATTAATAAACCACCAGTAGATTTAGCACCTACAGTATATGATTCTGAATTACTTGCTAATGTTTCTTCAACTGTATAAGTATAGATTGTACTTACATCGCTTTTAAAATAATAAGAATAACTTCCAAAATTATCATCAACCATTAATGGACCTGCATTACCAATTTTAACACTAAATTCATCAGCATTATTTCCTACTATACTACTAGCATTAGAATATCCACCTATACTTAAAGAGGCATTACTATTCTTATTATTAGTTAACTTAACTTTTCTTACAACATCATATGTAAATGAAAATGCTTTATCTTCATTATTTAAATAATTAAGTGTAAAAAAGCAATAATCACCCTTATTTTGGAATTTTAATCCAGAAATTTTATATTTAGTATATAAGTAATCACTAGTATGTCCTGCAACTACTTTAGTATTTTCTACTTTACCATCATCTAATGGAGTACATGAAATATTGCTTGTAGATGTTTCTTCTCCTTTATAAACATATAAAGGAAGAGAAGTTACAGCATCTCCTACAACTATTGATTCTAGTCCAAAAGAAGGTGCATCATACTTAGATAATGTACCACTAGCAGTAAAATATACAGTTGATGTAGTAGCAGCAAATGCAGCACTTACTCCAAGTAATGCTATTGCAGCTATTCCTAATAATTTCTTATTCATTTTTTTATAATTTTCCTCTTAATAATTAATTTTTAAAAATATTAAAACAATTATAATCGGTAAATATTATAACAATTATATATTTATAAAATCAATTTTAAAATTTTTAACTTTAGCTAAAAATACCAAATTTATCTTATTTTTTAATTTTAATTGAATTTAAATTTTAAGTTTTAATTAAATATTAAAAATAACTTCTAACATTAAAATT
>CAZDPH010000049.1:0-4586 GCA_964507285.1 uncultured Staphylococcaceae bacterium | reverse complement strand
AAAATTAAATCGATAAAATAAAAACTTTCATATTAATAAAATGATTGATTATATACAACTTTTATTATAAAATTAAGATACTATTTAGGAAATAAATAGTTAATTTTTTTATTATGGAAGGAAAGTAAATGAAAAAGATAGCAAAGAACTTAACTTTAGCTTTAACTGTTTTCTCTAGTGTTGCTTTATCTAGCTGTAGTATCAAAGAAAAAGAAGATTTCGTATTAGATTATTCTTATACTGATCCTACAAGTAATACTAAAACAACAAAAGAAATCAGTGCACAAGATATTCTTGATCGTTATATCACTCGTCAAGGATCAAGCAGTGCTAAAGCATACTACGATACAATTTATGAAGTAGCATTACGTCAAGAATTTACTAGTGGTAAATTTAAAGATCGTTATAGTTATATCAAAAATCAAGTAGAAACAAGTATTAAAGAAGAAAAAGATAAAGCAAATAGTAATGATGTTACATGGGAATCATATCTTACTGATACTTTAGGATATACTGATGATACTATGTCTACTAGTGAAAAAGAACATGAATTATATTTAGATAAAGAAGTAGAATTCATGAAAGAAGAAGCAAGTGATAAATTCTATGAAAGTTTCAAACAATGGAACCCAGATAAAGACACTGCTAGTGAAGAAGATATTAATAACTATAATATGGTTTATGGAGAAAATGGTTATATCAAAACTAAATTACCATACCATGTTAGAGATATTCTTATTAAAGTTGATGCAGATGCAGATAACTACACTACAGGAGAAATTACTTCTACTAACGCTAAAGACTTATATGATTTAATTAGTGAATTAACTAAATCAAAAGTTGGTACTAATACTTATAGTGATATCGCTAGTAAATATAGTGATGATACTACAAGTGGTGGTGTTACTAGTGATAACTTAGCATATGGTGAACAATTAATGGATTTAGATACATCATTCATTAATGAATTTAAATTAGGTATTTATACTTATGATTCATTATTTAATGATGATACTAAAGATAATGAATTAAAAGATAAATTCTTAATGCCAGAAGATGTTAAAGAAAATTTAACAAATTTAGGTGTAAGATTTATTCCATATGAAGCAGTTGAATTATTAAATGAATATAAAGATGTTGAAAAATATAAAGATACTACTACTGGACAAGAATTAATTGTTAATGAAGGTTTAACAAAATATTATCCACGTAATATTATTTTCAATAAATATTTCAATTCACACAATATTTCATTCATTGTTAATGAAAAAGTAGATTCAAGTGATCCTTCAAATTCATACACATTAACTGATACTGGAGTCGAAGTAAAGAGTGATATCGATTCTAATGGTAACTATAAATATTCAAATACTGAATACTTTGCAAGTGGTACAAGTGAAGCAAATCACTTCGTCTATTTTGAAAGTTTAGGTAAATCAGTACTTTGTGATGAAAAAGGAAATCCAATTATTGTTACACGTAGTGAAACAAGTAATGCAGGTATCCACTTTGTTGTTATTGAAAAGAGTGCATTAGAAAATCAAGAAACAGCAGATGTTAAATTAAATGAATACTACGCTCCTGTTACTCCTATTTTACAAAATGGACAAGATAGTCAAGGTAATCCTTACTACAATTCAGATTTCCCAACTGATAGTAATGGTAATCAATTATCAACATTCGTTAATTCAAGTGTTAATACAAACGTTGAAGGTTATAACAAGAGAGTAAGTGTTATCAAAAATAAATTTGAAACATACACATCAAGTAAGAAAGAATATCAATTATTTGAATGGATTACTAATGGTTCCTATAAAGCAAATAACGAAATCATTCAAACTAAGATTGATCAATATATCGATTCTAATATTGCAAATATTGATTTAACTACTCAACAATCATTAGTAGATTCTTGGACAGACTATAATAATGATTTACTTGATCAAGAATCACAAAGAAAATTAGGTTTAGTTCCAGAAACATGTGCTATTCACTTTGGTGATAGTGATTATTATGGAAAAGGTAAACTTTGTTACTACACATCTAGCTTAGATGCAGATAAAGGAGGCAATTAATTATGAAAAAGAATAAATCTTTATTAGCTGTTGTTGCTTTAGCTTTATCTTTAACTGCATGTAATTCAGCATCAGTTAAATTAAAAAATCCTAACGATCCTATTGTTGTTGATAATAGTGGAGTTAAGGTTAATGTTGAACAAAATACAATTAAGAAAATTTTTGATTCAATTAAATTAAGTAGTAGCTTTTCAAGTGATATTTCTGCAATGTTAATTGAAGAATTAGCAAAATCATATATTGGAGAATATGAGTTCAATTCTAAAGGTGAATTAGAAATTAAAGGATTAGATTTAACTTCTTCTAGTAGTGTTATGGAATTTGTTAAATCTCATAAATTCTATTGGAATTGGAAATCTACAGGTGTTTCTGTAGTTTATGAAGATTCTCCTTCAGAAGCTAATTTAAATGATTACGTTGCAAGAATTAAAACATATCTTAAATTAGTTGAAAAACAAGTAGTAAAATCTTTATTTGAAAAAGCTAATGTTTCAGATTATAAAAAGAATAATAAATTCTACGAAGTCTTATTTGCTCGTAACATTTATTCTTCTTTATATCCTGTATATGCTAAAGATGGTTCAGCAATTTCTGCAACTACTTTATATCATGTACCAGATTATAAAAACGAAACTAATAAGAGCATCAGTGAAGATAATGGCTTTACATTCGGATTATTAATTGATGCAACTTATGATGTTGAAAATGATTATACTAAAATAATTAGTGGAGAAACTCCAATGTTACATTTATATCATTATGTTGATTATATAAATGAAACTATTCTTCCTACTATTATTCAAAATTTAATGACTCAATCTTATATTTACGATAAACAATATCAATCAATTGGTAGAACTCAATCTCGTAAATTAAATTTCATTAAATTAACAGATTCTTCTACTACTCATGCTGAAGAAATGTTAAAAACATATGTTCAAGAATATTTAAGTAAAGAAACTGAAAGTAATGTTGATTTTACTCCTGTTGTTGAAGCTTGGTATGGAATTCATGATGAACTTTCAAATCCATCTACTGAAACTTTAAAAATTGCTAAAGAATTAGCAGAAACTACATTCGGAGTAGAAAAAACAATTATTGATAGTAAATATTCAACATATATCAATGGTAAAAAAGGTGAAGATTATCCATATTACGATGGATCAGTTTATGGAGATATTATTAAAAATTTCTCAAAATTAACTAATAATCCTTCTACAAATGATTCTTCAACATATTCTTCATTTACATCATTTGATTCAATTACTGTTGATCCAGAAACAGGATTAAAATATCAAGTTGCTAACATTAAAACTAATAGTTATGTTACAAATAAATTAGGTGGAAGTGATTCATTCTCAGATATTACAGATTCTACTATGAAGAATAAATTATTCTCATATGGATTATCTACAGAATTTGAAAATGCTAAAAACGAATCAATTACATTCAAAGTTGATGGAAGCTATTTAAAACAATTCCAAGTTAATGGTCCTACATTCTTAAAGAAAACAACTTATAAGAATGAATTCGATAGCGTTGTTTGGAAAGTTGATAGTAATTATTACATTGTTGAAGTTGTTGATCAAATTTCTCCAGATATCTTAGCAAGTGGCTCTGATGCTACAAAAGAAGAAATGAAAGATATTGAATCTAGTGCAATTGATATGGGTTATACATTAGCAAGTGGTTCTACATATACTTCTAATGCTATTGTATATTTCTTAAAGAATTCGAATATCAACTACTACGATCAAACTGTTTACGATTATTTCAAAACAACATATCCTTCATTATTTGAAGATTAATTTATTAAGAGCCTATTTAATAGGCTCTTTTTGTTTAAAAGGAGATTTAAAATGAATAAAGAATACGACACAAATTGTGTATTTTGTAAAATTGTAGATGGAATTATTCCATCAAATAAAATCTATGAAGATGATGATGTTTTAGCATTCTTAGATGTTAATCCTGTTACTAAAGGACACGCTTTAGTAGTTTCAAAAAAGCATTATGAAACTTTTTTATCCACTCCAAAAGAAGTCATGAATAAAGTAATGAACGTTGCTCAAAGAATTGGTCAAGTTGATATTGCAGTTTTGGGTGCAAAAGGAGTAAATGTAATTACAAATTGTTATCCAAGTGCAGGTCAATCTGTTCCACATTTTCATGTACATGTTATTCCTAGATATGACGCTACAGATGGATTTAAAGTAGAATATAATTCTAAACAAAATATTAATTTACCATCTGTTTTAGATACATTTATTAAAGAATTAAATAAATAATATTAACTTATTAAAATATTAAAAGGTTGTAATTATTAATTACAACCTTTTAATTTATTTTTTAGTTTTATAGAAACTTCTATTGCCTAATGCAAATATTCTTTCTGTAAATTCACCTTCATCAACATTTAAATAAGCTTTATCTAAAACTTTCATTTTAGCGTCCATATCATCAATCATAGATAAAAGTAAGGCTTCTCTAGTTAATGGATAAACACATGCT
>CAZDPH010000048.1:0-7094 GCA_964507285.1 uncultured Staphylococcaceae bacterium | reverse complement strand
ATATAAATTATACTATTAATAAAGAAATAGGTACTTTAATTTATATTTCATACGATAATAAATTCTTAGGATCTTTATTAATTAAAGATGAAATAAAAGATGATAGTAAAGATGCTATTAAAAGTTTTTATAAAAATGGAATTAAAAACGTTTATATGTTAACTGGTGATAATGAAAAAATAGCTACTTATGTTGCTAAAGAATGTTCAATTAATAATGTAGCATCTTCTTTATTACCATTAGATAAAGTAAATAAAGTTAAAGAAATAATGCAAAATAAATCAAAAAATAAAAAAGTAGCATTTATTGGAGATGGTGTAAATGATGCTCCAAGTATGACTTTAGTTGATGTTTCAATTTCAATGGGAGTAATTGGAAGTGATGCTGCAATTGAAGCAAGTGATATAGTTATCATGGATGATAAATTATCTACTATTAATAAAGGTAAAAAGATTGCAAAAACTACTGTTAATATTGTTTATCAAAATATTATTTTCGCATTAGTTATTAAAGTTCTAGCAATTATTCTTGCTTTATCAAACTTATTAGGTGATTATATGATTTGGCTAAGTATATTTGCAGATGTTGGAGTTACTTTCCTTTGTGTATTAAATTCTTTAAGATTAATGCTATTATCAAAAAAACTAAATAAGCAAAAATAAGTCTCTTAAAAAGAGACTTTTTATTATATTTAAAAAACAAATTAAATTAACTAGCACATCTAGTATTTAAAACTAAAAATTTAAAAATATTGATAAAAATCGATATTTTTTAATTGACATTAAAATTTATTTATACTAATATAAAAACATGATTTTAAAAAATCATGAGGCTTAAATTAATGAAAAAATTAAAATATATATTCGCAATTTCATCATTATGTATACCTTTATTTACTTTATCTTATAATGTTAATACTTCATCTAAAGAAGAAAATACTTCTATTCATAATGAAAAAGAAAATAAATCAGATAATATAAATGAAGAAGAAATAAATAATGATTCTAAATTAAAATCTAAAATAATTTCTTCATATAATAGAAATTATTCTTATTCCAAAACTTTAAATTTACTTAAAGGAAATATTAAAACAAACTTAAATGAAACTAATCCAGTTAATTTAGATTTTACTGGAGATTTTTTAATTCTTTCAAATTCTTTATCATCTTATTATTTAGATTCAGTTTTTTCATATAATGGAAATAAAGAAAATTTCTCAATTAATTATGGAAAAACTGAATACACTTCTTTAAACCATAATAATAAAAATTATTTATTTAAAAATAATAATGAGTTAAAAGGAATATTATCTTTCCCTAAAGAAAAATTAAATTATAATTATTCTAGAATCAATACATCTTCTTCTTTTTCTTCCATTTTTAATGAATTTTTAAATATTAATGAAGAAGATTACGAATTATTATCTTCATCTAATTTATATATTTTATCAAGTGATAAAAATATAATTACATTAGATAATAACTACAATTTAATAACTGTAGAAAGTAAGAATAATTCTTCTAATTTAGAATATTCATTATCATTTAATCAAACTGTTTCTAATATAACTAATTCAATTACTAAAATAGATTCATCAAGTACAGATATAATAACTACTTTAAAATCATTATTAAAAAATCAATCTTTAAATATTAATTTTAACGCTAGTGTAAATTCTAAATCATCTAATAACTATACTTTTACAGGAGATTTAAAGTTTGATTATTCTTCATATATAATTAATAAAGAACCTACAATTGAATTAAATTTAAATCATTATACTAATAACTCATTTTCCAATTATGTAAGTGCTACTTATTTAGATAATGATATTTATTTTGAATTAAATAATACTTTAAAAGGCTCAATAAATGATACTACTGCAAGTGAATTAATCACTTATTCAAGCGGATTAATTTCATCAACTTTAGATTATGATTTAAATACACCTTTAAATAAAGTTATTAATACTACATCTTTTGATAATATTTTAAATTTAGATATTAATTCTTTTGATGCAACTTCTATATCTAATTTATCAATTAATAATAATTTAATTTCATTTAATTTAAATGGAAATGTATTTGGAATTAATGATAAAAAAATAATATTTGAAATTGGATTAAGTAATGCTAAAATCAAAACATTAAAAATTAAAGATTTAAATTACAATGAAGATAAAACAATAAGTTTAGATTTATATTTTAATACTCCTAATGATTCAATATATATTAATAAAGATTCTTATCCTTCTTATAATTCAATATTACCATTTTATCAAAACGTATTATCAATAATGGAAAAAGGTGAAGCTGAAGGTAGTTTTTCTACTTCACTATTAGATTCTAATAATTCTACTTCTTATTCTTTTTCAACTAATTATGATATTAATTTTAAAGATTTAATTTCTTATTCTGATTTAAAATATTTAAATATAGCATTAAAAGATTTTTCAATTAATTATATAGATTCTAAAGATGATACAAGAAAATCTCAATCTATTATGAATGCAATGTTATTAGAAGATACTTCAAGTAATTCATTAGAATCATTAAATATTAATATAGATAATTTATATTTTAAAAATAATAATTTCTACATTAATTATAAAGGATCAAAATTAACTACATCTATAGATTCAATTAGTAATATTATAAATTCTATTTCTACATTAAGTGGAGGTAATACTAGTGATGGTGCAACTTCTACTTTTAAAAACGAAATTAAAAGATTAAATAATTTAATTACTTATATTAAAGAAAGTAAAAAGATTAATGAAATAATTAAAGACGTTAAAAATAATTATTCTTTATCTAAAATAGATTCAATATTTAAAATTACAAATAATAATGATGGATCAATTAAATTTGAATTTAATTTATCAAATATTTTAGATAATGATAATTCAATTTTAGAATCTTATTCATTAAATTCTAAAGTATCATTTACTTTAGGATTTGATGGAGAAATAACTGATGTTAATATTCATGATTTAAGTTTAGATGGATATTCACTTGCAACTCATTTAGGTACTCAAAATGTAGAAAAAACATCTACTTTAAGTGATTTTGATGTTAGATTTAATTGGACTGACGAATTTTCTAATAATGATGTAAAAGATTTAGGAAAAGTAATGGATGTTGCATCTAGTTTAATAGAATCTACATCAAATATGTATAATACTACTATTACTTCTTTAATTTCATTAAATGTTAAATATAATGAAATGTTATTAAACGGAGATTTTAAAACTAAATTCTATTATGATAAATCTAGCAAAACTATTGAAAAATATGTTGAAGGAAAACTACCTATTATTTTAGGAAGTAGTTCTAATTTAAATGATATTAATAAAGCTAATATTGAATTTATTTATAGCGATAATAATGAAGGCGAATCTTCTTTAACTAATATTAAATCTTCAAGACAAAAAGAAGGTACTCAATTTAGTGTTTCATTAGAATATGGAAAAAATGATTCAAGAAGTAATTCTAAATTATTTGGATATTCTTCCCACGAAACTATTAATGATGTATTAGATTCTTTATCTAATATAAGTGAAAATAATACTTTATATCCTTATAAAATGGTTAGAGAAGTAATTAATTATTCTCAAGAAATAAAAAATATTTTAAATTTATTTAAAGAAGGGGATGTAAGTGAATACAGTGATGTTTCTATAATCAGTATTTTAAATAAATTTGATATTAAAGCATTATTAGATTCATTAACTCAAGAAGAAAATCAAGATTTATATTCATTAAAAGTATCTTTAGATTTATCTTCCATTAATCAATCTTTAAATGATACTTTAGATATAACATTATCATTATCTAAAGATAGTGAAAATTATTATCACATTAGAAAAATAGAAGCATCAAATAAAGATAATACATTAAGTGTTAATTTAGATGTGAAATCTAATGAATACGGAAATGATACTACTAGTGATCTAATTTCAAATTTTGTATCCATCAAAGAAAATACTTCTTCTCAAGTACATTATTTAGATGCAAGTAATATTTATAATTTAGTAAAATTAGGAATTTATACTACAGAAAAAAAATATTATAGAATAAATGGAACATTAAATTTTGATAGTAACGCTATTATTAATTTACCTGTTTTAGGTAATATTACATTTGATGAAATAAAACCATTAAATAATTTAAATTTTGATATTAAATTAAATTTATTTAAAGACAACGATGATCCTTTAGATGAAGTTTATAAAATAAAAGGATATTTAAAAGCGCAAGAACAAAAAAATACTTCTACGATTACTGAATTCCTTATTGAACCAGGAGTAACTGAACAAGAAGGTACAGTATATGTTTGTAAATCTACTAAAAGTAATAATTATTCTAATATAACTTATACCAATACATCTAATAATAATTTTAATAATTATTTTAATAATAATTATTCTTCCAATTATAGTTCATATTCATTAAGTTCTACTTCTATTAGTAGAAATGGATATAATAAAAATAAAGGGGATAAATTATCTAGTAATTATAGAACTAGAAGTGAAGCAGAAAATTATTTAAATAATTTATTAAGTCAATATCCTGAATTAGATGGTAAAATAAAAATTTCTGAAACTGAAGATTATACAAAGCCAATTTATGTTGTAGGAAAAGGTGAAATTAGTGGTACAAAGCAATGTAAAAGTAATTCATCTGCTCAAAATTATATTAATAATTTAAAAAATAAATATAATAATTCATCAAAATACAATTCATCTCAATTAAATAATATTTCAATTAAAAACGAAGATCATTGGGTATGGGAAAAACGGCTTTTTAAAAAACATTCTGATTATTATGCATATGCTTCTCAAGATATTTATGTATACGAAAAAGAAACAAATTATTATTTAGAAGCAATTGATAATATAAATATTGACACAATTTATAATTATAATTATCAATTAAAATATAATAATGAAAATAGTATTAGTAACACTGAAATTTATCATATGTCTAAAGATAAATTCTTAGGAAAATGTACATATAATAATGATTCTAATAATATGATTCCTAGATTACTTTATTATTTACTTGATTATTCAGGAGTATTAAATGAAGAAACTGTATCATTATCATATCTAGGTGTTAAAGCTAATGTTAAATTAAAAGAATTAATGATTTCTAATATATTTGCATCTATAAATGGTGAAACATCTACTCCAAGTATAAATTATTTAAATGGGTGGGATATAAATACTTCATCTAATAATGATTTCTTAAGTGGCTCTATTAAAATAAATCCAGGATCTTTAGTTAGTGGAATTGGCACTAGTGGAGCATCAATTGATTTTAATACAGGTATTAATTTATCATTTAATCAATTGAGTGACGAAAAACGGAAATTTAAATTAAATCAATTAGATTCAAGTAAATATTTAATTTCTGCATCTATGAGTACAGAAAGTGTATCAATGAAACTAAATGTTAAAATTAATGAATCTACATTTAATTTTACTGCTAGCAATAGTTCATCTACTATTAATAATGAAATGTATAGATACGATACATTTGTTTATGAATATAAAACTAACCCTTTAACAATGTATCATGATGAATATTATGTTACTAATATTAACGCCGGAGAAACAAATGTCCAATATAAATACACTTTCCCACTTGGAACTTTAACTGTAAGTTGCTCTTATAATGTTAATTTCAATAATTCATCTAATAGATATTCGGGATCAATGGTAGGAAATAATAAATACTTTAAAGGAATAGAATTCTAAAAAAGAAGATAGATTTAGTCTATCTTCTTTTAATTTTATTTAATAATTTTAGCAAGTCCACCTTCACTTGTTTCTTTATATAAACTAGATAAATCATTTCCAGTTATTTTCATTGTTTCAATAACAGCATCATAACTAACCATATTTTTTCTTAAAGGTGCGATATTTTTAGCATATAAATATGAATTATAGCTTCTTAATACTCCAATTCCATTTCTTTCAATACAAGGAATTTGAACATAACCTTTAACAGGATCACAAGTTAAACCCAAAAAATGTTCTAAAGCTACTTCGCTTGCATATTCAATTTGATAAAGATTTAAATCATTTAAATAAGCAAGTATTGCGGCACCCATTGCACTAGCAACTCCTATTTCAGCTTGGCATCCACTCATAGCACCACTTATAGAAGCATTCTTTTTAGCAAGATTCCCAAATATTCCTCCTACTTTTAAAGAATCAATTATTTTATTTCTAGAAACATTATTCATTTTTTCTTCATAATAAATAATTGAAGGAACAATTCCTGCACTTCCACAAGTAGGAGCAGTCACAATCATTTCTCCACTTGAATTATTTTCGCTTACTGCATATGCAAAACTTGTAAGTAGCATACCAATTCTTTCAGGTTCATTTAAAGTTTTAGATTTTTCATATAGTTTTTTTGCAACTCTATCTAAATTAAGTCCAGGAAGCTTTCCTTCTTTATTTAAACCAGTTTGAACTGATTCAAGCATTTTATTAACAATATTATTTAAATATTCATCAATATCTTTATCTTCAAAATTATTAACAAAATCTTTAATATCTTTTAAATTATTCATTTTTAAATAAGTTTTAATCTCATCTAATTTATTTAAAGGATATATTTCATTACATTCATTAGATAAAGAATTCTTTAATATTTTTCCTCCACCTACCGAATAGTAAGTAGATTCAATTATTAATTCTTTATTATTTAATCCTTTAATTACTAATGTATTAGGATGTTTTAAATTTTTTAAAGAATAATCAAATTTAATTATGGTATTATAGTCTTTTAATGTTTTTAAAATAATTTTATCTGTAAAATGTCCTTTACCAGTAAGTGCTAAAGAACCTTTTAAAATTACTTCTATTTCAGTAATTTTTAAATCATTTATATCTTTAATAAAATCTATACATGCTTTATAAGGTCCAATCGTATGAGATGATGATGGACCAGGGCCAATTACATATAATTCCTTTAAACTTTCCATATTTACTCCTTAAAGGTCATATTTATTTTTAAATTCTTTTATTTGATTAATTAATCTTGAAACACTTGATTTTGAAATTTTCATATTTAATCTTT
>CAZDPH010000047.1:0-7118 GCA_964507285.1 uncultured Staphylococcaceae bacterium | reverse complement strand
AAAGTTAAACAAGTTTTAGATATTGCAGATGCTAGTTTTGTAAGTGAAGATTTATCTATTAAAACATTAGAAGAAACTGGCTTTAAAGAATGTGATACTATTATTATTTGTATTAGTGAACATTTAGATAGTGCAATATTTGCTACTTTAAATTGTATTAATTTAGGAGTTAATAAAGTTATAACTTTATCTAATAGTGAAGAGCAAGGTATTGTTTTAGAAAAATTAGGTGCTGAAGTTATTTATCCATATAAAGATAGTGTTAATTATTTAGTTAAAAAGATTACTAATAATAATTTTTTAGATTTTATTGCATTAAGTGATGATGTTGAAATTTTAGAGATTAGAGTACCTAAATTTTTAATTGGAAAAAGTTTAATTGAAAGTGATATTCGTCAAAAATTTGGATTAAATGTTATTGCAATAGAAAAAAATAAAAAAATTATTACAAATATCAATCCTAATTATGTATTTGAAAATGAAGACGCTATTGTTTTAATTGGAGAAAAAACTTCTTTAATAAAATTTCAAAATACTAAATAAAAATTTATCTACAAAACAATATATTTTTATTTTATAATTATAGAAACTTAAAAATAGGAAAAAGGTAATAATATATGGCATATGGATTATTGTATGAATTCTTAAATGGGCAAACAATTGAAGCTTATAAATACTTTGGTGCTCATTTTGTTAAGCAAGAAATTGAAGAAGAAATTCAAGTTCCTTTAAAAAATAATCCTAAAGAAACTAAAGATTCTTTTCATAAAAAATTAGCAGATGGTGTTATTTTTAGATTATATGCTCCATTAGCAAGTGATGTATCAGTTATTGGAGATTTTAATAATTGGGATCCTTTTAAACATAAAATGAAAAGGATTGATGAAGCAGGAGTTTGGGAAATTTTTATTCCTAATTTACATAATTATTTTTCTTATAAATTCCATTTTAAAGATGCTAATGGAAATTATGTTGATAAAATAGATCCATATGCATTTTTTAGTGAATATCGTCCAGGAACATGTTCTAGATTATTTAATATAGAAGGATTTATTTGGCATGATAAACCATATTTAGAAATAAGAAATAGATGTTTTGATTCTCCTATGTCAATTTATGAAATGCATTTAGGAAGTTGGAAGGGAAAAGTAGATGGAAGAAATCTTTCTTATGAAGAAATTGCAGATTATTTAATTCCTTATTTAAAAGATTTACATTTTACTCATATTGAAATTATGCCTATTGTTCAATATCCTTTTGATGGAAGTTGGGGTTATCAAGCTACTGGATTCTATAGTGTAGATTCTAGATATGGAAATCCAATGCAACTTATGTCATTTGTAGATAGAATGCATCAAGCAGGAATTGGAGTTATTTTAGATTTTGCACCAGTACATTTTGCAACTGATTCATGGGCTTTAAGTATGTATGATGGATCTCCATTATATGAATATGGTAATGAACATATGTATTCTCCTTGGGGGAGTAAATACTTTGATTTAGGAAAAGATCCTGTAAGAAGTTTCTTAATGTCTGCAATGAATTATTTCCTTGATTATTTCCATTTTGATGGAATTAGATGTGATGCAGTTAGTAACATTGTTTATTGGAATGGTAATAAAAATAATGGAGAAAATACTGGTGCTACTGAATTTATTAAAAGATTAAATGGTAAAATTCATATTGCACATAATGATGTTATTATGATTGCAGAAGATTCTACAGATTTTATAGGTGTTACTAAACCTTTAGAATATGGAGGATTAGGTTTTGATTATAAATGGGATTTAGGATGGATGAATGATACTTTAAAATATTATAAATTAGATCCTATTTATAAAAAATTTGATCATAATAAAATTACATTTTCAATGGCATATTTCTTTAGTGAAAACTTCATGTTACCTTTATCACATGATGAAGTTGTTCACGGAAAAGGTACTATTTTAAATAAAATGTGGGGAGATTATGATCAAAAATTCCATTTAGTTAGAAACTTATATACTTATCAATTTGCTCATCCTGGAAAGAAACTTAATTTCATGGGTAATGAACTTGCTTCATGGGATGAATGGAATGAAAATAAATCATTACCATGGGATTTAAAAAGATTTCCAAAACACGATAGTGTTTCAAGATTAATTAGAGATTTAAATTTAATTTATATTAAAGAACCTGCAATGCACTTTGAAGAATATAATCCTATTCATTTTAATTGGTTAATGGTAGATAACGCAAATGATTCAATATTTGCATTTGAAAGAAGAGTAAATAATTCTCATTTAGTATTTGTATTTAATATGACTAGTAATTATTATGAATATTACTCAATTGGATTAACAAGAAGTGGAACATATGAAGAAATCTTTAATAGTGATAAAGATGTTTATGGAGGAAGTAACGCTTATAATGGGTTAGAAATAACTTCTGAACAATATGGACCAGAAAATAAACCATTTAAATTTACTATTAAAATTGCTCCATTTGCTGCAATGATATTTAAATATAAAGATAAAGAATAAATATTATAAAAAATATAAAAAGTGCGATTAATTCGCATTTTTTTATAATTTTATTTTATTAATTTAAATACAAATATTTTTAATGAAATTTAAAAGTAAAATTGATATAATTTAATAAAGTTTTTTAGGAGATTAATATGTATTTTGATTCAAAAGAAGAATTTAAAAATGAATATGTTAAAAGAATAATCGCTAAATATGGAAGAAATCCTGAACAAGCTCATATTACAGAAAAATATGACATTTTAGGTGAAATGGTAAGAGATTATAGTGGTATTAATTGGAGAAATACTCATCAATATGTTCAAAATAATGGTTCTAAACAATTAGTATATTTTTCAATGGAATTTTTAATTGGAAGATTATTAACAAGCAATATGATGAATTTAGGAATTTATAATGTTGCAAAAGAAGGCTTAGCAGATCTTGGGATTGATATTGGTGAGCTCGAAGATGAAGAAGCAGATGCTGGATTAGGAAATGGTGGCCTTGGAAGACTTGCTGCATGTTTTTTAGATTCTATTGCATCCTTAGGCTATCCTGGAAATGGAAATTGTATTCGTTATGAGTATGGTTTCTTTAAACAAAAGATCGTTAATGAAAAACAAGTTGAACTTCCAGATCAATGGTTATCAAATGGCTTTGTTTGGGAAGTAAGAAAGCCAAAACACAGTGTTGATGTTAATTTCTATGGAAATGCTGAAACTTATTTAAAAAGTGATGGAAGCTATTCAATAAGAACTGCTAATGCAGTTAAAGTAAGAGCTTGCCCATATGATGTAAGCGTAGTTGGTTATCAAAATGGGGTTGCTAACACTTTAAGACTTTGGAGTGCTCAACCTTGCGAAGAAAATATTCCTACTAATCAATCATTCGAAGAATATCTTTCTACTATTAAAGAATTATGTCATGGACTTTATCCTGACGATTCAACTGAACATGGTAAACTTTTAAGATTAAGACAGCAATATTTCTTTGTCTCTGCAGGATTACAATCAGTTGTTAGAGGATATTTAAGAACTCATAAAAATTTAGATGATTTAGCAGATCACTTTGTTTTCCAACTTAATGATACTCATCCTATTTTAGGAATTCCTGAACTTATGAGAATTTTAATGGATGAACATGAATATGGTTGGGATGATGCTTGGAAAATTGTAAATAAATGCTTTGCTTATACAAATCATACAATTATGGCAGAAGCATTAGAAAAATGGCCTGTAAGATATATTCAACAATTATGTCCACGTTGTTATATGATTATTGAAGAAATTAATAGAAGATTCTTTATTTGGGCTAATGAACATAAATGTACTGATTTAGAAAGATATAATATGCAAATCATTAAAGATGGAATGGTACATATGACAAATCTTGCTATTTTCTCTGCTTTTAGTGTTAACGGTGTTGCTGCTATTCATACTCAAATTTTAAAAGACGAAACATTTAAAGATTTCTATAAATTTTTCCCAGAAAAATTCAATAATAAAACAAATGGTGTAACTCATAGAAGATGGTTAATGTATGCAAATCCTGATTTAGCAGGTTTAATTACTTCTAAAATTGGAGAAGGCTGGATTAAACATCCAGATGAATTAGAAAAATTGTTAGATTTCCAAGATGATTATAATTTCATTAATGATTTAAGAATTATTAAACATCAAAATAAAATTAAATTAGCAAATTATATTTCTACTCATTATGGAATTGATATTGATGTTCATTCAATTATTGATACTCAAGTTAAAAGATTACATGCTTATAAACGTCAATTAATGAATGTATTTAGAATTATTAATAATTATTATGAAATTAAAAATAATCCTGAATTTAAAATGAATCCACATACATACATTTTTGGTGCTAAAGCTGCTCCAAGTTATTATTTTGCAAAAGAAATTATTAATTTAATTAATGCAGTTGCTAAAGTTGTCAATAATGATCCAGAAGTTAATAAATTTATGAAAGTTGTATTCATGGAAAATTATGGAGTTTCATTAGCAGAATTAATTATTCCAGCAAGTGATGTTAGTGAACAAATTTCAACTGCAGGAAAAGAAGCAAGTGGAACTAGTAACATGAAATTTATGATGAATGGTGCTTTAACTTTAGGTACATTAGATGGTGCTAACGTTGAAATTAATGAAAAAGTTGGAGATGAAAATAGTTTCATTTTTGGATTAAAAGTAAAAGATATTGATGATATTAAAAAGAGTGGAAGCTACAATCCATGGGATTTATACAATAATAATCAATCAATAAGAAGAGTATTAAATTCATTATTTGATGGTCCATGGTGCGAAGGAATTAAAGATAGATTTAGAGGTATCTTTGATGAAGTTATGAATCATAATGATGAATATTTCATTCTTTTAGATTTTGATAGCTATATTAAAGAATCTAAAAAAGTAGATGAATATTATAATAATAAAGAAGCATGGTTTAAATCTACTTTAATTAATATTGCAAGAAGTGGATATTTCTCAAGTGATAGAACAATTGAGCAATATAATAATGATATCTGGCACTTAGAAAAAATTGATTTTAATAAATAATAAAAATAGAAAGGAATTTAATTTCCTTTCTATTTTTCTTTTCTAATAATTTTAAATTTTTTAAATATTATAATTAAAATTAAAGATACTATATATCCTATTAATCCTTGCAATAAATCAAATAAGGAAGAATATAAAGAAGAATTAATATTAAAATCATAAATAATTAAATAATAAATAAAATAAATAATTACCATTATCCAAGTTGAAAAATAATAAATTGTATTTTTTAAATATTTATTATTTATTTTTGAATATAATAAATATCCTATTAATGCTTCTAATCCTTTTGCAATTATAGTAAAAGGAATTGAGGAAGCATATCCTCCTATTAAATCTGCTAAAGAAGTACCTATTATTCCACTAGCAATTCCTATTATTGGACCAAAATATATAGAAATAAATAAAATTATTCCATCACTTAAATTAAAATATCCAAGTCCTAAAGGATAAGGAATTGCAATAAAATAAGTAATAACAAAAATTAAAGCAGCAAATAAAGAAGAATAAGAAATTTTAATTAAAATATTTTTATTCTTGTTCTTCATTTTTTATAAATAAATTATAGAATTCTTCAATTGTATAACATTCAATTCCTTTTTCTTTTAATTTTAATGTAGTAATACCACTTCCATCAATTAATTTATCATTAAAAGATCCATCATGAATTTTATGTACTCCACAAGAAGGAGAATTATCTTGTAATATAGCTTTTTTACAATGCATATAATCACATGCTCTAAAAGCTTTAGAAGCACCTTCATTAAAGAATTTAGTTAAATCTTTACCTAATTTATTAACTACTCTATCTTTAGATATTTCACTTGGCATTCTAGGAGTTTTTAATCCTCCTAATACTTCTGGACAAACAGGTAGTAAATCATATTTAGCCATTATTTCTTTTACTCAAGGATTATATTTTCCTTTTCCATCATATCTTACTTTATCACCTACTAAACATGCACTAATTAAAACTGTTTCCATAATCAACCTCTTTTTTAACTATAAGATTATAATAATTTTATTAATAATAATCTAGATAAAGTATTTATTTTTAAGTTATAATTTTTAAATGGAATATAAATTTTTTAAAAATATAACATTAAATAATAATGAATATAAAATTTATTATTTAAAAAGTTTTAAAAATAAAAAAAGTATAAGATATTTTTACAAAGATAATTCTTTTTATTTTAGATTACCATATTTTTGTACTTTAAATGAAATAGATAATATTATTAATAATAATAAAAATAAATTAATTAAATTAATTAATAATTCTAAAATTAAATTAAATAAAGATTATTTAAATTATTATTTAGGTAATAAATTAGAATATTATCAAGATTTAATTTATTTTAATAATAAATATTATTCTAAAGATGAATTTTATAAAGAAAATTATAAGTTAATTTATAATACTTTATTAAAATTCTTTAACGAAGAAAAAAACAGATTAAATATTAATAAAAATCATACATTCTTAGTTAAATTTAATATTAAATCTTATTATGGAATTAATTATATTAAGAAAAATGTTATTATTTTAAATGGATTATTAATTCATTTTAGTGAAGATATTATTAAATCTGTAATAGATCATGAATTAACTCATGATTTAATAAAAGGTCATTCTAAAAAGTTTTATGATCAATTATTAATATATTGTCCAAATTATTATGAATTAGATAAAAAATTAAAAAGAGGAGAAGTAAAATGATTAAAAAAATAGATTCTTTAGATAATAAAATTATTAAATACACTTTAAAATTAAAAGAAAATAAATATCAAAAAGAAGAAAAGAAATATATTATAGAAACTTTTCATCTTTTAAACATGTCTTTAAATGATTTAGAATATGTTTTTACTTTAGAAAAGCTCGAATTACCAGAAAATATTACTCAATATATTGTTAATCAAAAAATACTAGAAAAATTATCATCTAATAAATCTTTTTCTAAAGTTATTGGAGTAGTTAGAATTAATGAAAAAAATATAGATTATTCTAAAGATATTGTATATTTAGATAATATTCAAGATC
>CAZDPH010000046.1:0-7247 GCA_964507285.1 uncultured Staphylococcaceae bacterium | reverse complement strand
ATTAAATCTTCTTCTTCAATTACATCTTTATTATTATAAGCAAGAGCTAAAACTCTTAAAGCTTCATCAGAGAAATTTTTATTAGCTTCATAGATAGAATCTATATCTTCTTCAGTAATATCTCTAACTTCTCCATCAATTAAAATTTTAGAAGTATGCTTTAAAATTGAATCTAAAGCACCTTTTGTATAATTAATTTTATTACCATTATCATTATGTTGAGTAGTCATCATTTTTCTAACACTATCAAATGGTAATTCATTAATTCTAGGAGTTAATGTTTCTAAATCTTTTTTATGTTTATTGAATTTATTTGCAAAAGCAACTAATGCAATTTCAGTAGGATCTCCATATAATCCTTCATCAACTGTAGCATTACTACATAAAGACATACCTTTTGCTAATAAATTTAATTCTTCTATTTCATTAGCTTCATTAAAATCTTCATCAGTAAAACAAAGTTTATTAGTATAAGCTTTTACAACAGTCATTTTATTTTGAGTTAATGTACCTGTTTTATCACTACATACAACACTTACAGCACCTAAAGTTTCAACACTAGGTAATTTTCTAACAATTGTATTAGCTTTAACCATTCTTTGAACACCAATTGATAAAACAATTGTAACAACAGCAGGTAAACCTTCTGGAATAGCAGCAACTGCTAATGCAATTGATCCTAAAACAGCTTCAATCCAACTTTCAATATTGCTTTGACTTCCATTAACAAATATCCAAATAATATCAACTGCTAAAACTGCAATAACAATACCTAAAGTAATAAATCCTAATAATTTTGATAATTTTGCTAATACTTTTTGAAGAGGTGTTTCTTCATCTTCTTCATTATCTAAAGCTTTAGCAATTTTACCAATTTCAGTTTTCATTCCAGTAGCACTTACTACACCTTTTCCTCTTCCATAAGTTACAGGAGTAGACATATATGCCATATTTGTTCTATCTCCAATTGCAACAGTAGATGAAAAAGTAATATCACTATTTTTTTCAACTGGAACGGATTCACCAGTTAAAGATGATTCATTTGCTTTAAAATTAGCACTTTCAATTAATCTTAAATCAGCACCAATTGTGTCTCCTTCTTCTAAAACAACTACATCTCCTAAAACAAGCTCACTTGATTTAACTTTAAATCTTTTACCATCTCTAATAACAGTAGATTCTGGAGATGATAATTTCTTTAATGCATCTAATGAAGTTTGAGCTTTTATTTCTTGAATTGTACCAATTAAAGCATTAATTAATACAACTATTAAAATAATAATAACATCAGGCCAATCTCCAGTTTTGAAAAAATCAAAACCATTTCCAGAATTAATTGCATTTATTGTTTCATAAATAGAAACACCAATTGTAACAGCAATTGCAGCAAAAAGAACAAATATCATTGGATCATTCATTTGTTCAAAAAAGATTCTAATTGGAGATTTTTTCTTTTTTTCTTCTAATTTATTTTCTCCATATTTTTCCAATCTTTTTTTAGCTTCTTCACTTGTTAACCCATTTTCTAGGTCAGTTTGAAGAGCTTCTTCAACTTGCTTAGGACTTAAAGTCTCATAGCAAACTTCTTTAGAAGTTTCTTTATTTTCTTCCATTTTTTTCTCCCTTTTTTGGTCTGGCTAAGAAAATTCTTGTGTATCCGCGGATTATTTTTAATCGAGATTGTCGACATGATACACTTCGCTACTCCCCAATTTATATTAAATTATACTACAATAGAAACTAAATTTTAATACTTCTAGAAATTAAAAATAGATGTCTTTTTAAGACATCTATTTAATTAAATTATCTATCTTAGAATTAACTTTTTTAATTATTTCTTTATCTATTTTTAATACTTTTCTATCAAATGTGTATAATCCATTTATTTCATCTTCTATATCACTTAATTGAGTATAAATAAAACCTACATTATTCTTTTTTAAAGTAGGAATAATGTGTCTAGTAAATAATTTTAAATAAGCTTTAGAGATTTTTTCTTTATTTTTAAATTTTTTATATCCAAATGGAGTTTTTCCATAGAAATGATCTTTAATTAATAATGAATATCCTCCACATTCAGAAAGTAAAGACGCTCTAAGTTTATTTTTAAAATTATAAGGAGGTACAAAATAAATATGTTTTGAATAAAAATCACTATAATTTGAATCATACCAGCCACTACATGAATCAATAAGTCTAGATGAATCAAGATTTTTAATTAAAGAATAAATTTCTTTAACGTCAAATTCTCCCCATCCTTCATTAAATAAAGTATAAATAATTACACTTGGATGTAAAGAAAGTGCTTTTACTTCTTCTTTAATTTCTTCAATAAATAATTCTCTTCCATATTTGTTCTCTCTTTTAAATTTCTTATAATTTTTATCTTGATTCTTTTTATAAGGAAGAATTGAAGGATAAGAAATAGTTAAAAAATCATAACTTTCTCCTCCATTTACAAAATCTTGAATAACTAAAATTCCATTTTGATCACAATAATGATAAAAAATATCATCTTCATATTTAATATGCTTTCTAATACAATTAAAGCCTAATTCTTTAATATTTTTAATATCATTTAAATAATCATTATAACAAGAAGGAGTTAAATTACCATTATAATAATATCCTTGATCTAATATTCCTTTTAATAATATTTCTTTATGATTTAATAATAATCTATTCTTTTTATTTATTCTTTTTATTTCTATCTTTCTAAACCCTATATAAGAATAAATGATATCATTATTAAATTTTATTTTAATATCATATAAATAAGGATCATTAATATCCCATAAATGCATATTAGGTAATGATAATGTTACTTTCTTATTAGATTCAATTTTATAATTTATATCATTAAAAGAAATATCAATAAGTCCATTTACATTAGTAATTACATTAACATATATTTCTTTTAAATCTATATCATAAGTAATTTTAAAATCTTTAATGTAATCTTTACTTTCTATTGATTCTAAGTATATTGGACGATATATTCCACTAGAAGATGTATACCATATACCTCCTCTTTTTAAATGTTGTTTACCTCTAGAGAAGATACTACTATCAGTAGTATCTCTAACTTTAATAACTATATCTAATTCACTAGTAGATTTTAAAATTAAAGGAGTTAAATCTATTTTAATGGGTAAATATCCACTTTTAGATACTCCTACTTTCATATTATTAACATATATTTCACTTACTTGATCAATACCTAAAAGATATAAGAATAAATGATTTTTAA
Organism: uncultured Staphylococcaceae bacterium; assembly: GCA_964507285.1. Taxonomy (GTDB): domain Bacteria; phylum Bacillota_I; class Bacilli_A; order RFN20; family CAG-826; genus Onthovivens. The sequence continues at coordinate 3,997 of CAZDPH010000046.1, read as the reverse complement.
TAAAATCTTTATCTAATTTAACTTTTTTATGATAATAAAGATAATCATCTACTTCAATAAGTTTATTTATATGAGATAAAGAAGATTCAATTGAATAAGGTACAAGTATTTTAAAGTCATAACTAGAAGGAATTTCATTTGATTTAGAAATTTTAAAATCCCACCACCCATTTAATAATAATTCTTTATTTCTTTTTAATGAAGGATTAGGAAATTCATTTAAAGGAATATAGTTATTATCTTTAATTTTATCTTCTTCTTTTAAAGGTAATAATATTCCTTCATTTTTTAAATCTAATTTAGATTCTTCTTTTTTCTTATCTAATTTAACTTTAATTAAATAAATAATAATAGGAATTAAAGTTAAAAGTAAAATTAAAGAAGAATATAACCATATCTCTTTAGATGGTAAAGTTTGAATTTCATTATATTCATTTAAATATGTTTCATAACTATATTTAGAAATAATTAAATTTGCAATTTGAGGTCCTATTATCATAGGAAGTGCTACTACAAATATCATTCTTACTCCCATAAAGATACCTGTTTTATCACTTGGTATTAATTCTCTTAAAATAGAATTAAATACACTTCCTATAAAAATATATCCATACATCATTATTATTCCAAATATAATTGATAAGATTAAATTTTCTTTAGGAATAAAATAACATAATAAAAATCCTATAAATCCAATTAAAATAGAAGGAATTAAGAATTTATTTTTACCTACTTTATCAGAAATAAATCCACTTACAACACTTAAAATAGATCCTACTATTAAAATAACTCCTAAAGCAAGTGAGAAATTATTACCAGTAATATTTAAAGTATTTTCAAAATAAATTATTAAATAAGGAAAGAATATTTGAGTAGATATTCCAAAGATTAAATACGCTAGTAAAATTAAATAAAGATTCTTATTTTCTTTAATAGTTTTAATTTTAAATCCTTCTAATAATATTTTTAAATAACTTTCATTATGTAATATATCTTTCTTTTTTGATTCTTTAGGTAATAAAAATATAGATAATATACCTACTAAAAATACTATTCCTCCTATAATAAAGAAAAAATAATCCCAATGAGAAGCATCTACTAAAGGATTAAGCACAATAAATATAATAAGCATACTAACAAGAGGTAATACACTTAAAACAGCTTCTACTTTTCCTCTATTTTTATTATCTATTTCTTTAGTAACATAACTATTAAATGCTGCATCATTACTACTGGATCCAAAAAAAGTCATTACTGAATCTAATATAATTACTAATATAGATGCACTTTGACTTGTTAATACAATAGGAAATAAAGAAGCATTATTATTTACACTTATTAATCCAAAAAGAGCAGTAGATATTCCCCATAAGATATAACCAAGTACAATAAATATTTTTCTTTTATTTAATTTATCAGATAATGCTCCTATAAAAATAGTAGTTAAACATGCTACAATTGCACTTAATGCAACTGTTATAGATATCATTATATTATAATTACTACTTCCAAAAGAAAATATAAATTTATTTAAATACATATTTTCAATAGACCATGCAAATTGTCCTGCTAAACCTATTAAAATAATACTAATCCATTTTCTTATACCTATTTTTTTATTTGATTCTATTTCTTTTTTCATAATAATATTTTATCAATAATATATTTTTAATAAAATTAATTTATTAATAAAGTTATTTAATTATTTCCTAATATCTAACTTTTTTAGATCCTATTCTAATAGTTAAGTTACTTTTTACTATTTATCTAGAGATGATTAAATTATAAAACCTATAAAATTCAATTTTTATTAATTACTTCTCTTGTAAATGTTGGATTATTTTTATTTGTTCCAATGCATTTAAGTCTGTTGTTAATAAAATAATTTTATATTTTGTTTTTTTAGTTAGATCATTATTATTTAATTAATTTTTTAATAAATTAATTGGACAAACAAATACATCATTTATTTTATAAGCTTTACCTACTGCAGTTAATACCATTTTAAAAGAAGGTTTATTTTCATTATTTTCTAAAAGACTTTCTAATTTATTAAGATTTTTAATCCCTTCTTTAATACCTTCTTCGCTTCCTAATTTAATTTCAATAGCACCCCATTTGCCATTATCTAAACGAATAATTGCATCTACTTCCAAATTATTTTTATCCCTATAATGTCTAACTTCTCCATTTAAAGTATCAGCATATATTTTTAAATCTCTTATAGCCATATCTTCAAAAAATAATCCAAATGTATTAAAGTCTTTTAATAAATCATTAGGGGTTATTCCTAATGATTTAATAGCAATTGAAGTATCTAGAAAGTGTCTTGTTGAATTTGTTCTAATAACTGTTTTACTTCTTAAAGATGGACTCCAAGCATCAATATCTTCAATAATGAATAACTTTTTTGCAATATCTAAATAAGACATAAAAGTTTTATCGTCTAATGATATATTTTTTTCTCTAATATCATTTATCATTGTTTGATAAGATGCTTGTGATGATATATTTCTTGCATAGCTTTTTAATATTTCTTTAAATAATGCAGGTCTTTTATTTTTTAATTCTTTATTTTCACTATCAATGAAATTAAATAATCCATCATAATAGTTACTTGTAATTTCTAATGCTATTTCCTTATCGTTTATTATCGATTGAGGCCAACCTCCTCTACATATTAAATAAGCTACGTCTAATAAAGAAAAATCTTCATTCAAATCAAATATATAATAGTCTTTATTATTAAATAATTCATTTAAAGATACTAATCCTTTTGAATCTTTAGATTCATATAATGACATTGTTCTCATTTTAATTGAAGTAATTCTTCCTGCTCCACTATGATAAATTTTATCTGATTCTAGTGGAGTAGAACTACCTGTTAAAATATATTCTCCAAAAGAAGAATTTTTATCTATTTCTACCCTAATTAAGTTCCATAAATTAGGAATATTTTGCCATTCATCTATTAAACGAGGAAACTCTCCTTTTAAGGCAATTTTAGGATCTGATTTAACAATTTGAATAATATTATCATCACTTAATGAAATATTACTTTTTTGAAATTTAAAAGATGTTGTAGTTTTCCCACAATACTTAGGTCCCGTAATTAAAACAGCACCGCTACTTTTAAGTTTTCTTTCAATTTTTGACTCAATTAATCTAGGATAATATTCCTTCATAATAAAATTATAATATAAAATTTAATTAATTCAATATGAATTCCTGAACTTGGCGCATTTTAATTCCCAAACTTGGCGCATTTTTATTCCCGAACTTGGCAATATTCAATTATTTATTAAAAAAGTTCAAGAAAAATTGGAGTGCACTCCCATTTTCAACGTACTTTTATTAATTTAATAACCACTCTTTTAAACTTATAATTTCAATTCCTTCTTCAGTATAGTATTTTTTAATTGAATCTTTTACTATTATTATTTTTTTAAAATTATCATTAATATTTAATAATGATTTCTTTTCTTGATTTATTTTTTCTAATAATTCTAAAGAATAACATGATTGAATGTATATTTTTTCATTCAATCTATTACAAATAAAATCTGTTTCTAATTGTTTTTTAACATAATTTCCTTTTTCATTTTTTTCATTAATTTCTACTATTCCAACATCAACACTATATCCTCGAATAATTAATTCATTATAAATTATATTCTTCATAATATGAGTAGGTTCGTTTTGTCTAAAATTAATTAAAGCATTTCTTAAACCTATATCTGTAAAATAATATTTAGAATTAGAACCTATATATTTTTTTCCTTTAACATCATATCTTAAAGCTTCTTCTAATAAGAAAGAATTTTTAATATATTCAATGTGATTTTTAATTGAAATATGATTATATGTGATATTTTCTTCACTTTTAAATGTTTTTTCTAGTTTTGTAGGATTAGTGTATGATCCTATTGAACTTGCTAAAACCTCTAATAATTTTTTAAATGAATCGATATCTTTTATTTCATTTCTTTCTGTAATA
>CAZDPH010000045.1:0-7303 GCA_964507285.1 uncultured Staphylococcaceae bacterium | reverse complement strand
TTTTACTATTTCAATATCTTCTGTAATGACTCCAATTGCACATGTATTTCCTCTTTTAGCGTTTAATGCTGCTAATATAGAAATGTCACCTATTTTATATATGGGAGTTGCTATTCCAGTAGGTCTTATTATTTTTATATTAATGTTAATTATTTTTAAAATGATTAAATTAGATAAAAATAAATTAAAAAATGTAAATATAGATGAATTAAAAAAAGATTTAGAACCAATTACTAAAAAAGATATTATTACTTTAATTATATTTATTGTTGTAATTATTCTTTGGATAATCCCATCCTTATTTAAAGATATTTCTATTGATTTTTATAATTCTATTAATAAATATGGAACTGCTATGCCTCCATTACTTGGAGTAATATTGCTTTCTATAATTAGAATTGATAATAAACCTATAATTGAAATAGGAGATGCTTTTAAAAATGGAGTTCCTTGGGGAAATCTAATGATGTGTGCTGCTACTTTAGTACTCGGTAGTGCGTTAATGAATGATTCAATTGGAATTAAAAGTGTTTTACAAGAAACATTAGGAAATTCTTTAAATGGAGTACCTCAAATTATTTTACTTATTGTATTTGTTGCGTGGGCTTCTTTACAAACTAATTTATCTTCAAATATGGTTACTGCTACTTTAGTTGCTACAATTGCTTCTAGTGTATTAATAAGTATTAATAGTTCACTAAATATGACTACAATTATTGCATTAATAGGAATGAACGCTTCTTTTGCATACGCTACCCCACCTAGTATGCCTCATATTGCAATTATAGCAGGTAGTGAATATTGTGATACAAAATTTGTTTTAATTTATGGATCAATTTTAATGATTATATCAATACTTATTTCATTATTAATTGGATATCCATTAGGGAGTGTTATTTTATAATTATGAAAGATTTAAATGAATTAAGAAATGAAATAGATTTAATTGATGAAGAAATAATTAAATTATTTGAAAAAAGATTAGATATTGTGCAAGGTGTAATTAATTATAAAATAGAAAATAATATTCCTATTTTAGATTCGTCTAGAGAAAATTTAATGCTTGAAAAAAATTTAAAAAAAATAAAAAATGAAAAATATAAAAAATATTATAACGATATATTAAAAGGATATTTAAAAGCTAGTAAAGATTTACAAAAAGATATTTTAGAAAATAAGAAGTAATAGACTTCTTATTTTTTTTATATTAATTATGTTATAATTTTAAAAAAAGGAGAGAAAACAATGAACTTAGATATTAAATTAATAATTGAAATTGTTATTGGATGTATTTTATTAGTATTTTTATTATTTGGATTAATTAGAAATTATAAATTTACTTTAATTCAATTAGTATTTTTTGTAGGAATATTTATTGGTTTAAAATTATTAATTCCTTCTCTGATTCAAAATAATGAGGTAGTTAATAATTATATTAATGAAATAATAAAATCTTTAAATGAAGGAATTAATAATTTCAATAATACAATTACTACTTATAATGAAGAATATAATATTTCTATACCTTTAATTGATGGATTATTAAATGATGAAAATTTTATTAAAGGAACATCTTATTCATTTATTAATTTAGTTTTTGTTATTATAAATACAATAATTTCTGCTTTAGGATCTTTATTATTAACTATAATTGTTTATTCAATATTAAATCATTTTTTAAAAAAGAATGAAAAATATGTTTCAAGAAGTAAAAAATTTTATTATAGATTATTAGGAATTATACCTAATTTAGCATTTGGAATGATCTTAGTTTCACTGATTATTACTCCTATATATTCTACTAAAAATGTTATTAATAAAGGAATTGATTATGTTAGTCAAATTGATTTAAATAATAAAATAGATGCTTATTCTAAATTCAATGATTATAAAAATATAATTAATGATTATTATATTAAATTTGATGATTTAGAAAACTTATTAAATTCTATTAAAAATGATGTAGATTATTTAAAAAATGAAGTTGATAATATAGAAAAAGATATTAATTCATTTGAATTAGAAAAATATAAGAATTTAATTGATGATATTAATTCTAATCCTGGAAAATTATCTAGTGAAGATAAAATTGCTGCTAGTACAATTAAAAATGAATTAAATACTTTTATTAATGAATATAATTCAAAATATAATGAATTTAGTTCATCAAAAGAAGAAATAGATTCTATGTTTAATTCTTATTATGATGGATTTAATCAAATAGAAAATTATAGAAATGAACTTAAAGAAGCTGAAAATGAGTTAAATACTTTAGATTTATCTAAGATTGATGAAGTAGTTAATCAAATTGAAATATATAAAACCTATTTAGATAAATATGTTCCAGAATTAAATATATTTAAATTCCTAGTAATTGATCTTAATTATAGTGAGATAAAATACAATGAATCTAGTTATAATTTAAATAATTCAATGGATCAAATAATTAATTATATTGATGAATACATTAATAAATTAAATAAAGAATTATCCAATTCTTTAAATGATAAGTTTGAAGAAATTGATAGTCAAATAGAAAATTCAAATAAATTATATGAAGAAAACTATAACAAAATAAAAGAAGAGGTTGAAAATTTTTCAAAAGATACTTATCAAAATCAAATCGATGAAATTAATAATATGATCTCATCATATAAAGAAAAATATAATGAATTAATAAAAGTAATAAATGAATTAGATTCAAAAAGATAAAAAGATCCTATAAAGGATCTTTTTTTTCATTGACAATAGGAAACAAAGATGTATCCAAATTAATTTTAACTTCATATGTTTCTGGATATTTTTCATTGACGATTTTATATAAACTTTTTAATTTACTTTTTTTAATATTTTTAAATCCACTTTCTTTAAATAATTCATATGTTTTTAAAATAAATTCTTTGCTTGCAGGATGCATTAAATATCTATCTTTTCTAGAAGAGAAATAATCAAGTGGCATAGAAGAAGTAAATGATTTTTGTGAATAAGTTTTAGATGCACTTATTCCATCAATACAATATTCTAAGCAATATTTAAAAGGGATTTTTCTTAATATTAAATTACCTTTTAATATATCTACCCAATATTCAAAATGATGTTTATTTCTATTAGTATGTGTAACCGCAATCATTGAATAGTTATTATTTTCTCTTCTTTCTTTTAAACATGGTGTTTCAAAACCTTGAAAATATTTAACACTTAAATTGAATTCAGATGGTCTAAATTTTGATAGATCATGCATAATTCCTTGAAGTGGAATACCAACTTTAAAGGAATATAGAAGTACCAAATTTTTATGATGAAGTACAGTTTTTAAATGCCTAAAATAATTCTTAATCATAAATTTATTTGTTGAACATGCTCTTGCACATGCTGTCAATGGCAGAATAAATCATGTTCTTTTCTGGTTCGGATAATTTTTGAATTCTTTTAAGAATTTTCATATTCGTTAAGTCAGTTAAATATTCATTAAATACATCCATATTTGCACTTGTTTGAGTTTTAATATAATCAATATTATGATTTAATAAATCATCTAAAGTTACTTCATAAAGATCTGCCATTTTTAATAATAAATCGATAGAAGGAGAAGCTCTACCAGTTTCATAATCAGATAAATTGTATTGCTTAATTTCTAGTTTTTCACAAACTTCATTTTGAGTTAATCCAGCAGCTTTTCTTAAAAGCTTAAAACGTTCACTATATTTCATATTTTTAATTATAATGTATTTATGTAATTTTTACAACGAATTTCAAATTAAGTTTAAAATACATTTTTTTGTTGTTTATTCTTTTTAAAATAATCTGGTATTTTTTTGATAAAATAATTTCTAAAAAAATATATAAAGCAATTAGCTGGATGATATCTAGAAGTAGAAGAACAAAATATTGAATGACAAAAATTATCTAAATTTTTGCCCAATTTTGAGATGCTTATTTTTATGTTTTTTGGTTGACTTTTTTAGTTAAAATTTAATGACACTTACTATTTTTTTAAAATTGAAATCATTATAATGATTAAAAAACTATAACTTTGCAATAAAGTGTTTTATTTTCTAATTTTATTCAAAAATTAAATAAAACTAATAAAATTAGTAATAAATTAGTATAAGTAAAAAATACATATTCATAATAATAGTAGTTTTTTAGTTGTTTTATCTTCTTCCTCCACCTTCAAACATGGATGAATTATTCAAGAATAACTTTAAAATAAAAAAGTAAAATCTATAAAAGATATAAAATGACAATTATCTTTTTAATATTTTCAAATTTTAACATTTTTAATTGACAAAAAATTTAAAAAAATTAAAAAATAAAAATTTTAAAAAAAGAAAAAGATATAAATTTTTAAAAATTAGGCTTAATTAAATTTATTTAAAATATTTAAATTATTTCAGATTTTTTATATTTAAAATCATTTATTCAAACTTTCTTAGAATGATTTTTTATAATATTTTCCTTTAATAAAAATTGATAAAAAATTATAAAAATTATTTTAAAAAATAATTAAGTCTATTCTGAAAAGTGAATTATTATAAAATAAATTTTATAGAAAAAAATAAATGATCACTAATATGCTAGCTAAATATTTTTTTTAAAAATATTTTATTCTATTTTTCCAGGTTACTTATTTTTATTGAGAAATCGGAATTTTAAATATTTAAAACTCTATTAAAAAAATAAAAGATTATATAAAATAAATTAGTTAAAAAATAATTGTTTTTTTAAATTAAAATGTAATGAAAATCGTAAATCAAAATAACTGTTTTTCTTAATTTAAAATGTAGCAAAAAATGTCAATTAAAAATATTTGTTTGTAAAATTTTATTATTATTTACAATTTATAAAATATAATAAAATTATATAAATGGATTAAGTAGAAGTTGTTTTTGTTTCTACTTAGGAATAATTATTATGTAAAAATTAATTTAGTTATGTATAAGTAAAATTTCAAAATCTTATTAATTATTTTTAATATAAATAAGTTCATTATTTTTTACTTATTAATTTTTAATAATTCTTAAAAATAAAATATGAATTTTTAAGAATTGTTATTTACTTAAAATATTTAAAAAAATCAAATAATTGGATTATGTAATATTAACAACAATGAAATTAAATATCTATTAATGTGTGAATTAATTTTTATAAATTTAAAATAATAACTTGAAATGAAATTATCGATATAAGGTGTTTTTAATTATTGTTTTATAATTGTTATTGTTTTATATAACATCAGTTTATTATTTTTAAATATTATAAAATTATAAACAAAAACTTATTTTAATTGACATTTAAGCTTAAGCTTATCTTTAAAATTCATATTTAATTTTATTTTTGCAATATTTTTCATTGACGATAATAAATTGATTTAAAAATAACAATTATGATTAGAAAGCCACCTATTTTTTATATAATAATTTTATAAAAAATATTTAAAATTATTAAAAATAAGCATATTTTTATTAAATCATAATTGACTTTATTTATTAATGTAATTTTATAAATTATTTATTTACACTATTTATAAAAATTTCTGCACAAAACATTTAAATAAATTATAATTTACAAATTCATATAATGTAATTAAAATAAAAAGTTATCCACACATCTTTCCACATTAATCCACATATGAAAAAAATTTTATTTTTATTGATTTTTTAAATTTTAGAAACAATTTAGTTGATAATTAGTAGACTATTAACATACTAATAGATAGTGATTTAGTGTATTTCCACAAATTTGATTTAAGCACAAAAATATCTTCTTTTTTAAATAATTATTTTATTATAAAATTAATATAAAGTGAGGTAGTAAAATGGGTTTTGATGATATTAATGTAGGATGTATTGAAGTTATCTGTGGTCCAATGTTTGCTGGTAAAAGCGAAGAATTATTAAGAAGGATTAATAGATTAGTATATGCTAAGAAAAAATTCCTCGTTTTTAAGCCTAAAATTGACAATAGATATAGTGAAGAAGAGGTTGTTTCTCATAGAAAAAGAGCTTATAAAGCTCATTCCATTGAAAAAGGAACTGATTTACTTAAATATATTACAAACGATTTAGAAGTTATTTGTATAGATGAAATTCAATTTTTTGATGAAGGCATTATTGATGTTATTGAAACTCTTGCAAATAGAGGAATTCGTGTAATTGTTGCTGGATTAGATTGTGATTTTAAAGGTGATCCATTTCCAGTTACAGCAAATTTGCTTGCTAGAGCTGAATTAATAACTAAATTAACAGCAATTTGTCCTATTTGTGGTAAAGAAGCAACAAGAACTCAAAGATTAATTAATGGTGCTCCTGCATCAAGCGATGATCCTGTTATTTTAGTAGGTGCTAATGAATCATACGAACCAAGATGTAGACATCATCACGAAATTGTCAGGAAGTAGGAGGGGAATATGGACATTATTATAAAAAGAGATGGTAGAAAAGAGATATTTGATAAAAGTAAAATTGTAAACGCAATAGCTAAAGCATTTAAAAGTGCTTCACAAGATGAAAAAGAAGCAGAAAAAATAGCTGAAATTGTTATTAAAAATATAGATGAAAAGTTTGTTAATACTATTCCAATGGTTGAAGATATTCAAGATGAAATCGAAAGAGTATTAATTAAAGAAAATAAACCTGAAGTAGCTAAATTATTTATTGTTTATAGAGCGGAAAGAAGTAAATATAGACAAAATCACAGCGATTTAATGAATACTTTAAATGATATTACATTTAAAGATAGTAAAGATAATGATTTAAAAAGAGAAAATGCTAATATTGATGGTGATACTGCTATGGGTAGTATGCTTAGATATGGTAGTGAAAGTGCTAAAGAATTTTATTTAAATAATGTTATCAATCCTAGATTTGCTGAAGCTCATAAATCTGGGGATATTCATATTCACGATATGGATTTCTATACTTTAACTATGACTTGCTGCCAAATTGATTTATTACCATTATTTAAAGGTGGATTTTCTACTGGACATGGATTTTTAAGAGAGCCTGCAAGTATTAGAAGTTATGCTTCTCTTGCATGTATCGCAATTCAAAGTGATCAAAATGATCAACATGGTGGACAATCAATTCCTAATTTTGATTATTCGATGGCTCCAGGAATCAAAAAAACATATAGAAAAGAAATTAGAGATGTTTTATATGAAATATATTCTATATTTGATGAAAATTTAACAGAAGAAGACGCTAAAGATATGGTTAAAGAAGCTGAAAAAGTTCAAGAAATTGCACTTGATGCTCCTGAATTTGAAAAAGAATTATTAAAAATTATTAATAATAAATATCCT
>CAZDPH010000044.1:0-7337 GCA_964507285.1 uncultured Staphylococcaceae bacterium | reverse complement strand
GAAGAAATCAAAAAAGCTAAAGGTCAAAATTTAATTAAAGTTACAAAAAGACTTGAAGTTTTTGATGCATTTATAAAAAGTGGAAATAAACCTGAATGGATGATTCTTGATTATTTACCAGTTATTCCGCCTGATTTAAGACCAATGTTGCAACTTGATGGCGGAAGATTTGCTGCAAGTGATATTAATGAATTATATCGTAGAATTATTACTAAAAATAATCGTTTAAAATCATTTATCGAAAGAAATGCTCCACAAGTTATGATTATAAATGAAAAACGTATGATTCAAGAGGCTGTTGACGCATTAATTGATAATGGAAGAAGAAATGGGAAACCAGTTACTGGTCCTAATGGAAGACCTTTAAAATCATTAAGTGCTGCATTAAAAGGAAAACCTGGTAGATTTAGACAAAATTTACTTGGAAAGAGAGTTGACTATTCTGGACGTAGTGTTATTGCTATTGGACCAAAATTAAAAATTTATCAATGTGGTTTGCCACGTGAAATGGCAATTAATTTATTTAGACCATTTATTGCAGCTATTTTAATCGATGAAGGATATTGTAATGTTAATAAACAAGCAGATAAGAAAATTGATAATAAAGATAAAGATGTTTATGATATCGTTGAAAGAATTATCTCTCATCATCCTGTATTATTAAATCGTGCGCCAACCTTACATAGATTAGGTATTCAAGCATTCCAACCTGTATTAGTTGAAGGAAGAGCTATACGTTTACATCCATTAGTTTGTAGTGGATTCAACGCTGACTTCGATGGTGACCAAATGGCTGTTCACGTTCCATTAAGTAAAGCTGCACAAGAAGAAGCAATTAATTTAATGTTAGCAAGTAACAATATTCTTGCTCCTAAAGATGGAAAACCTATTGTTACACCTTCTCAAGATATTTTAATTGGTAATTATTACTTAACAATGGAAGCTGATGAGGCTGAATTTATTAAAAAAGCTAATAAATATGAAGAAGTTGGAGATTTCGTAGAAGCAGAAAAATACAGAAGCTTTGTTGCTATGGAAGGAAAAGTTTATAAGGATATTGATGAAGCTTTAAAATATTATGAAATGGGCAAAGTTCATTTACATAATAGAATTGCATTACCTGCTAAAGCTTTAAGAAAAACTTGTTTTACTCCAGAACAAGAAAATTGTTATATTATCACAACTATTGGTAAAATTATATTTAATTTAATTTTCCCAAAAGATTTTCCTTATATTAATTCTTGTGATAAAAATAATTTATTACATACATTAGATTCTGATTTTGTTAAAAAAGGAACAAATATAAAAGAACATATTAAGTCTTTAGAATGTAAAGAACCTATTGGTAAAAAACATATTACGCTTATTATTGATACTGTTTATCATAAATATGGAACAATGAAAACAAGTGCAATACTTGATAAAATTAAAGATTATGGTTATAAATATTCTACTATATCTGGATTAACTGTTGCATATAGTGATATTAGCGATGTTCCAACAAAAAATGAATTAGTTAAAGAAGGCGATCAACAAGTTAAACGTATTGAATCATTATACGAAAAAGGGTTATTAACCGATCAAGAAAGACATCAAAAAGTTGTTGATGTATGGAGTAAAGTTAATAATAAAGTCGGTGATGATGTTGAAAAAGTATTAGAAGAAGATACAAGAAATCCACTTTACATTATGTGGCATTCAGGTGCCCGTGGTAGTAAATCTAACTATACTCAATTAATGGGTATGAGAGGATTAATGGGTTCTGCATCTGGTGATACTATTGAAATTCCTGTTAAATCTTGTTTTAGAGATGGATTAAATGTTTCAGAATTCTTTACAGGTACTCACGGTGCTCGTAAAGGTGGAGCTGATACTGCTTTAAAAACTGCTGACTCAGGATATTTAACTAGAAGATTAGTCGATGTTTCTCAAGATGTTATTGTAAGAGAAGAAGATTGTCACACAGACCATGGTACAATTGTAAGTGAAATAGTTGATACTTCACAAAATACAATAATTGAAAGTTTAGAAGAACGTTTAATTGGAAGATATAGTTGTCATGATATTATTGATCCAAAAACAGGCGAAATTTTATGCGAAGGAAATACTTTAATTGATGAACAACTTGCAAAGAAAATTTGTAATGCTGGAATTAAAGAAGTTGAAATTAGATCTTTATTTGGATGTAAAACTGAAAATGGTGTATGTCAACATTGTTATGGTAGAAATTTAGCTACTGGTAAATTAGTTGAAAAAGGCGAAGCTGTTGGTATTATGGCTGCTCAATCTATTGGTGAACCTGGTACTCAATTAACTATGCGTACATTCCATACCGGAGGTGTTGCAACTGGCGAAGATATTACTCAAGGTTTACCTAGAGTCCAAGAACTTTTTGAAGCTAGAAATCCTAAAGGTGAAGCAACAATTTCTCCAATTGAAGGAACTGTAGTTGAAATTCGTGAAGAAAATGGATTCTATTATGTTACTGTTAAAAATGAAAATGATGTAAAAGAAGTTAAAACATTATATGGTGCTAGATTAAGAGTAAAAGAAGGAGATCATGTATTTAATGGCTCTAAAATTTCAGAGGGTGCAATAGCTCCAAAGAAATTATTAGAAGTAAGTGATCCTAAATCAGTTGAAAATTATATCATTAAGGAAGTACAAAAAGTTTATCGTTTACAAGGTATTGGTATTTCTGACAAGCATATTGAAGTAATTGTTAAACAAATGTTAAGAAAAGTATTAATTATTGATAGTGGTGATACTGACTTAATTAGTGGTACAAAAGTTTCTATTAATGAATTTACAGAAAAAAATAAACAAGCATTATTAAATGGTAAAAATCCAGCTTGTTGTAGACCTTTAATCTTAGGCATTACAAAAGCTGCATTAGAAACTGATTCTTTCTTATCAAGTGCTTCGTTCCAAGAAACTACACGTGTTTTAACAGATGCTGCAATTAAAGGAAAGATTGATCCTTTACATGGTCTAAAAGAAAATGTTATTACTGGTAAATTAATACCAGCTGGTAGAGGTCTTTTAGATAAAAATGTTGAAGCAGAAAAATTAGCTAAATTTAATGTAATTGATGCTATGAGTGAAGTCAAATCAAATTATATTGGAATTCACGATAAAAATTCAGAAACTGAAGAAGAAATTTTAGCTGAACATAAATATGATAATTATGAATCTTTAGTTACTCAAAATTTATACTATAAACCAAAAGATATGAATGATGAAGTAGATAAAGAAGAAACTTTAGAAGAAACATCTGAACAAAATTAATTTTAAAAGGGGTTACGAAATTGTAATCCCTTTATTTTGCTAATTTTAATATTTTTTTAATTAATTCTTGATATCCTTCTTCCAATAAAAGAACAGTTGAAACTTTTTTAATTCCTACAAATACTATCGGAGACATAATATTATGAAGCATTAAACGATAATATTTATCTTTTAAAAATTTTTCATAGTATTCGATGTTAATTTTGAAATTAATTGAATTAATATCATATTTGGAAATTTTTTTATAAATATTGTCATTCATTGTTATAATTATTCCATCAAAATCTACTCTATTCGGTATTAAAGTTCTTTTATTTATTAATGGTTTAAGATAAAAATCAAAAGCTTTTTTAAAAAAATCTTCTTTTGATGTAAAATGTCTATAAAATGAAGCTTTACTAATACCTAATAATTTAATTAATCCACATGTATTTACTTTTAAATTTTTATTTAGCAATAAAAACATTAATTTCTTAAATAATTTTTTTATATCTATCATATTATTAGTATAATTAATTTTATATTGATGTTAAACAAAAAAATGTTTGACTTTTAATATTCAAGATTTATATAATTATTGAGGCTAAAAATTTTTATTTTTTTTAGCAGTATGTTGAAACACCGGGGTCGGTGTGAATTATGGAGGAGAAAGATGCCAACTATTAATCAATTAGTTAGACAAGGTAGAAGCAAAACTACTTTTAAATCAAAAGCACCTGCATTATTAAAAAGATACAATTCATTAACAAAAAAAGAAACAGATCAAAATAGTGCACAAAAAAGAGGAGTTTGTACCCGTGTTGGTACAATGACACCTAAAAAGCCAAACTCAGCTTTAAGAAAATACGCAAGAGTCAAGCTTTCTAATGGATATGAAGTCACTGCATATATTGGTGGTGAAGGTCATAACTTACAAGAACACTCAACAGTTATGATTAGAGGAGGAAGAGTTAAGGATCTTCCTGGTGTTAGATATCATATTATTAGAGGTACTTTAGACTGCGCTGGTATTGAATCACGTAGACAAGGTAGATCTTTATATGGTACTAAAAAGCCAAAAACAAAGAGTGAATAAGGAGAAAAGATATGTCTAGAAAAGGTTCTACAATAAAAAGAGATGTTTTACCAGATCCAATTTATAAATCAAAATTAGTTACTAGATTAGTTAATAGATTAATGTTAGATGGTAAAAAAGGTACTGCTCAAACTATTCTTTATAGTGCTTTTAATAAAATTGAAGAAAAAACAAAAAAACCTGCAATGGATGTCTTTGCAACAGCAATGAATAACATTATGCCAGAAGTTGAATTAAAAGCAAAAAGAGTTGGCGGAGCTAACTACCAAGTTCCAACTGAAGTTTCTGCTGAAAGAAAAGTTACTTTAGGATTAAGATGGTTAGTTTCTTATTCAAGATTAAGAAAAGAAAAATCTATGGAAGATAAATTATGCAACGAAATTATCGATGCAGCAAATGGAACAGGAGCTTCTGTTAAAAAGAGAGAAGATGTTCATAAAATGGCTGAAGCTAATAAAGCTTACGCACATTATAAATGGTAATATAGGTAATATTTATGGCAAGAGAATACTATTTAGCTCATACAAGAAACTTTGGTATCATGGCTCATATTGATGCTGGTAAAACAACAACTACTGAACGTATCTTATATTATACTCATAAGATTCATAAAATAGGCGAAGTTCATGAAGGTGCAGCAACAATGGACTGGATGGTACAAGAGCAAGAAAGAGGTATCACTATTACTAGTGCTGCTACTACATGTTTCTGGAAAGAAAACCGTTTTAATATTATTGATACTCCTGGGCACGTTGATTTTACAGTTGAAGTTGAACGTTCTTTAAGAGTTTTAGATGGTGCTATTACTGTCTTAGATGGTAAAAATGGTGTTGAACCACAAACTGAAACAGTTTGGAGACAAGGTTCAAAATATAATGTTCCACGTATTGTTTTCGTTAATAAATTAGATGCTATTGGTGCAGATTTTGAAATGTGTGTTGCTTCTTTAAAAGAAAAATTAGGTGCAAATGCAAAACCTGTTCAATATCCTATTGGTATTTCATCTACTTTAAGTGGTGTTATCGATATTATTAAAATGGAAGCTTGGGATTTTACTGATAAAGATAATCCAAAATTAGTTCCAATTCCAGAAGAATATAAGGAAAAATGTGAAACTTTAAGAGCTGATTTAATCGAAACAATTGCTGCTTTTGATGATGATTTCATGATGAAAGTATTAGATGGTAAAGAACCAAGTATTGATGAAATTAAAGCTGTCATAAGAAAAGCAGTTCTTGGAGGTAATTTCCACCCTGTTTTCTGCGGAAGTGCTTATAAAAATAAAGGCGTTCAATTGTTATTAGATGGTGTTATCGATTATTTACCTTCACCTTTAGATATTCCAGGTGCAAAAGGAAATAAAGCTGATGGAAGCGAATATGTTTGTAAGGCTGACGATAATGAAAAATTTGTTGGTTTAGCATTCAAAATTGCTA
Organism: uncultured Staphylococcaceae bacterium; assembly: GCA_964507285.1. Classification (GTDB taxonomy): domain Bacteria; phylum Bacillota_I; class Bacilli_A; order RFN20; family CAG-826; genus Onthovivens. Next base: position 1,538 of record CAZDPH010000044.1, on the reverse strand, counting down.
CAGACCCATTCGTTGGTAGATTAGCATATGTTCGTGTTTATAGTGGTATTTTAAAATCAGGTAGTTATGTATTAAATAGTAATAAAGGACAAAAAGAAAGAATTGGTCGTTTAGTTTTAATGCATTCTAACCACCGTGAGGAAGTTGAAGCATTACATGCTGGTGAAATTGGTGCTATTATTGGATTAAAATCAACAACTACCGGTGAAACTTTATGTGACGAAGATTTAGATGTTACATTAGAAAAAATGGAATTCCCAGAACCAGTTATTGAAGAAGCTGTTGAACCAAAAACAAAAGCAGATCAAGAAAAAATGGGTATTGCATTAGCAAAACTTGCAGAAGAAGACCCTACTTTTAAAGTTCATACTGATGAAGAAAGTGGACAAACTATTATTGCTGGTGTTGGTGAATTACACTTAGATATTATTGTTGATCGTTTAAGAAGAGAATTTAATGTCCAAGTTAATGTTGGTAAACCACAAGTTGGATATCGTGAAACTATTAAAGCTGTTGGAGATTGTGAAGGTAAATATATTAAACAATCTGGTGGTAGAGGACAATATGGTCACGTTGTAATTCAATTTGAACCAAATCCTGGAAAAGGCTTTGAATTTGTTAATGGTATTGTTGGTGGTGTCATTCCTAAGGAATACATTAAACCTACACAAGAAGGTCTTGAAGATGCTTTAAATAGAGGATTAGTTGCAGGATATCCAGTCATTGATATTAAAGCTACATTACATGATGGTTCTTACCATGATGTTGACTCTAGTGAAGCTGCTTATAAAATTGCTGCTTCTATGGCATTAAAAGAAGCTGCAAAAAAATGTAAACCAGTTATTTTAGAACCAATTATGAAAGTTGAAGTTACAGTTCCTGAAAATTATTATGGGGATGTTATTGGAGATATTTCAAAGAGAAGAGGTAATATGACTGGTGAATCTCAAAGAGGAAATGCAAAAATTGTCGATTGTGAAGTGCCATTAGCAGAAATGTTTGGCTATGTTACTGATTTACGTTCATTTACTCAAGGAAGAGGTTCATATACAATGGAATTCTCACACTATGGAGAATGTCCAAAATTCATTCAAGATGAAATCATCAAGAATGCTTCTAGTAAATAATAATTACTAAATAAAAATATGAGTGATAATAATAAAATTATTGATATTATCACTCAAATGCTATAAAATTAAGACATTGCAAAGTGCAAGTATATCAGGAGGAAATATTACTTATGGCAAAAGAAAAATTTGATAGAAGTAAGGTTCACATGAATATTGGTACTATTGGTCACGTTGACCATGGTAAAACAACCTTAACAGCTGCTATCACACACGTTTTAGGTAAAGCAGGATTATCAGAAGTTAAAAATTACGATCAAATCGATGCTGCACCAGAAGAAAAAGCAAGAGGTATTACAATTAATACAGCTCACATCGAATATTCAACATCAAAGAGACACTATGCTCACGTTGACTGTCCAGGACACGCTGACTATGTTAAAAATATGATTACTGGTGCTGCACAAATGG
>CAZDPH010000043.1:0-7391 GCA_964507285.1 uncultured Staphylococcaceae bacterium | reverse complement strand
TTAATAATTAGAAGTTGCATTTTATAGTAAAATAATATATATTATTATTCGTTAGTAGAAAGAAGTTTGCTCTCACCAGATTTATTTTGTAAATTGGTTTAATGCTACAAAGATTATTTATTAAATTAATTTTTGCACGGACAGTTCTTCTACTATCCGTTTTTTATTGCTATTAGGAGGTAAAAGTTATAGCTACCAATCAAAAACCAGTTAATAATAAACCTGGTAATAAGAATCGTACAAATAAAAATGACGATTTAGTAAATGAATTTATTCGTTTTAATGAAGTTCTTGTAATTGGACCAAATGGAGAAAGTTTTGGAACAATGTCAAGATATGACGCTATTAGAAAAGCTGAAGAGTATAATCTTGATTTATTATGTGTCGCTCCACAAGCAAAGCCACCAGTTTGTAAAATATTAAACTATGGTAAATATCGTTTTGAAGCACAAAAGAAAGCTAAAGAAGCTAAGAAAAATCAAAAAATAATCGAAGTAAAGGAAATTCAACTTACACCTCAAATTGGCGAACATGACTTATTAACCAAAGTCAAAGCTGCTAATAAATTCTTAAGTGAAGGCAATAAAATTAAAGTTGGTGTTCGTTTCAAAGGAAGACAACTCTCTCACGTTGAAGTTGGAGAAAATGTCTTAAAAAAATTCATAGAATTAGTTAAAGAAAACGCAAATATTGACAAAGAGCCTTATTTAGAAGGAAAATGGTTAACTTGTATGCTTTCAAGTAAAATTAAAAAGTAGAAAGAGAGGAGAATTATCTATGCCAAAAATGAAAAGTAAAAAAGCTCTTACAAAGAGAATTAAAGTAACAGGAAGTGGTAAAGTTGTTAGACATCACGCTTATATTTCACACTTAGCACCACACAAAACTCACAAACAAAAAATGCATTTAAGAAAGAGTGCATCTGTTTCAAAGAGTGATTTAAAGAGAATTAAATATTTAATTCAACAATAATTAAAAAGGAGATAAGTTATGAGAGTAAAAGGTGGTACAGTTACACACGCAAGAAGAAAAAAAGTTTTAAAACAAGCTAAGGGTTTCTTTGGAAGTAAACATATATTATTCAAGACTGCTAAAGAGCAAGTCATGAGAAGCAAAAGATATGCTTATATTTCAAGAAAAGATAGAAAGAGCGATTTTAGAAAATTATGGATTAAGAGAATCAATGCTGCTTGCAGATTAAATGATATTTCTTATTCAAAATTCATGCATGGATTAAAGGTTGCAAAAATTGACTTAAATAGAAAAATGTTAAGTGAAATTGCAATTCATGATGAAAAAGGATTTAAAGAATTAGTAAAAATTGCTAAAGAAGCAAAATAATTAAATATTAAATCTATTTTATAAGACATATTAAATATATGTCTTTTTTTATTATAAAAAAAGAAGTTATTTTATAATTTAATAACTTCTTTTTTTGCATTATTTACACATTCATCAATTAATGATTCATAATCAAATTTAGATTCAATTTTTAAACAATCTTCTTCCTTTGGATGTGTTTTTGGATTTTTAACTGGGAAGATTGTACAACAATCTTCAAATGGTCTAATTGATATATCATATGTATTTATTTTTTTAGCAATTTCAATAATATCAATTTTATCATAAGTTGCTAAAGGACGTATAACAGGTAAAGATGTAACTTTATTAATTATGTATAATGATTCTAATGTTTGAGAAGCAACTTGACCAATACTTTCTCCATTTGAAATGGAATAAATATGTAATTTATTAGCAAGTTTTTCTGCAATACGATACATCATTCTTCTCATAATAGTAACAGGATATCCTTCAAAACTATGATTATATATTTCTTCTTGTATTTTAGTAAATGGAATAATATATAAATTAATTTTAGATTGATATGGTAATAATTCAGTTAATAAATCTTTTAGTTTTTCAATTACTTGAGTAGATGTATATGGAGGTGAAGCATAATGAATAAAATTAAGTTCTATTCCTCTTTTCATTAATAAATAACTTGCAACAGGAGAATCAATACCTCCACTTAACATCATTAAACTTCTTCCGATAGCACCTTGAGGATATCCTCCTAGTCCTTTAATAGTTTCAGTAAATATGTATGCTCCATCATCTCTAATTTCAATTCCTAAAAGAATTTCAGGATTATGAATATCAACTTTTAAAGATGTATTTTTTAAAATATTGCCTGCAACTTTACGATTTATATCATCACTTGTATAAGGATAAGATTTATCAATACGATGAGTTTTAACTTTGAAAGTAGATCCATTTTCTTCTTTTATTAATTCTAAAGTTTTATTTAATAAATTATCTAGTTCACAATCTTCTAAAAGGTATGCAAGAGAAAAAGAATACATTCCAGGAACTTCTTCTAAGATTTTTCTTATATCTTTAATTTCTTCTTTTAAATATAAATAAATATGATCATGACGTTTAACCATTTGATATTTATCTTCATATTTAATTAAAGCTTTAGAGATTGAAGCAGCTAGTCTATTAATAAAATCTTTTTTATTTTTTCCTTTAGTAGACATTTCTCCATATCTTACAATAACAGTATTAAATTCCATTTTAACTCCTAATTTTTGGTAATATTTCATTTAATTTTTGAATAAATATTTTACACTCTTCTAATGTTGAATTTTTACTAAAAGATATTCTTATAGCATTTATTGCTTCTTTTTCGTTATTAGTTAAAGCATATACAACATGAGATGCAGAATGTAATTTATTCGAACAACTAGCTTTAGTAGAAACATATATTTCTTCATTAGATAAAGCTTCAAGTAAAACACTTGCACTTTTAGTTTTTAATGAAAAATTAATAATATAAGGTACCATATCTTTATAAGTATGGACTATTAATTCATCATTCTTTTTCAATTCATTTAATGTATAATCAAATAATTCTTGGACATGTTTATGATTTTTATCATATTCATTAATTGCTTTTTTAATAGTGTAATTAAAAGTGGCAATTCCAGCATAATCCATTGTACCAACTCGATAGCCTTGCTGTTGTGTTCCACCTGTAAATAAAGGTACTAAATTAAGTTTTTTCTTTTTAATTAATGCACCAATTCCTTTTAATCCATAAATTTTATAAGAAGAAATTGTCATTAAATCAAATAATGAGCAATTAACATCATGTTTTCCTAAAGTTTGAGCTAAATCACTATGATAAATAATTTTTGGATATTTTCTTAATTCCTTTTCAATTTCTTCACTATTTAAAATAGCACCAACTTCATTATTAACCGCCATTATAGAAACTAGAGTAGTTTCTTGATCTAAAGAATTTTTTAATTCTTCAATATCAATTTTTCCATCTTTAGTAGGATTTAAATATGTAACTCTATATCCTTCCCCTTCAAGTCTTTTAAATGTATTTAAAACGGAAGGATGTTCAATAGTTGAAGTTATAATATGTTTTCCTCTATTTCTATAAAAATAACTTGTACCTAATATTGCTAAATTATTAGCTTCAGTAGCACCACTAGTAAAAATAACTTCATATTCATTAGGATCTAAACTTAAAGTTTGCAATATTTCTTTTTCAATTTTCTTTAAGTTATTAGATAATTTTAATCCTAATGAATTAAAACTGCCTGTATTTGCAAAATTAGTATTACATTCTTTTTTAAAGAATTCTAAAACATCATCATCAATTCTTGTAGATGCTGCATTATCAAAATAAATCATTTTTTATTTTACCCTTTCTTTGTCTTTAAGTTTATTTAAAACTTCTTCTGTTAATTCATAACAATTCTTAAATTCACAATTTGTAAATAATGTTTCAGCTTGACTAACATAATTATGAATATCAGAAAATTTATATTGTTCTCTATTAATAAATAAAATATTATTTGTAGATAATAATTTAAAATTATTTAATTCTTCAACTTCATTAAGCAATGTTTTACTAACTTCTTCTAATTCTTTTGAATAATTATTTAAAGTTTCTGTATTAATTGGCATTGTTCTAATTGTTAAATTAATAGAATCCATAATTTCATAAATTTTATCAATTCTTTCTTTATAATTATTTAAAATAATTTCATTATTAAATTCTCTTAACATTAATTCGCATTTTTTTGTTTTTAAATAAGTTTCATTATTTAATTTATAAGCATAATTAGTATCGATTTTTAAAGAATCTAAATATTTAACATATTCATTATATTCTTCGTTTAATGAATTAACACCTTTTTCTAAGTCAATAATTTTATTTAATAAATCAGTATAATAAGTTTTGTCCATACCATTTAATAAATAATCAAATTTTCTTTTTACTTTACCTAAAGAGTCTAAAGTGTCATTAATTACTGCTAATTTAGTTTTATAATGTTGAGTAATTAAATAATATACTTCATAATTAGGAATTTTATTATTTAAAAGAACGATATTCTTTTCGAGTTGTCGATAATTATTCATTACATTTTCATAAATACCCATGAATGAATTTTTAGCGTCATTTTCTTCATTCATTTTTTCATTCTTATCTTTTAATAATGTTTTTACTGTCTCTAATTTTTCTCCAACTTTATGAATATTTAATTTTTCAAATCCTTCTCTAATTTCTTTTAAAGTATTTTTAGAATAAATTAAACTATTTTCAACATCTAAATGTTTTAAAGGTAATTGTTCACTTAAATATTTTTGATATAAATTAGCAGTTTCTGCAATCATTTGAGGAACTACAACATTAGTATCTTCTAAATATCCAGGCGTTTTTTCAATAACAATTTCAATTTCATTTAAAACTTTTGTTAATGGTTGTAAAAATTCTTTTGCTTCATCAAATTGAGCAACATCTAAAGTTTCTTCAAATTCATCAAATTTTTTATCGATATTTTTAAATAATTTTTCAAAAATACTATTTACATCTTTTAATTCTTCTTCATGTTCTGTATATGATAATTTAATTGCTCTATATTTATCTTTTAATAAACTTGCAGATTGTCTACAATCATCTTCTGGTTTAATAACTAAAACTAAATCTCCATCTAATTTAAGTAATTGCTTTTTAAAATCTTCTAAAACTTCAACATTTTCATTATAGATTTTCTTAAATTCTTTTTTATTTTTTTCAGAAAGACAAATTTTTAATTCATTATAAGCTTTTGATAAAGGTTCATCATATCTTTCTTTTAAAGTTAAATATGTTTTTAAATATTTTTCATAAACATCAACATATAATAAATTAGTTCTACTAATAGTATCTATTCTTTCTAAATATTGTTTATCTTGAGAAGTTAATTGATCATGTAAATATACAAAATTTTTACCAAATTGATTATATTGTTTTTCCATTTTCTTTTTTGAAAAAACAAATATATAAAGCAAAATAAATAATAAAATAATAAAAGCAATTGCTAATACACAAATACCAATAATAATTAAATTTTCAATCATGAGAACTCCTTGATTAATCAATTAATTTTATCATAAAAATAACTATTTTTATAGATAAAGAAATATTAATTTTATACGATAAATAAAACTAAAAAATTAAATATTATTTTATAGTTTAAATTTACTTGATTTTCTTATGTAAATATAGTATTTTATATAAGCATAAATTCGCAGCGTATAAATATACTTTCGACTGATGAAATAAGGTATATCTACTTGAGTAAGTTTAGCTACAAATTGAAAAAGAATTTATTTCATCCGGAAAGATAGGATTTATATCTCGTTTTATTTGCATAAAAGGAGAAAATATGAGAAACTTAGAATCAAGTTGGAAACGTTCCAGAAGACTTCACTTTTCACTTTCTGAAACTGGAAAAGAATTAAAGAAAAGAGACTATGCTCCAGGTCAACATGGACAAGATAAGAAAAAATTATCTGAATATGGAAGACAATTACAAGAAAAACAAAAATTAAGACACTTATATGGTGTTAATGAAAAACAATTCGTTAGAATATTCAAAATTGCTTCTAAATCAGAAAATGTTACTGGTACAGAATTCATGATTATCTTAGAATCAAGATTAGATAATTTAGTTTACAGAATGGGTTTTGCATCAACTAGAGCTCAAGCTAGACAATTAGTTAATCATGGTCATATTTTAGTTAATGGTAAAAAAATCGATATCCCAAGTTACATTTGTAAACCTGGAGATAAAATTTCTTTAAAAGAAAAGAGTAAAGATTTATCAATTGTTAAAGCTAATTTAGAAACATTAGCAGTTGCTCCAAAATATATTACTGTTGATAAAGAAAAGAAAGAAGGTACTTTCGATAGATTACCAGAAAGAAACGAATTAACTCAAGAAATTAATGAGTCATTAATCGTTGAATTCTACAACAGAAAATTATAATATTTTCAAAATTATTTGCCTCCAAGAATATTCTTGGAGGTTTTTATTTGAGAGAATTTAATTTTTCTTTTATAATATAAAACTGCAGTTGGAGGATTACACATGAAAATAACAGAAAAAAATAACACATTAGTAAATATATCAAATTCAATTTTAAAATATTACGATATTGAAACTTTTCATGATTCTTATAAAAAATTAGATGATATATTATCGAAAAATAAAAATAAAAAATTATGTTTAATTTTATTAGATGGATTTGGAAAAATAATTTATGAAAAATATAAAGATTATTGCCCTTTTTTATATTCACATATAAAGCTTGATGGATCTAGCATTTATCCTCCTACTACTGTTGCGGCAACTACTTCTTTAATGACTGGAAAATATCCATGTGAAACAGGATTTTTAGGTTGGGATCAAAATTTTAAAGATTTAAATAAATATGTAACAGTATTTTTAAATAAAGATAAAGTTACTGGAGATGATTTATTAAACGTTAATGTTCAAAAAGATTTATTGAAACCAACCTATATCACTTCATTAATTAATGAAAAATCAAATAAAGATATTGCAGGTTGGATTTCATCTTTTAATTATAAAAAGAAAAATGGAGAAGATGATTTAAGTAAATTATTTGAAGAAGGCAATAAATTATTAAAAGAAAAAGAATTTCTTTATGTTTATTCAGGTGAACCAGATCATTCAATGCATATGAATTCTATGATTAATGAAAATACAAAAAAAATAATTGTTTATTTAAATAACGCTATTAAAAAACTAGTAAATGAAAATAAAGATACATTATTTATTTTACTTGCAGATCATGGGTTTATAGACATTGAAACTATTTATTTAAATCATGATTTAGAATTATTAGATACTTTAAAGAATAAAGACGCTATATTTTCTATTGAAGGAAGATTTGCATCTTTTGAAGTTAAAGAAGATAAAATAAATGATTTTATTAATATTTATAATAAAAAATATAAAGATAAATTTATATTAAAAATAAAAGATGAAATAATAAAAGAAGAGTATTTTGGAACAGGTAATACC
>CAZDPH010000042.1:0-7402 GCA_964507285.1 uncultured Staphylococcaceae bacterium | reverse complement strand
TATGAAATTCTTCATCAAAATCATTTTCAATTAAATATTCTTTTTCTTTTAAAGCTTCTTCAACTTTATTTTTTAAATAAAAAGCACTTTCTTTATTCATTTTTTTACATGCTATTTTTGCAATATTAGGTTCTAAAATCATTCTTAATTCATATGTATCTTTTACATCTTGAATAGAAATATTAGAAATAATAGTACCTTTTCTTGGAATAATAGTTAAATACCCTTCTTCTTTTAATCTTAAAATAGCTTCTCTAATTGGAGTTCTTGAAGTATTTAAACTTTTAGCAACTTCTAATTCATTAAAAATATCTCCAGGTTTATATTCTCCTTTAATTATTTTTAACTTAATATAATCATAAGGTGTCATAATTAATTCTCCTTTATGTGATATATCACAAGTATATTACAACTTATATTAATAAAATCAATCAAAATATATTTAAATTAAATAAAAAATATTACTTAAATAAATTTGACAAAATTAAGAATTAATAATAAAATTTAAATGAAATAGATACAAAATATTAAAATATGTAATTATTTGGAGGCTTTATGAAAAAAATAGAAATTGAAGAAAAAATTACAACTGCTTTACTTGATTTAATGAAAGAAAATGATTATGAATCAATTTCTATTACGGATATCACTTTAAAAGCAGGCTTATCAAGAGTTACTTACTATAGACATTTTTCTAGTAAAGAAGATATCATTATTAAATTCTTTGAACACGCTAAAGAAAAATTCTTATCTCAAGTTAAACAAAATAATACAAAATTGAGTAATGATTTAATGATATTATCATTATTTATTTATTTTAAAGCTAATATGGAGGTTAATAAAACTTTAAGAAAAGCTAAATTAGATAACGAATTATTAAAATTCTTATCTAATGAATTTTTAGAAAATTTACCTATTAAATTAGAAAAATATTATGCTTATTTTATCGCAGGTGCATTATTTAATGTATGTATTAATTGGTTAGATAATGATTGTAAAGATCCTATTGAAGATGTAACACGTCCATTTATTAAAATAAATAATCTTGTTCAAGAATCTAAAAATAAATAATTTAAAAAGAATTATCACTTAAGATAATTCTTTTTTTATAAAAACATAATCATATATATAGGGTAATAAATAATATTATTAATTTCTTCGATTTTACGAGAGTTAGAAAATACATAGCCATTTTTAACATTATAATTTTTATTATTTAAAAAATTATTAATTGCACTATGAATTTTATAGTCCTTACCAGATTTAATTTCTAAAGGTAAAATAGATAAATTATCATAATCATCAATTAAAAAATCAACTTCTCCAGTTTTCTTATTATCATAATAAAATAAATTATGATTATGAGCTTTTAATTCACTTGCTACAACTGATTCATAAACTGTTCCTAAATTAATACAATTTTCATCATTTAAAATAGCTTTTATATTATTTTTATACAAAATATTAGTAAGTAAACCAACATCATTTAAATATAGTTTTAATAAATTCTTAGTAAATGATTGAGTTAAAGGAAATCTAGGTTCAGATACTGCTTTTACTTCTAAGGCAATGCCAGAATTAATTAAATATTCAAATTCATCTTCATACGAAGAGTATCTTTTTCCTTTAATATTTTCTATATTTTGAATTACAACTCTTTTCTTTTTATTTTCTAAATTAGATGGAATTAGATCATAAATTCTTTTAATTTTTAATTTATTCTCTTTATCATATTTACTCGCATCACCACCATAGAAATTAATTATATCTGATTGAATTTTTCTAATTTCATAAATATTATTAGTTTCTAAATATTTATTAATAGAATCAGGTAATCCTCCTACTATTAAATATTTTTTAAATAAATCTAATATTTTATTATGCATAGATTCATCTAAACTTTCTTTATTTAAAAATTTATCTTTAAGTATATTAATTGAATAATCATTAAATCCATTTGCAATTAGAAATTCTTCAAAATCTAAAGGATACATATGTAAAAGTTCAATATTTCCAATTGGAATCGAAGTAGTTTTAAAAAAAGTTACTCCAAGTAAAGAACCACTACAAATATATGTAAATTTATTATCTTGATTTAAAAATTTTAAAAGAGTTAAGAAATTAGGATATTCTTGAATTTCATCAATAAAAATAAGAGTATCATTTTTATTTTTCATTTTATCTCCATAAATAGTACTTAATTTAAAATAAAAATCTTCTTTACTATTACAGTTTTTAAATAGTTTATTATTTAAAGAATCTTCTACAAAATTTAATTCGATATAATTAGTAAATTTTTCTTTTAATAATTCTTTTCCTATATATCTAATTATAAAAGATTTTCCAACTTGACGTGCTCCATCTATAATTAAAATTTTATTAGATTCTTTTGATAAATAATTTATTATTTCTTTCTCTATTTTTCTATGTAACATATTTACTTCCTATCTATATTTTACACTTTTCCTATAAAATTACTATATAAAATTTACACTTATTTCTATTTTTAATAGGTTAAAAAATACACTTATTCCTAATTTAAAAATTTTTAATATAAAACATATAATCTTAAATTAACATGTTTTATAATATTGATATGAAAAAACATAAACATTTAGCATTAACAATTACATTATCTTCAATTGGAGCATTACTTTTAGTATCTACATCAGCATTTTTTATTTATGTAAATGATTATTATCACGCTACAAGTTACGCTTTAACTTATTTAGAAAGTGATGAAAAAACAGAAGTAACTCAATATAATGATTACATTACTTTTACTCCTAAAAAGAATGTTCAAGAAAGTGGAATTATATTTTATCCAGGAGGAAAAGTAGAATTTACAGCATATGCTCCATTAATGAAAAAATTAAGTGATTCTGGAATTAGTACAGTATTAACTAAAGCACCATTTAATTTAGCAGTTTTTAATTATAATTTAGCAGATTCTAAACAAGATTTATTTCCTAATGTAACTAAATGGTATATCGCAGGTCACTCCTTAGGAGGATCAATGGCTGCTAAATATTTAGAAACTCATGCAGCAAGTTATAAAGGATTAATTTTACTAGGAAGTTATTCTACTTCTAATTTATCTTCTTATTCTAATTTAGAAACTATCTCATTTATTGCAAGTAATGATAAAATATTATCCATGAGTAAATATGAAGCCAATAAATCTAATTTACCTAATTTATATGAATATACTATAAAAGGAGGAATTCATTCTTATTTTGGAAGTTATGGATTACAAAAAGGAGATGGAATTCCTACTATTACTTATGAAGAACAAACTAGAATTATTATAAGTTCTATAGGTGCTCATTTAATTAGATTTTTATAAGGAGAATTATGAATAAACCATACATTATTTGTTATATGATGATGTCGCTAGATGGAAGAATAGATTGTAAAATGACTGAATCATTAAATGGAGATGAATATTATCCAATATTAGAATCATTAAATATTAAAAATAATATAAATGGGAAAACTACTTCTTTAATTGAAATTTCATCTTCTAAAGAAAAATTTAAATCTAATACGTTTACTAAAATAGATAAAGAAACATTTTATAAAGTACCTTCTTCAAAAGATTATTCAATTATTTTAGATTCTAAAGGTGAATTATACTATGATTCTAAAGAAGCTAATTATTTAATTATTACATCATTAAATACATCTAAAGAATATTTAGATTATTTAAAAGAGAATAATATTTCTTATATTGTTGCAGGCAAAGATAAAATTGATTTAAATAAATCTCTTGATATTTTATATAATGAATTTGATGTTAAAGAGTGCCTATTAACTGGAGGAGGAAATATCAATGGAGGATTTTTAAAAGAAAATCTTATTGATGATATTTTAATTTTAATAGGTCCAAGAATTGATGGAAGAAAAAATATGACTAGTGTTTTTGATGGATTAAGTAGTGATTCTAAAGTTACTCAATTAAAATTAAAAGATGTTAAAAGTTATTCTAGTGGTGCTGTTTTATTAAAATATTCTGTAATTATATAGTTAAATAAAAATTATTATAATGACTTAAGCTCCTAAATGTCATTAACCTTAAGGTAGTTAAAAAGAAACATTTTTAAAATCCGAAGTAAATTAAATGTCTGTTAGGTAGGTAATGTTTTACACTTAACTAAAAAAGACGATATTTATCGTCTTTTTTATTTTTAAAAGTTGAAATATGGCGTTATTTTTAAAAAATGAATGTTGAAATATGGCGTTATTTTTAAAAAATGAATGTTGAAATATGGCGTTTTAATTATTATAATTTACTAAAGGAAATTAAAATGTTTAAAAGAAAAGTTTATTCAGAATTACTTAAATGGAAAAAAGAAAGTAATGGGAAAAGTGCTATATTATTAGAAGGTGCTCGAAGAGTAGGAAAATCTACTATTGCAATTAATTTTGGTCAAAATGAATATAAATCTTTCATTTTGATAGATTTTTCAAAAGTAAAAAAAGAAATAGTTTCTATTTTTGATGATATAGAAAATTTAGATTTATTTTTTATAAAATTACAAGCTTTAACAAATAAAACATTATATTTAAGAAATTCTTTAATAATTTTTGATGAAGTTCAATTATTTCCAAAAGCTAGACAAGCTATTAAACATCTTGTTAAAGATGGAAGATATGATTATTTAGAAACAGGTTCATTAATTTCAATTAATAAAAATGTTGATAAAATATTAATTCCTTCAGAAGAAAGAAAAATAGAAGTATTTCCTTTAGATTATGAAGAATTTTGTAATGCAATTAATTATAATTATTCATCTTTAAAAACTCTTTATGATTATCATAATTCAATTGGAGAAATTACAAATAGAACATTATTAAAAACATTTAGATTATATATTGCAATTGGCGGAATGCCTCAAGCAATAGAAGCTTATTTAAATAAAAATAATTTTAATCAAATTGATCAAATTAAAAAAAATATTATTGAATTATATAAAGAAGATTTAAAAAAAATAGACAAATCAGGAAGATTATCTATTATGTATGAATCGATACCTGCTCAACTTGTATCAAATAAAAATAAATTTTCATTTGGATATGGACTAGGTAAAAAGTCCTTTAAAGATAATGAGAGATTATTTGATTTATTAGATTCTAAAATTGTAAATATATGTTATAACTTAACAGATATTTCTCCATCTTTATCAATGTTTACTGATTTTACTAAATTTAAATTATATGTAGCAGATACTGGATTATTTGTAACAATGTTATTTAATAGTGATAATAAAGATCATCAAGATATTTATAATAAATTATTAAGTGATAAATTAAATTTAAATCTTGGTTATTTATACGAAAATGTAATATCTCAAATGATAATAAGTTCTAATAGAAAGTTATATTATTATTCTTATCAAAAAGAAAATTCTACTCATAAATACGAAATAGATTTTTTATTATCTAATAAAAATAAAGTAATTCCATTAGAAATTAAATCTAATAAAATTAATTCCCATAAATCTATCGATGATTTTAGTATTAAATATTCTAAATTTATATCATCAAAATATTTAATTTCATCTAAAGATTATTTTAAAGATAAAGATTTAATTAATATACCTTTCTATCTATTTCCATTTTTATTAGATGATATAAATTCAAATTAAGGGAGCAAATATGAAAAGAAAAATAGTAGAAATTGATGAATCAAAGTGTACTGGATGTGGATTATGTGTTAAAGGATGTCATGAAGGCGCTATTGAATTAATAAATGGTAAGGCAAAGCTTGTAAAAGAAGATTATTGTGATGGACTTGGGGATTGCTTACCTCATTGTCCAAGTGACGCTATTAAAATTACTTTAAAAGATGTTGCATCTTATGATCATGAAGCAGTAAAAGTTAGGCAAGAAGAATTAAAAGATTCTATTGGAAAATTAGAAAATAAACCAACTTCCTTAAGAAATTGGCCTATACAAATTAGACTTGCTCCTATTAAATCTGAAATATTTGAAAATGCTCATTTATTAATTGCGTGTGATTGTGTAGCGTATTCTTATACATCTTTTCATCATGATTTCATGAATAAAAGAATTACTTTAATTGGATGCCCAAAACTTGATAAAGTAGATTATATAGAAAAATTACAAGATATTATTGAAAACAATAATATTAAATCAATTACACTTGTAAGAATGGAAGTTCCTTGTTGTGCATCAATGGATGAATATTTAAAAACTGCTATTAAAAATAGTAAAAAAGATATTCATTATTCAATAAGAGTTATTTCAATAGAAGGAGAAATATTAGAATGCTATTAGAAGAAAATAAAAATACATTATTTGGAAAACTTGTAGGTTTAATTAATGGATTATATGATGAAAAAGATGAATTAGAAAAAGTAAAAGAAGATATTATCAATTCAATGAAATCTTTAAAAGAAAATAAAGATATTGATATAATGATTGAAAAAATTATTCATGATAAGAAATTATATCTTCCTAATTGTTTAACTTGTCTTTCTCCATGTGGAAGAACATCTGATTATTCTATTAATAGTAATGATGAAGAAACTCGTTTAGATCAAATTAATAAATTAAATGATTTATTAACAAAATATGAATCTTTAGATTATAGAACGTTACAAAAAGAAATATTAAAAGTAACTTATTAATAATATAAAATATCGTTAGAAAATAATTCTAACGATATTTTTTATAATCTATATTTTTCTTTGTAGTTGATTAAATCTTCTTCATTTAACTTTTTAATTATTCTTGCAGGATTACCTACAATTAAAGAATTATTAGGAACATCTTTAGTTACAACGCTTCCCCCTCCAATAACAACATTATCTCCGATTGTTACTCCAGGCATTATTTGAACACCTCCTCCAATCCAAACATTATCTCCGATTGTAACCTCCAAAGCGTATTCTAATCCTTTATTTCTTATTTTATAATCAAGAGGGTGACCTGCTGTATAAATACCTACATTAGGTGCTATAAAGCAATTATCTCCTATTTTAACTTTAGCACAATCTAAAATTACTAAGTTGTAATTAGAATAAAAATTTTCTCCTACTTCGATGTTATATCCATAATCAAAATGAATAGGAGGAGTTAAACAAACATTATTTTTAGTTTTACCTAAAATATTTTTAGCTTTTTTAGATATTAGTTCATTGTTATCAGTATTTAATAAATTATATTCATAACATTTTTTTCTAGATTCATTTCTTTCATTTACTAATTCAATATCATTAGAATTATAAAGATATCCATTAATCATTTTTTCTTTTTCAGTCATATTTTCTCCTTATTTAATTTGAGATTTATAATCAGTTCCAAATTCATTTAATGAATCTAAAACCATTAACATCTTTTCTCCAAGTAGCATTAATTCATATTCTACTTTAGGAGG
>CAZDPH010000041.1:0-7752 GCA_964507285.1 uncultured Staphylococcaceae bacterium | reverse complement strand
ACACTCTTCCTAGATTAAGATTATTTGAAATTTCAAAAGAATCTAACTCAATTGATGATTTTTTTAATAATGTTTTACCTAAATATGTTAATTTAATTTTAAAAAATATGGATCAAAGAATTAAATTTATAGTAGAAGAATCTTCATTTTTTAAAAGTAACTTTTTAGTTAAAGAAGGTTTTGTTGATATTAATAATTTTTCAGGAATGGTAGGGGTTGTTGGAGTTGCTGAATGTGTAAATAATCTTTTAGGAATTGAAGATAAATCTAAAGGGTATGGACATAACAAAGATTGTGAAGAATTAGCAATAAAAGTTTTATCAAAAATTGATGAAATTGTATCTAATCATGAAGGATATTACTCTTTAAATTTTAATAATAGATATAAAATGCACGCACAAGTTGGAATTGATTCAGATGGATTAGATGATGCTCCAGGATGTAGAATTCCTGTTGGATATGAACCAGATTTATTTTCTCATTTAGAATTAGAAACAAAAATGCATAAATATTTTCCTTTTGGAGTAGGTGATGTTTTTAAACTTGATGATACTTGGAATAATTCTTTGGATGCCTTACTTGATATAATTAAAGGCTCATTTAATAAAGGATTAAGATATTTTACAGCCTATAATGCTAATAATGATGTTGTTAGAGTTACAGGGTATTTAGTTAAAAAAAGTGAAATAGAAAAACTTGAAAATAAAAAACAATCATTAAATAATGTTACTGTTTTTGGAATGGGTGCTAAAAATAAAGGACATGCATTAGACAGAAAAATTTATGGAAAAGGCACTACTAAATAAAATCATTCCATTTTCCAATGTTGATGGACCTGGAAATAGAATGGCAATATTCTTTCAAGGATGTTCTTTTTCTTGCCTTTATTGTCATAATCCTGAAACAATTTCTTTGTGTAATAATTGTGGAGATTGTATTAAAACTTGTCCAGTTAAAGCATTAAATTTAATAAATAATAAAGTGGTTTGGAATGAAGATAAATGTATTAATTGTGATACTTGCTTAAAAACATGTAAAAATTTATCTTCTCCTAAAGTAAAAGAAGTAGATGTAGATTATTTATTTAATAGAATAAAAGAAGTAAAACCATATATAAGAGGAATTACTGTAAGTGGAGGAGAATGTACTTTATATTCTAAATTTTTAGAAGAATTATTTATTAAAGTTAAAAATGAACTTAATTTAACTTGTTTGATTGATTCAAATGGATCAATTGATTTTGAAAAGAATTTAAAATCTTTAATTGATATTTCTGATGGAGTAATGCTTGATGTAAAAGCGATTAATAATGATTTTCATAAAGAAATTACTTCAAGATCTAATGAAATAGTAATTAAAAATTTAAAATATTTATTAAAAATTAATAAATTAGAAGAAGTTAGAACAGTTTGTTTACCTAACTTTACTAAGAATAACGAAGAAACTGTTAAAGAAGTTTCCAAAATTATTAAAAATAATACTAGATATAAATTAATAAAATATCGATATTTTGGAGTAAGAAAGGAAGGGTTAAATAAATTTAATAAAATAATTACTTTAGATGAAGAAATAAATAGGCTTGAAAAAATTGCAAATGAAAATGGATGTTTTAATATAATTAAAATTTAAAGATTATAATTTCTAAAAGCTTCTATTAAAGGTCCAATTAAATCAGTAACTATTAATAATAAATACATATATTTTGATATTAAAATTGTATAATTTATTAAATTATAACAAGGATAAGTATATTTAACCCATTTAAATTTAATGGGTTTTTTATAATCAAACATTAAAATAAAAGGAATTGAAATAAAAATATAATATGAAGATCCAAGCCCAAATGTTTTTAAATTAGGGAAAAATGAAAATATAAAATCAATTAAACAAATTATAATAATTATTAATGTTAAAAATATAGAAACTTTATGACTTTCTAAAACTTTTGATTCTCTATTTTTATTATATATTTTTAAATAAAATAAATAAGATAAAACTAAAAAATGTAATAAAATCTTTTTAGATGGTAAAAAAGACGCTAAATAAAAATTTAATTCTATAATGCTTAATTTATATAAAATCATTAAAATAAAAGAAATAATTATATAAAGTAAAGGAAATAAGACTAATGATCTAAAAAGTTTTAAGTGTTTTTTAGGATAATGAAATAAAAATAAAAATAGTAAAGAAAATATTAAAAGATCTACAAATACATTTGCGTTAACAAATTTAGATAATAAAGTTAAAATATTTTCAAATAAATGTTTATTTTGAATATAATCTAAAGGTATATTTAATCTTGAATATGTTATTGAAATTATTAACATTATTCCAATAGTTTCAATAAACGCAAATAAAAATGTTCCAATTGCATTAAATATTATGTTATATCTTATTTTTTTACCATCTTTAAAAAATTCTGTATTTTTGCAATTAAAATAAGAGGTAATCCAATAGTTCCTAAATTATATAAAAAATTTAATAAATTAATATTTAAATAATTTTCGTGTGTTATATAGTTATTAACGATCCCAAGAAAACTAAATTGTTGAATAGATAAAAAAATAAGTCCTATATAAAGTAAAGTTTGATAAGAATAAAATTGAATATGTTTATGTTCTTTATTTTTAAATCTATAAATAAAATCCATTAATAAAAATTATATCAAATATTTATTGAGATAAACATTTTTATGTTGATTAAAATATAAGATGTTATAGAAAATGAATGAAAATAATTTAAAAATAATTAAACTAATATTATTTCTTGATATTGAATATAATATGTATCATTTTATATAATCATCTTTTTGATTTATATAAAAATTTTAAGCATTTTGATTATTATAAATATTAATAATTTGATAAAATATTAAAGTTATGAAATTAGATAAAAATAAATTAAATAAAATTGAAAATAAAGAATTTGAAGGAGAAAGAATTTTATACAATTCAAAGAATTTATATTTAAATAATATTAAATTTAATTTTGGAGAATCTCCTTTAAAAGAATGTAAGAATATTATTTTAGAAAACTCTACATTTACTTATAAATATCCTTTATGGTATTCAAAAAATATTGAAGTAAATAATGTTACTTTTGAAGAATTATCAAGAAGTGGTATATGGTATACTAAAAATATATCTATTAATGATTCATTAATTAAATGTCCTAAGTTATTTAGAAGATGTAAAAATATTACTCTTAATAATATTAATTTTTTAGATGGAAACGAAATGTTTTGGGAATGTATTGGTATTAATATTAATAATACAAAAATGACAGGAGATTATACTTTTAAAAATTCAAAAAATATTAAAATAAAAGATTTTACTTTAGATGGTAATTATGCTTTTGATGGTGCTAAAAACATTGTTATTGAAAATGCAATATTAAATTCAAAAGATGCTTTTTGGAATTCTAAGAATGTAGTAGTTAAAAATTCTACTATTAAAGGAGAATATATTGGATGGAATTCTAAAAATTTGACTTTTATTAATTGTAAAATTGAGTCTAATCAAGGCTTTTGTTATATAAAAAGATTAAAAATTGTTAATTCTTCTTTAATTAATACTGATTTAGCATTTGAATATTGTAGTGTTAAAGTAGACGTTAATTCTAGTATTGACTCAATAAAAAATCCCTTAAAAGGAATTATAAAAGCTAAAGATATTAAAAAAATAATTTTAGATAATAATTATAAAAAGAAAGGAAAATTAAAAATAATTTTAAAGAAGGAAAAAGATGAATAAATATAATTTTGATAAATTAAAAGATAGAAGAAAGTCATCATCTTTAAAGTGGGACGTCAAAGAAAATGAACTACCTATGTGGGTAGCTGACATGGATTTTGAATGTTTAGATGAAATTAAAGAATCAATAATAAAAATTGGAGAATTTGGAATATTTGGCTATAGTGAATTAAAAGATTCTTATTTTGAGGCATATTCAAAATGGTTAAAAAAAAGACATAATTTTGATGTTGATATTAAAAATATGGTCTATTCTTCAGGTGTTGTTGCAAGCATTTCATCAATGGTTAGAAAACTAACTTCAGTTGGAGAAAAAGTATTAGTTTTTACTCCTACTTATAATATTTTCTTTAATTCAATCATAAATAATGGAAGATTTGTTGTTGAGTCTCCTTTAATTTATGATTCAAATTATAATTATTCATTTGATTTTAATGATATTGAAGAAAAGCTAAAAGATCCTCAATTAAGTTTAATAATTTTATGCAATCCTCAAAATCCTGTAGGAAAAATTAATACAAAAGAAGAAATGTTAAAACTTGCTTTGTTAGCAGATAAATATCATAAAATTATAATAAGTGATGAAATTCATTCTGATATTACAATTCCTTCAAAAGAATATATACCTTTTTTATCAATAGGTGAAATTGCAAAAAGGGTAGGTATATCTTGTCATGCGTTAGGAAAAACATTTAATGTTGCAGGTATTCAAGCTGCTTGTATTATTTGTTTTGATGAAAATAGAAGATATAAAATTTTTAGAGGAATAAATACTGATGAAGTTGGCGAGCCAAATATTTTTGCTCAAGAAGTTACTTTAGCAGCAATTAATAATGGAGATAGATGGGTAGATGAACTAAATGAATATATCTATAATAATAAAAAAATATTTGTAGATTTAATTAATAATTCTTCTTTAAAAATAAAAACATATCTAAGTGACGCTACATATTTGGCTTGGGTTGATTGTAGAAAATATAATAAATCTAGCAATACTTTAGAAAAAGAAATTAGAGAAAAAACTGGATTAATTATTTCTAGTGGTTCTATCTATGGAAAAAGCGGAGAAGGATTTATTAGAATTAATTTAGGAACATCAAAAGAAAATGTTATTAAAGGTGCTAATAAAATAATTGAATATTTTAAGGAGTTAGAAAAGTAAATGAAAAATTTTGGATTAGGTTGTATGAGATTTCCAATAATTAATGGAAATTATAAAGATATTGATAAAGAACAAGTTACTAAAATGGTTGATTTATTTTTAGAAAACGGATTTACATATTTTGATACTGCTTATCCATATCATGAAGGTAATAGTGAGAGAATATTAAAAGAAGTATTAACAAGTAGATATTCAAGAGATAAATATGTTTTAACAAGTAAACTCCCAATGTTTTCAATTAAAAAAGAAGAAGAAATTGATAAGATTTTTAACGAGCAATTAGAAAAATTAGGAGTAGATTACTTAGATTATTATTTAGTTCACGCTTTAAATTATGATAGATATGAATTGAGCAAAAAAATTAATGTATTTGATCATTTAAAAAAGTTTAAAGATGAAGGAAAAATTAAACATATTGGAATTTCTTTTCATGATTCAAGTAAAGTCTTAGATTATATATTAAATGAAAAGTCAGACATTATAGAAGTTGTTCAACTTCAAATAAATTATTTAGATTGGGAATCTCAAGCGATTGAATCAAGATTATGCTATGAAGTATGTCAAAAATATAATAAAAAAGTAATTGTAATGGAACCTTTAAAAGGTGGAACTTTAGTTAATATTCCTGAATCTGCTAAAAAAATATTTAATAAATTAAATAATTCATTACCAATTGCAAGTTATGGAATAAGATTTGCAGCAAGTTTAGATAATGTATTTATGGTTCTTTCTGGAATGAGTAATTTAGATCAATTAAAAGAAAATATTTCTTATATGAAAGATTTTAAAAAAATTAATGAGTCTGAATTAGAAGCTATAAATAAAGTAAGCAAAATTATTAAATCTAAGATTTTAATTCCATGTACTGATTGTAAATATTGTGTCAAAGGATGCCCAAAACATATTCCAATTCCTAAATATTTTTCAATGTGTAACGAAGATTATTCTTTAAATTCTGATTTAAGTTTTTATTATGATGTTATAACTAAAAAAGAAAATATTAAAGCTAGTGAATGTATTAAATGTGGATTATGTGAAAAAATTTGCCCTCAACATTTAAAAATTAGAGATTTATTAGAAAATGAAGTTGTAAAAAGATATGAAAAAAAGGATCAATAGATCCTTTTTTATTCTTTTATTCTTTCAAATTCATTTTCTTTAGGAAAATCTTTAAAAATATTTCCTTTTATAACCCAATAATATAATCCTATAGTTAAAAATATAGATGCAAATACCCACGCTAATGAATCAGAAAAGCAAATTCCAATGAACGCTTTATCACTAGTTGGATTTATTGGATCAACAAGATAAGGGATAAATTCTACAATTAAAACTCTAGCAACCATTTCTCCAATTCCTGCAAGAAATGGAAATAATGATTTTCCTAGACCTTGTAAAATATTTCTTCCTAAAAATAAATAGCCTAAAATAAAATATAAAGAAGTATCAACTATTACATAAGTTGATGCATAGAATTTAACTCGATCATTATTATTTGATCCACTTAAGAATAAATTAGTAAAAAATCCATTTATTGAGAATAACAATCCAATTGCAAGTAAAATTAAATAAATTATTAACATTAAAATAATTGATTGTTTAATGCCTTTTTTAATTCTTTCTTTATTTTTAGCACCATAATTTTGTCCTGCAAAAGAAAGCATTGCGGTTCCAAGAGAACTCAAAGGACACATTAAAAAATCATTAAATTTTACAGCAGCTCCATATCCATTTTTACAATCAAATACATTTGGGTCAACATCAAATTTAATCATTCCTTTTTGTAGAATTATTAATCCAATTGCAAGTATTGAAAATTGAAGTGCTAAAGGAAGTCCTAAGCGTAAATGATCAAAAACAAACTTAAATTCTAATTTAAAATCACTTAATTTAACTCTTAAATATTTATATTTAAATAAAGAATATATTAAACATCCAAAAAAAGAAATACCTTGAGCAATAACCGTTGCTAAAGCAGCACCTCTAACTCCTAAGTTACAAAATACAATGAATAATAAATCTAAAAATATATTAATAATAGTAGATCCAATTAAAAATAATAAAGGTGTTAAAGAATCTCCAATACTTCTTAAAACACTAACCATTAAATTGTAGAAAATTTGAGTAAATAATCCTAAGTATATAATAATTAAATAATCATATGCATATGTATAATCTTCACTTGTTTTAGATAATCCAATAAATTCTAGTAAATAAGGCGTAAAAATAACTGCAATAACTGTTAATACTATTGAAATTATAGTAGATAATAGAAGTTGACATGCAAAAGATTTTCTTATACCTTCTAAATTATTTTCACCTTTTTTATTACTTGTTATTACACTAAAACCACTTGTACATCCAAAAGCAAATTGTAATACGATAAAAATTAAAGAATAAACAACATTAACGCCACTTACTTCTTTACTAGATAAATAATGTCCTACTATTGCAGAATCGGTTATTGTATAAACTTGTTGAAATAAATAACTAATTAAAATAGGAAGCATAAAAATTAATAGTTTTTTGTATATAGAACCTGTTGTTAAATCAATTGGTTTAAATAAATTTAAAAATCTTTCTTTTATACTCATAAAATCTTTCCTTTTAACAAATAAAAATTCTATCATTTAATTTTTATATGTAAATAAAAAGTAATATGAAAACGCTTTCTTATTAATTAAAAATGTTTATATTATAAAATAATATAAAAATATATTTTTATAATTGACAAATAAATATTTATAAAGTATTTTTTAAATGAAAATTATATTTTAAAAAAGGAGGAAAAAATGATTAAAGAAATAAAAAATAAACTTATAGAATCAATCATTTCAG
>CAZDPH010000040.1:0-7821 GCA_964507285.1 uncultured Staphylococcaceae bacterium | reverse complement strand
AATAAAAACTTCTAAAATCAAAATTACAAGTTCCGGTTAATGCTACTTCATTATCTATAACTAAAGTTTTTTCATGATTAAATCCAGGAGTATATTCATAAACTTTTATACCTGCTAAAATAAATAAAGCATAATATGATTTTGTAGCTTGCCAAACCATTTTTTTATCTGGAATACCAGGAGTAAATATTTTAACATCCACTCCACTTTTACTAGCATTAATTAAAGCTGTAATTAATTCATTATCTGGAATTAAATAAGGTGTAGAAAGCCAAATAGTTTTTTTAGCTTTATTAATCATTTGTAAAAAAGCATTTCTTAATACATATTTTTGATCATAAGGCATGCTTGATGCTGGTTGAATAAAAGAATCATTATTAATAATTTCATGATCTAATAAATATTTATTATTTTTATAACTAAAAGCATCAAAATCTTCTTGATTAGATTTATCACAGATTAATAAATTTGATAAAAATATTGAAGTTAATCCTTGAACAGCTTCTCCTTCTAAATATAAAAAGTTATCTTTCCAAACACCAAATCTTTCTTTTTTATTTAAATATTCATCACCAACATTTATTCCACCAGTAAATGCCTTAATTCCATCTACAACTACTATTTTTCTATGATCTCTACAATTTAGTTGAATATTCATAGTAGGCTTTAAAGGATTAAATCTAAATGCTTTAACACCATCTTCTCTTAATAATAAATTAAAGTTTTTAGGTAAAAATGTTGAACATCCAAAATCATCATAAATTAATCTAACATCAACACCTTCTTTTGCTTTATCTTTTAAAGCTCCTATTAATTCATCAAAAAAATAACCTGGTTCAATAATAAAATATTCAACAAAAATAAATTTTTTTGCACTTCTTATCATTTTAATTAAATCATCAATTCCTTCTTGTCCAAATTTATAATATTTAATATTTGTATTTTTATAAACAGGAAAATTAGAATTTGAATTTAAATATGCTAAATTATAATATTCAGGTACTTTTTCTTCCACTTCTTTTAAAGTTTCTTCATTAATATATAAATCTCTTTGTTTTTTCAAGAATCTATTAATTCTATTTTTTTCAATTCTTTCTAATTTCTTTGTAGTAACTTTATTAGCAAATAATATATAAAGAGTAACTCCAATAAAAGGTAATGCTGCAATAATTGCAACCCAAGTAAGTTTATAATCAATTTGATTTTTGCTATTAACAATAAATAAAGCGAAAATAAAATTTAAAACTAAAATAAATACCACTGTTGCAATTGTGTAATAATATTCAGAAGTAAAATATAGTAAAAATATTAATCCAAAAATGATTAATAATTGTAATAAGAATGCTAACCCAACAAAAATAAGTCTAGCATGGAAATGTTTTCTAATACGTTTTTCTTTTAATTTTTTATTATTTTTCATATTCATAATTAATAATCCATCATGTTTGGATTCCTTTTTGTAATTTCTTTTAATATTTGTTTATAGCTATTAACCATAACTTTATTTAAAGGTTTTAATTTCTTTTTAGAATTATGACCTTTTAAAAACATAATTGAATCGATGTTGAATTCTTTTGCACATTCATAATCATGTAAAGTATCTCCGATTAAAACACAATTATCTTTATTTAAATTATGTTTATTGATAAATTCTTTACCAAATTCAATTTTACTTTTACTTTCAGAATCATTACTTGCAATAAAATCAGTAAATAAATCTTTAATTTTTAAAAATTCTAATTGTTCTTTTAATAAATTAATTTCAGTAGCACTTAAAATATATAATTTAAATCCTCTAGCTTTTAATTTTAAAAGAACCTCTTTTTCATTTTTAAATAATTTTGATTCTTCTTTCCATCTTTTTTGATATTCTTTAAAGAATTTTTCATTCATTGCTTTATAATCATAATCATTAGAATTTAATCCTAAAGCATCGTAATATTTATTTATAGGATTAATAAATGTATCTTTACATCTTTTTTTGGAAAAACCTTTATAATTAAGGGATTTAAATATTTCTTTTTCTATTTTATATGTAACATTGAAATCATCAAGCAACGTTCCATTAAAATCAAAAATAATTGAATCTAACATTATTTAATATCCTTCTTCGAACTTTCTAAAAATAATAAATAACCATTAAATGGATCATCTTTTTCAAGTTCAAATAATTCTTTATTTAATTTTTCTTTTTCACTTAAAATTGAAGAAATTGTTTCTTTTTCAAATAAAGAAGATAATTTATTTAAAATTGATATTTCATTATCTAATAAATCTTGATATTTTGGGTCATTTGAGGATTCTTTTTTCATAAATAATTTAATAATTAAATCTTTTGTTAAATCAATACGTTTAATTTTTAAATCTAATAAAGAATCTTCTTCTACTTCTTTTTTAATTTCATCTTTTAAATCAACACTATCTTCAAATTCAATATTATCATCTTCTTTTGAAGATAAATTATCTTCATCTTTAGATTCTACTTCTTGTTCTTCTTCTAAAGATTCATTTTTTAATTCTTCTTCATTTAATTTTTCTTCATCAATATTAATACGTATATTTTCATTAGGATCAATATCGATTAAAGATTCTTTATCTTCTTTTGGTTCTTCTTTTTGCTCTAAAATAATAACTTTATCATCAAAAATTTCATCATCTTTATCTTCTTTTTTAATAGAATCTTCAAAACTTCCAAATAAATCAAAGTCATCATTCATCTCAATATTATCGTCATTTTTCTTTTTAGAATCTTTTCTTCTATCATATGGATTTCCATTTGTTAAATCATAAAGTTGTTCTCCTCCACAAAAAGGACAAACATCTTTATCTTCAAATAATCTTCCACAAGAAAGGCAACGATAAGTTATGCTATCTTCTCCAGAATCAGAAACAGTTATAATTTTATCTCCACCAACTCCACAACAAGTGCATACATCTTTTTGATTACTAAATTGGCCACATACAGTACATTGATATTTCATATATTACCTCCTTTTAAATTCTTCTATATCATCAATTTCTTTAATTATATTTTTTGATAAGCATTCACATCCATTTTTAACAATTAATAAATCGTCTTCAATTCTTACTCCAATTCCTAAATTTTCAAAATATAATCCAGGTTCATCACTAATTACATTTCCTTCTTCTAATGGAATTTCAGAATAACGTAACGAAGGATTTTTTGAATAATAAGAAACATCATGAGTGTCAAGTCCAATAAAATGTGAAATACTATGAAAATAAACGTTTTTAATATCTTCTTCTTTTTCAATTAATTTTTCTTCAACACATTTTTTTGCCATGTATTTAGTTACTAAATTATTTAATTCTTTAATTGTAATTCCAGGTCTTGCTTCTTTAATTACTAATTTATTAGCATCTAAAACAATTTGATAAATCTTTCTTTCTAAAGATGTAAATTTATCTCCTATAGGAAATGTTCTTGAAATATCCGCACAATAATATTTATATTCACTTCCTAAATCAAATAAAATTAAATCATCTTTTTTAAGAGAATCAAAACTTGTTGTGTAATGTAAACAAGTAGCATTTTTTCCTGCTGCAGAAATAGTAGGAAAAGATAGCTCAGAATGAGAAAAAGAATGAATTGTATGATAAAATAATGAAGCTAATTCATATTCGCTTTTTCCTTCAATTGAATTTTTAAGTAATACTTTTAATCCATTATTTGTATTATTAATTGCAGTTTTAAAACATTCAATTTCATAATCAGATTTAATCATTCTTAATTCTGCAATTAAAGGATAAATATTTTTAAAATTAATATTTTTATTTTTAATTAATATATCTTTTTTAAAATCTTCTACATTATAATGATTTTTAATATCATAAAATAAAGAAAAATCTAAATAAATATTATTATTTTTCTTTAATAATGATTCTAAATCAACTTCAAATTGATTTAAAAACAAACAATTATCAATATAAGAAATTTCTTTAGCTTCTTTTAAAGTTAATCTTTTTCCAGTCCACTTTTCAATTAATGGATTATAATCAGAAACATATAATGTTTCATTTAATAATCCAGCTTCTTTTTTAATTACTAAAATTGAACCTTCTTGATCAATTCCTGTTAAATAATAGAAATTTCTATTAATTGAAAAAGGATAATCTTCATCTTCACTTCTTGATTTTGAAACTCCTCCAAATAAAATAAGTAATGAATCATCATCCATTTTGTTAATTAATTTATTTCTTCTTGATATTAATTCTTCTTTATTCATTATAATTTCCTCAATTCTTCAATAATAATATCTAAATTATTTTCGTTTATCTCAGTTACTTTTCCTTTTTCTATTAATTCTAAATTGATAGATGATAAAGGTAAACTAGTAAATGTGTTAATATTATTTTCTTTTGCAATATCTTTTAATCTACTTTCTCCAAATAAATTAATTTTTTTATTACAATCAGGACATACAACATAAGACATATTTTCAATTAAACCTAAAATAGGAATATTTAATAACTTAGCCATTTTAATAGATTTAGTTACTATTAATTTAACTAAATCTTGAGGTGTTGATACTATTAATACTCCATCAACATTTAATGATTGATATGCAGTTAATGTGATATCACTAGTTCCTGGAGGCATATCAATAAGAAGAAAATCTAATTCTCCCCAAAAAACATCTTTATAAAATTGAAGTAATAAAGAAGTTGTTAATTGACTTCTCCATACAATAGGATCATCTTCTTTTGAAATTAATAAATTACTAGAAACAATCTTAATTCCTTCTTTTGTAATTGAAGGAAATATTAATCCATTTGGATCACCTTCTAATTTATCTTTTAAATTAAAAGCTCTAGGAATCGAAGGACCTACAATATCTCCATCAATAATTCCTACTTTATATCCAAGTTTATTAAGTTTAGAAGCAATAACACTAGTTACATAGCTTTTACCAACTCCACCTTTTCCACTTGAAACACAAATTAAATGTTTAATCTTATTTAAAGAATTAGTTGTTATTTTTTCTATACCATCCATATTAAACATCCTTTTTATCTATCACAATTTCTTTTTTAATTTCTCTAACTTTATTTAAAAATATTGTATTATAATCAATATTTGTATTTAAAGGAGTTAAAAAACTTACTTTTATTTTATCATTAAATTCTTTACTTCTTAATGAAAAATCATTCTTTTTTAAAAAATTTGAAAGAATATTAAAAGTATCATATTCACATTCTACAAAATGCAATTCTTTTTCTTCTAATAAAACTAAAGAGCATTCTTTAAAAGTTGTTTCAAAACTTTCTAAATAAGTTCTTAAAAGTCTTCCTGCTCCTAGTAAAGTTCCTCCAAAATATCTAATTACAATAACTCCTACATTATCTAAATTATTTTTAATAATTGCATTTAATAAAGGAATTCCTGCTGTTCCTTTTGGTTCTCCATCATCACATCCTCTTTCTTTTGAACCAATTTTATAAGCGTAACATGCATGTCTTGCTTTAGAATGTTCTTTTTTAATATTAGTTAAATATGAATTAAATTCATCAAGTGAAAAAATAGGAAAAATATAACCAATAAATTCTGATTTTAATACCATAATAGATGTTGATTTTAATTCTTTAACACTATAATTCATATTTTCTTTTTTACTAAAAAATATTATATAATATTTTTATTATGAAAGAAAAAATTAAATGTCCTAAATGTAAATTATTAATTGATAGTGATTTAGAAACTTGTCCTTATTGTGGATATAAAATAAATAAAGACGAAATTAGTAGCGAAGATAAAAAAATAAATATTGAATATAGTAAAATTAGCGATTCAAATAAATCTAAAGAAAATAAAGAAAAAATATCTAATTTTATTAAATTTGAATCTAGATCAATTGATTTAAAACATAAAAATCTAACTTTATTTTTAGTAGGCTTTCTATTATTACAAGTTTTAGGCTATGCTTTACAAATCTATGCATTAGCTAGAAATCCTTATTTTATTTATACAGACGGAATCGCATATGTTAATTTTGCAATGTATTTTATGATATTTGGTATTTTATTAATGGTAATTCATCAAGATTTTACATTAATATTTAAAAATTTTAATAAATTAAGAACTTATTTAATGGGATTAAGCTATGGATTTCTTTTAATAATCGTTTCTTCTTTAATTAGTATGATTATAAGTTTAATTACTAATGATACTTCAAGTAATGATAATCAAACAAATGTTGAATCAATTGTAAAATTATATCCTTTTTTATCAATTATTGTATTTGGAATTATTGGTCCTTTAACAGAAGAAATTACTTATAGATTAGGATTTTTTGCATTAATAAATAAAAAATCACGTTTATTAGCATATATTTTAACTGCGATACTATTTGGATTAATTCATTTTAATTTTTCTAGCAGTAATTTATTAAATGAATTAATTAATCTTCATCCTTATATAGTAAGTGGATTATTATTATCTTATTACTATGATAAAGAAGGAATAGAAGTATCTTTTATTGCACATGCTACCAATAATTTAATGTCAATCATACTTGCTATTGTCTTATGAAAAACAAAATATTAATCATAAATAATGAAATATTAAAGTTAATTGCACTTATTGCAATGACTTTATCTCATGTTGGATTATTTATTTCATCTTCTAATTCAAATTTATCTAATATATTTTTAATAATTGGATCTATTTCTTTTCCATTATTTTTA
This sequence comes from uncultured Staphylococcaceae bacterium, assembly GCA_964507285.1. GTDB lineage: Bacteria > Bacillota_I > Bacilli_A > RFN20 > CAG-826 > Onthovivens. The sequence goes on along the minus strand of CAZDPH010000040.1, from coordinate 1,116 downwards.
TTTCTAAATTTAGAAAGTAATACATACACTTCTTCTAATATTAAATATATTTTAAGATTATTAATAATGTCTATTGTAATTTATTTAGGAATTTTAATTATTAGTTTAACTTCTAATAATGAATTTTATAAATATGGAAATATCTTTATTGATTTATTATTATATTCATTAATTTATTTTTTAATTATTAAATATAAATCAAATCTAAAATATATTTATTTATTTATAATATTTATTTATTTTATTATTACTCATTTAATTAAAATAGATATTATTTCAATAAATAATTCATTATATAAAATAGTTGGAGGATTATTTCCTCAATACAATTTATTTGGATTATTTTTATTTTTAATTACATTATTATCATTTAAAGTTTATACTTCTAAAGTTAATAAAATTAATAAAGAATTTATAAATTCAAATGATTATAAATTTTCTTTAAACATTATTTATTGCATCATACTTGCAATTTTTTCTTTAATCGCTTATGCTTTCACATATATAGATAAAAACTATTTAGGAGTAGATTTAGTATATTCTACTTATATTGTTTTAGGAGCATTATTTATTATATTTTATAACCATAAAAAAGTAACTAATTCTAAAATAATTAAATATTCTTTTTATTTATATTACCCATTACATCTTGTAATTCTATATCTAATATTTATGTTATAAAGGAGGAAATATATGTTTATACATTTAGAAGATTCAGATAAATTCGAAGAATTAATTAAAAAAGATAATGTCTTAGTAGACTTTTTTGCAACTTGGTGTGGACCTTGTAAAATGTTAACTCCAGAACTTGAAGAATTATGTGAAGAACATAATGAAATTGATGTTATTAAAATTGATGTCGATAAATTTCCATTATTAGCATCTAAATTTAATATTCGTGCTGTTCCTACATTATTTGTCTATAAAAAAGGCGAAAATAAAAAAATGGTTCAAGGATACATGGATAAAGATGCATTATTAGAATTAATTAAAAATGCTTAATTAATAAAAACTCAAAAAAATATATTGAAAAATAATTTATTCTTTGGTATATTATTTGAGCATGCAGGTGTAGTTTAATGGTAGAGCATCAGCCTTCCAAGCTGATTACGCGGG
>CAZDPH010000039.1:0-8001 GCA_964507285.1 uncultured Staphylococcaceae bacterium | reverse complement strand
ATGTATTTGCTATTTTTTCAGAATTTATTAAATCACCAGTACAATCACTAATTATGTTACATAATTCATCTAATAATTCAGATTTTGTTATTTTATTATGTTCTAATATATCTTTAAAATATGTAGTTTTAAATAAATTAATTAAATAATCTTTTCTTTCAATTTCATCTTTTAATATTGCAAGAGGCATTCCACCATATTGAATAAATGAATATAAATTTTCATAACTTGATCCACTTAAATAATTATTATATTCTTCAAAAGATAAAGGAGATAAATGTATGTTAGTAGCTTTATCTCTAAATTCAGTTACTATGTCTGTAGAAAGCATTTTTGAGTTAGAACCTGTAACATATAAATCAATATTCTTTTCATGTGATAATCCTAAAACAACATCTACAAAAGATATCGTTTCTTTATCAGTTTCTTTTGCTAACACTATTTTACCTTCAGTTAAAGTAGGATTAATTATAGTATAAACTCTTTGAATTTCATCCAAAATTACATAGTTCATGTCTTTATCTTTTGTAATATTTCTTATATATTTACCTAATTCAATTGGATTTCTTAAGAATGAATTTTTATCATCGTCTAATTCAATAATTAATATACTATCTTTAGAAACACCTTCTTTTATTAAGTATTCATAATATATATTAGTTAATAAATAAGATTTGCCACATCTTCTTATTCCTGTAATTACTTTAGGGAAACCATTATTTTTGGATTTAATTAATTTTTTTAAATATTTATCACGTTTAATCATAAAATCACCAATTTTGTAGAATTCTACACTTTTGTACATTTATAATATCATGATTTTATGATAATTTCAAAAATAGTAATTGATTTTTTTGTAGAATTCTACACTTTTGTCAATTCTAATTAAATAATTTAATATTTATTTTTTAAATTTTAAATCAATTACATTTTCTAAATAAGAATAGATTTCTTCTTTAGATTTATTTAAATTATTTAAAAAACTATGATAAATTAAATTAGATATACCTCCACTTAAAAAAGGAGAAAATAATTCTATTTCTAAATCTAAAGGTATCTTATCTTTATATTTAGAAAATATAAATTCAATCAATTCTTGAATAAATTTATTTAAGTTCCAATATAATGCTTTACTACGATCATTTGTAACCATCTTTTTTATTTTATCTTTATAATCATCAAAAAAATTAATAACTGTATTTAATGTTATCTTACTAATCTCTGAAAATGACTTAGATTCATCATTAAAATAAGGTTCTACTTTAGAGTATATTTCTAATGAATATCTAGTAAATAAAAACATTAATAATTCATTTTTATCTAAAAAATTATTATAAAAAGTATTTTTACTTACAAGTGCAGTGTCTACTATTTCTTGAATTGAAATATCATCATAATTCTTTTTAGATAAGAGTTCATCTAATGCATTTGCTAAATCTCTTTTACTTCTTATTATTCTTACATCTTCTTTCTTTTTAGATAATTCTTCCATAAATAACATCCTTTTTTGACTAAAATTAATTAAATCGTTCAATTTTTAAAAAAATATTTGATTTTTAATTTAATGATATTATACTACTATCTAGAAATTGAACAAGAGTGCAATTTCTAAAAATGAGGTGAATATGGAAAATGTAATAGAAATTAATCATCTTAGTAAAGACTTTGGACATGGAAGAGGAGTATTTGATATTTCTTTAAATGTTAAAAAAGGAGAATGCTTTGGATATTTAGGTCCTAATGGAGCAGGTAAATCTACTACAATAAGAATGTTAATGGGATTTACTCGTCCTGATAAAGGAGAAGCCTTAATATTTTCTAAAAATAATTTAAAATCAAGATATGAAGTCATGCAGAATGTTTCATATATTCCAGGAGAAGTTTCTCTTCCTCCATTACTTAAAGGAAAAGATGTTATTAAAGAACAAAAAAAATTAAAAAATGTAACAGATGATACTTTTTTAAATTGGTTAATTAAAGAATTTGATTTAGATACTTCATTAAGATGCAAAGAAATGAGCATTGGAATGAGAAGAAAATTAGTAATTGTATGTGCATTTATGTCAGATCCAGATTTAATTATTATGGATGAACCTTCTAGTGGTCTTGATCCTGAAATGCAAGCTAAATTCATTGAATTAATTAAACTTGAAAAGAAAAGAGGAAAAACAATTCTTTTATCTTCTCATATCTTTAGTGAAGTAGATGCTGTATGTGATGAAATTGCAATTATTAAAGATGGAAAAATAGTAAGTTTTTTTAACGCTAATGATTTAAAACATAATACTAAAAAGTTATACAAAGTAACTTTTTCTAAAGAAAGTTATGAGAATATTTTTAAAGATAATCAAGAATTTTATAAGATTATAGATAAAAATGAATCTATTAATGAAGTAACTTTTATAGTAGAAGATGATAAAGTATCATTATTTATAGGCTTATTAACATACTATAACGTTTTAGATATGATTGAACTTAAAGAAACATTAGAAGATTACTTTATGAAATTCTATAAAGAAGATAAAGAATTTAAAGGATTATAATTATGAAAGAAATAGTTATTACTTCAAGAAACGTTACTAAAGATTATGGTCAAAATAGAGGTAACTTTGATATAAATTTAAAAGTTTATAAAGGTGAAACTTTAGGTATAATGGGTGAAAATGGAGCAGGTAAAACTACATTCTTAAGAGAATTAATGGGTTTTATTTCTTTAGATAAAGGTAACATTAGTATTTATTCTAAAGACGCTTATAAAGATAGTGCGTTACTTAAAAATTACATTAGTTATATCCCAGGAGAAATTAATTTTCCAGATTTAAAAACTGGAGATGAATTTTTAAAGAATTACGCTAAAGAATCTTCTTTAGATAATGAATATACTTTAAGAGCTAGTGAAATTATTAAAAGAATGCAACTTGATATCACTGCCTATCCTAGAAGAATGTCAAAAGGTATGAAACAAAAAACTTCTATTGTAGCAGCTTTAATGAAAGATTATCCTCTTATTATTATGGATGAACCAACAACTGGTCTTGATCCATTAATGAGAGATGAATTCTTAAATTTAATATTAGAAGAAAAAAAGAAAAATAAAACTATCATTATGACTAGTAATACAATTGAAGAATTAGAAAAAGTATGTGATAGAGTAGCATTTATGAATAAAGGTAGAATAAGTGCTATTATTGATATTAATGATATTAAAAATAGAACTTTAAGAGATTATAAGATTGAATTTAATAATGTTAATGATTATTTAAAAATTAAAGATTTATATAAAGATTATATCTTTAAAGATCAAATTCAATATAATCAATTAACTTTAAGAATTGATAAAGATAAAATATCTAATTTAATTCATGATTTAAATTTAATGGATTTAAAATTTATTTCTTATAAACCTTATACTTTACAAACATATTTTAATGAAAATATCTCAAAAGGAGTTAATAAAAATGGAAAATAATGAAATAGAAATAATGGAATTACCATCTTCTTTAGATAGTAATAAAAATAATAAAAAGAAAAAAAGATCTCATCTTTTTAGTGGTGCGATATTTAAAGAATCTTTTAAATCACATTTTAAAGGAACTTGTGTAGTAGGAATTGCTAATGCTGCATTAGTAGCAGTAGTTATAGGAATATTATCTACTTTAAATATTAATTCAACATCTACTTCAATGAAGAATTTATTTTCTAATGCTAGTAGTGAAACTACGATTAAAGAAGGTGCAGTAAGTTATTATAATGCATATTATAAAAGTGCTTTAGCATATGATAATATTAATGATTCTTTATCTTCTTTAGAAGAATTAATAGCAACCCCTTTAGATTTAGTAAGTAATGAAAATGTAGTAACATTAATTAATGCCTCTTGTGCTTATTATAATAATGTTTATTCATTAACTAATGATAAAGATAGTTCATTAAATACTACTATTAATTATTTTAATACTTATATAGATTCATCTTCTAATATTGATGAATCTAATAAAGTAGTAATTAAATTAATCTTATCTTCATATTTAAATTCTTATTCTAATGATAATAGTATTAATTATTATTTAACTATGGGAGAAATTATTCCTAGTATTGTATCTTTAGAAGTTATTACATCATTATCTTTAGATAATTCTATTAAAGATGAATTAGATAATATATTTAAAGAAGCAATTTATTATCATTTTATTTTAAATAATGATTATAATGAAACTAAAACTAAATATTCATTTAAACTTGCTAAAATATTATCAAGTGATGAAGATGCTTTATATTTAATTAATGAAATAGAAGATATATTTAATGAAGATCCATCTAAATATAGTGTTAATGAAAATTATTATAAAGAATATAAAATTAAAGATGTAGTATTAGATAAAGTTTATTCTACTTTACTTGAATCAAGCTATTATGCTTATTTACCAGATTTTGATATTAATTATAAATTAAGTGAACTTGGATATCCTTTAACTTTAAAAGATACAGGTAATAAAGATAGTAATGGAAATATAATTTATGTAGAAGAAGAAGTAAAAGAATATGATCCATCTAAATTTATTGAAGTTAAAAAAGGAATGTCTACTAAAGCAAGTACTTTAGAAAAAATGAGAAAAGAAATTATTACAGGAGTTCCTTATACTGAAGAAGAAATAGAAGCTGCAAAAGAAGAAGCTAGTAATTCTTTATTAACTATTAAAGATTCTTTATCTAGCTTTTTAAGTGATTATGTAACTAGAAATAATAATTCTAATGAATATTATAATAATGGAATTAATGAATCTAAAATATTATCTAGATCAATTGATGATATAATTTCTTATGCATCTAAATCTGTAATTGATGATTATAATTTAAAATATAATACTGAAATTAAAGATATTTTAGAAATAACTGCTAGTAGTGAAACTTATAGTGGAGCATATTTACTAAATAAGATGTATAGTTATGCTAGTAGTGCTATTTCTTCTTATAAAGAAATATATTCTAAAAAGATAGAACAAGGATATAATGAAACTGACGCTTCTTTAATTGCTATTAATGTATCTACAATAGGAGTAATGGATGAATTACCAAATAAAGTTTCTAATAATCTTTCTGAAATGGGAGATATGAATATTTATGGAATTGTTATTGGTGCAATTGGATTTGCTATGGCATGTCTTTTAATTCCTCTTGTTTATTCAATTATGCTTGCGAATGATTTAGTATCTAAAAAAGTAGAAAATGGTTCATTAGCATTTACATTCTCTACTCCAATTAAAAGATCTACATTTATTTTTACAGAAGGAATGTTTTTAATCTTTGTAGAAACTTTCTTAGCAATCTTATTAACTTTAAGTGCATTAATTGCAAGAAAATGTGGAATATTACTTGGTAGTACTGATTTAGAATCATCTATTAGTAATGTAATGATATTAAAATATGGATTAGGTAATTATTTAGTAACACTTGCATTATCAGGTATATGTTTCTTTACTTCTTCATTATTTAATAAAACTAGTAATTCTATTGGAATTGGAGGAGGTTTATCAATATTCTTCTTTATATGTTCTATATTAGGTTTATTTGGATCTCAATCATTCCCAAGCTTTATTAGAATTGACGCAATGAATTACTTTAATTATGTTACTATTATTACTTTCTTTGATACTAATGCTGTTTTAACAGGAGATAATATTTATTATTATAAATTAATTGGATTAGTATTAATTACAATATTAACTTATTTAAGTGCATTCATTGTATTTAAAAAGAAAGATTTACCTCTTTAAATTTAAAAAGATAGAGAAATATCTCTATCTTTTTTTAATATTTTAAATTGATTAACATATTAAATTTTTATTGATTTGCTCCTTAAAATACAATTTTATTGTATTTAGAGGAGCAAATATAGTTGTTATTACTATTCTAATTATAACTTGCTTAGTTTGATATTTAGGTATAGATATAATCATTTAACTAAAAATTGATATATTTATTAAATAAATTTTAATAATAATAAAATTACAAATAATTTATTATTAAAAGAAAATAATGAACTAAATGATACGAAAGAAACGAAAGGGAATTCCTATATTAATATATAAGATTTTGAATAATATTTATAAAAATTTATTATGTGCATAAAAAAATGAAAATTTTATGCACATAGATATTATTAATATGCATAAAAAATGATGTCTAATAAGACATCATTTTTATATAAAATAAATTATTTGTTTTTTAATTAATTACAAAGAACTAAATGATTAAATACTAATACCCAAACTAAATCTAACCATCCAAAAACAGGAATAATAATACCAAAAATTAAACCTAAAACATTTCCGAGTGATGGTCTTTCAAAGATTGAACTAACACGTACTAAGATTTCAATAATCCAGTTAACTCCAGGAATTAATAATAATAAGATTTGAACTAATCTTGATTGAGAATTAAACCATTGCATAAACATAAATATTTATCCTCCTTATTTTTTTAATTATATCATTATTATAGATAAAAATTAATTAAATAATGTAAAATAATACTATGTATAATTATTTAGTTTTATGTGATTTAGATGATACTTTATTAACAAGTGATAAGTTAATTAAAGATGAATCTATTAATTTTATTAGAAATTATATAGATTCTAATAATTTATTTATTTTATGTACAGGAAGACCATATCAAGCATGTATTAATTATTATAATGAAATATCTAAAAATGGTCCTTTAATATGTGATAATGGATGTTCTATTTATTTATCTAATAATGAATCAATATTTATTGATATTGATATTTCTTTAGTAAAAGAAATATTTATTAAATTAAAAAATAAATATGATTCATCTTTACTTGTAACAAGTAAAAAAATAACTTATTCTTATAATTATAATAATGTACCTGATTATTTAAAACATAATGAATTAAACGATATTAGAAATATTGATGGAATAATAGAAGATATAATTTCTATTAATCCTTTAATTATTAATATATGGTTAAAAGAAGAATATCTTAATGATATTTTAAGAATAAAAGAAGAATATAAAGATTTATTAGATATTACTATTTGGGATTTATATGATTCAAAATATGGAATAGAGATAAGAAATATTAAAGGTACAAAAGGTAACGCATTAAAAATATTAAAAGAAAAATACAATATTAAAGATGATCATACTATTGCATTTGGAGATCAAAAAAATGATTTAAGTATGCTAAAAGAAGCTTATTTAGGAGTTGCAATGATTAATTCTAATAAAGAAATAAAAAAAGAAGTTAAATATGTTACTAAATACGATAATAATAGTAATGGAGTTATTAAATATTTAAAAGATAATAATCTTTATTAGTATTAAAATATAAATATCGGAAATTATTAATATTTATTAAATTGTAAAATTTCCGATATTTAATTATAATAAGTAATATGAAATATTTAACTAGTAAAGAAATATCTAAAATTTGGAATGTGTCTGAAAGAATGGTTCGTTATTATTGTGAAAATAATAAAATAGAAGGTGCATTTTTAAAAGGAAAAACTTGGATTATTCCAGAAGATTCTATTAAGCCTACTAGAAAAAAAGTTCAATTAAATAATGAATTATTAAATATTTTAAAAGAAGAAAAAGATATTAAATTAAAAGGTGGAATATATCATAAAATTCAAATTGAATTGACTTATAATTCTAATCATATTGAAGGAAGTAAGTTAAGCGAAGATCAAACTAGATTTATTTATGAAACAAATACAATAGGATTAGAAGATTCAATTATTAAAATTGATGATATATTAGAAACATTAAATCATTTTAGATGCATTGATTTTATAATTGATAATGCATTAAAAACTTTAAATGAATCAATGATAAAAAAATTACATTTTATTCTTAAAAATAATACTAGTGATTCATTTAAAGAATGGTTTAATGTAGGAGATTATAAAAAAATACCTAATGAAGTGTGTGGAATTTCTACTTGTAATCCTAAAGATGTTAAAAAAGAAATAA
>CAZDPH010000038.1:0-8330 GCA_964507285.1 uncultured Staphylococcaceae bacterium | reverse complement strand
TTCATTTGAATTTGATGTTAAACATATTGAAGATAGTTTATTACCTTCTAAAGTAATCGATTTTTCTTCTAGTAAAATTATGGATATAGGATCAGGAGCAGGGTTTCCTGGAATTCCTTTAAGTATTTATTATCCTTCTAGTACATTTTATTTAATTGAACCTACATTAAAAAGATGTAAGTTTTTAGAAATAGTTAAAAAAGAATTAGATTTAAATAATGTTATAATTATTAATCAAAGAGCGGAGGATTTAATTAAAGATCCTTCTTTTAAAGATTTTGATTTTGTAGTTAGTAGAGCAGTTAGTGATTTAAGAATTCTTTTAGAATTATCAATTCCTTATTTAAAAGTTAATGGGAAATTAATCGCATATAAAGGAAGTAACGCTAAAGAAGAAATAGAAAATAGTAAAAATGCTTTAAAAGAATTGTTTTCAAAAGTAATTTATATTCAAGAGGAAGAACTTTCTATTAAAGGACAAATAAGAAATAATATTATTATTGAAAAACAAAAAGAAACATCAAAAAAATATCCTAGATTATATAAAGATATTAAAAAGAGGCCATTATGAAAGTTATTGCAATAAACAATCAAAAAGGAGGAGTAGGAAAAACTACTACTACAATTAATTTAGCAGCATCTTTAGTATCTTTAAATAAAAAATGTTTAATAATTGATTTAGATCCTCAAGGTAATTCTTCTCGTGGATTAGGAATTGATACTTGCTTAATTAATAAAACTATATTTAATGCATTAATATTAGACACTAATATAAATAAAGTAATTAAACATACAATGATTAAAGGATTAGATATTATTCCTAGTAATTTAAAATTATCTAATTTAGAAAATGAATTAAGATCATTAAATAGACAAAATATTGATTATGCTTTAAAAGATTGTATTAAAGATATTGCTAAAAAATATGATTATTGTTTAATTGATTGCCCACCTTCATTAGGCATTTTATCAATTAATGCTTTAACTTCAGCAAGTCATGTTTTAATTCCTGTTCAAACTGAATTTTTTGCTACTGAAGGTTTAGCACAGGTTTTAATTACAATTAAAAAAATTCAAAATACTACTAATCCTGAATTAAAAATAGAAGGTTTTTTATTAACAATGTTTGAATCTAGAAGTGAAGTTGCTAAAGAAATTGAAAATGAAATTAGAACTTGTTTTAAAGAATCAACTTTTTTAACTGTTATTCCTAGAAATATTTCTTTAAGTGAATGTAGTGCAAAAGGTTTACCATGTATTTTATATAAACCTAATTCAACTGGAAGTAATTCTTACTTGCAACTTGCTAAAGAAATTTTATCTCATGAAGAATATAAAAATAATTTAAAATAAATTAATAAACAAAATTAATTTTTATTATAAAATATAATTTAATTATAAAAGGAGATAAATATGGAGAATTTAAGATTTAAAGAAGATTATAAGCCACTTTTAAATGTAAAAGAAACTGAAATTGCTATTAAAGATATTAGAAATAAATTTCAATCATTACTTGAAAAAGATCTTTCTTTAATAAGAGTAACTGCTCCTTTATTTGTTAAATCAAATACAGGATTAAATGATGATTTAAATGGAATTGAAGAACCTGTTAAATTTAATATTGATGATAAAAGTATTAATTTAGAAATTGTACATTCACTTGCAAAATGGAAAAGAGCAAATATTTCGAGATATGGATTAAAAAATCATGAAGGAATATATGCTGTTATGAATGCTATTAGAAAAGATGAAGTTAGAGATAATTATCATTCTATCTATGTTGATCAATGGGATTTTGAATGTTTAATTACTAAAGAAGAAAGAAACATGGATACTTTAAAAAAATTTGTAGCAAGACTTTATCATTCTATTAAACAATTAGAAATATATGTTGAAGATACATATAAAATTAAAGGAACATTACCTAATCAAATCGCATTTATTACTAGTGAAGATCTATTAAAGAAATATCCTACTTTAGATCCAAATGAAAGAGTTAATAAAATAGTTAAAGAATATAAAGCTGTATTTGTAAGTCAAATAGGTTATAGATTATCAAATGATGTTCGTCAAGATTTTAGAGCACCTGATTATGATGATTGGCTATTAAATGGAGATTTATTTGTATATAATGAAATCTTAGATGATGCTTTAGAATTATCTTCTTTAGGAATAAGAGTAGATAAGATTTCTTTAATTAATCAAGCAAGAGAAGATCATAAAGAATACATATTAAATTATCCTTATCAACAAGATGTTATTAATGAAAGATTACCTTTTACTTTAGGAGGAGGAATTGGGCAAAGTAGGCTTTGTATGTTTATGCTTAAAAAGCTACATATTGGAGAAGTTCAATCTTCTTATTGGGATTTAGATACTAGAAATTTCTTAAAAGAAAAAGGAATTGAATTATTATAATTAAAAATAAAAGTTCATTTTTGATAAATGAACTTTTTTAATACACATTTTTTATTGATTTAGCAGTCTTTTACACTTTTTTGTTACAGTTTTTTATGTTTAATCACACTTTTTTGTTATAATTTTTTATAAAATATTACACTTTTTTGTAATTTTTAATCAGTTAATAAATTAATAGGTACAATTGCAATACCTTCTTTTGATAAATAAGAAGGTCCACATGCAGTTATTATCATTTTAAAAGATGGTAATTTATTATTAGATTCTTTAATCTTTGATTCTAATTTAATTAAATTTTTAATTCCTTCTTTAATTAAATCTTCCCCTCCTAATTTAATTTCAATTAATCCATATTTACCATTTTTCAAATGTATTACTGCGTCACATTCTAACCCTGTAGAATCTCTATAGTGACTTATTTCTCCATTTATTACTTGAGAATAAACATTTAATTCTTTAATTACAAAATCTTCAAAGAATAATCCAAATGTTTTTATATCATTTAATAAATCATCAGGAGAAATATTTAAAGAATATGCTGCAATTGAAGTATCTACAAAGTGTCTAGTAGGAGTTGTAATAATTGATGTTTTACTTCTTAAATTTAAATTCCACGCATTAATATCTTGAATTATGTATAAATCATTTAAAGCTTCTAAATAAGAATCTAATGTTTCTAAATCTAAGTTTCTATCATCATTTGAATTAATATCTTTAATTATTGTTAATTTTCTAGCTTCTGTTGAAATATTTCTAGCATAACTTCTTATAATCATATTAAAGATATCTTTCTTCTTATTTCTAAATTTATTATTTTTGCTATTTTCAAAATCAAATAACGTAGAGCAATACGCATTTGTAATTTTTAATGATTTTTCTTTATCTTCATTTAAAGATAAAGGCCATCCACCTCTACAAATATAAAAGGCAATATCTTTTAAACTAATATCATTATTTTCTAAATAATTAATTGATTGTTCATTATTAAATAATTTTTTTAATGAAATTATTTTTTTAGATTCATTAGATTCTGATAAAGTTAATGGATACATTTTTAAAGTTAATATTCTTCCTGCTCCATTATGATATATATCGTCTTTATTAGCGGGAGTAGAGCTTCCGGTAAAAATAAATTGTCCAAATTTATTATCTCTTGAATCTATTTCACTTCTAGCAACATTCCATAAATCTGGTACAGTTTGCCATTCATCAATTAATATTGGAGTATCTCCATTAAATATTGATTTAGGATTAATTGATGCAATTTCTATTTTTGATTTTGTATCTAAAGTATAAATTGTTTTAGCAAATAATTTGCTTGTTGTAGTTTTTCCACAATATTTAGGACCAGAAATTACCACTACACCAATTATTTCTAATGATTCTTTTATTTTTTCTTCTATATATCTTTTTAAATACATTTTTATCTCCTAACTAATTTTAATATATAAATAGAAATATTTCAAATATTTTTCCATAGTTTCGAATAATATTTTTCCCTAGTTTCGAATAATTTTTTTCCATAGTTTCAAATAATTATTAATTATTAATAAAATAAATTAATGAAAAAATATAGAAATAATTTATAAATATATTAAAATATAATTATCATAAAGGAATTTTAAATATGAAAAATGAAAAATATATTGTAGGCTTAGGTGAAATGATGCTTAGATTAACAGCACCAAGAGGAAGATTAATTCCTGATGCTGGTGAATTTAATGCTTCATATGGAGGAGGAGAAGCTAATGTTTTGATCTCTCTTTCTCATTTAAATCATAAAACTAAATTCTTAACTAGATTACCTATTAATGAATTAGGTTTTGCATGTAAGAAAAAGTTATTAGCACATGAAGTAGATTGTTCTAGTGTTATTATGGATAATCATACTTTAGGTATGTATTTTGTAGATATTGCAGAAGGTTCTAGATCTTCAAATACTTTATATAATAGAAAACATTCTAGTGCATCTCATATGAAGGTTACTGATTTTAATTTTGATGAAATTTTTAAAGACGCTAGTGTATTTTATTTAACTGGTATTACTTTAGCAATTTCTAAAGAAGCAAGAGATACTGCTTTATTAGCATTAAAGAAAGCTAAAGAACATAATATTAAAGTTATTTTTGATTTTAATTATAGAAGTAGACTTCTTTCTTTAGAAGAAGCAAAAAAGATTTATCCAGAAGTTATTAATTATTGTGATGTTGTTTTTGCATCTCCATTTGATTTTAAAACTTTAATAGGTTTTGAAAGTGATGAATTAGATAATGATAAATTATTCTTTGATGCATTAAAAGCATTTAATTTAGATAGAATATACACTAAAACTAGAAAGATTGTAGCATGTAATGAACATGTATTAAATGGTATTTCTTATTCTAAATATGGTAAAGCAGAAAGTGGTGAAATGAATTGTTTAATCTATGATAGAATTGGTGCAGGAGATGCTTATAGTGCAGGTATTGTACATGGATATTTATCTAATTATAGTGAAGAAAAAACTTTACAACTTGGAATTGCTAATGCTATCTTAAAACAATCCTTATTTGGAGATTACGCTAAATTCAATGAAGCAACACTTGAAGAATTCTTAATTGAAAAAGGAAAAGGTGAAATTAAAAGATAATAAAATTGATCTCTATAAAAATAGAGATCTTTTATTTACCCTATAATCTAAGGAGAAATAAATTTTATTAGAACTTTTCTATTTAATTTAAATTATTTTTACTTTATAATTATTATGTTGTGTTTTTTTAATGTTAATCTATTCATAAACCTCCTTTAATTAGAATAGTAATCTAGATATTAAAATTTACAAAAGTATTTACATACAAATTAAATAGATTAACATTAGTTTATATTTTTTTTATATATAAACACTCCTTGTAAAAGATCTAATTAATTTAGATCTTTTTTATTTTAATTACATAATTATGATTTATTAAAAGCTTTGAAATGTATAAAAAATATTTGTTTCTTATACTATATTTTTGTTTATTTAATATATAACTAATGTACTTATTATGATATATAGATAATATTAATAAATGATAAGATAAATGATAATATAAAAAAGTTAAATAATTAAAATATAAAATGAAATTACATAATATTATTTTAAGATTTTATTTTTACTTAATTGCCATATGTTAGTTTATCTAAAGCATTTATAGACGACATTAATTGACAAATGATAAGATAAATGATAAGATAAATGATAAGATAAATGATAAGATAAAATTACGGATGAGGTGCTAATATGGTTGAGTCAGAAACATTAGAGTTAAAAAAATCATTATCGCAATTAAAAGAAGGTATAATCTCTTTAAGTTCAATGCTTAATAAGAAAAAAGAAGGTACATTAATATTTGGTATTAACGATGATTCAAAAGTCGTAGGTCTAACCATTGGAAAGAAAACTAAAATGGATATTACTCATGAAATTCAAAATAATTTAAAGCCATTACCTTCTATTGTAAAAATCGATGATATTATTGAAGATAATAAAAATATAATTAAAGTGTATGTTAAAGGTGAAGATACTCCTTATGCAGCTTATGGAAGATATTATATTAGAGTAAATGATGCCGATATAGTAATGGATTCGAATCAACTTCAAAGATTTTTTGAAGAAAAAGAAGATAATTATCTTAAATGGGAACAAATTGAAACTGAATATGGAATTGATGATATAAATGAGGATTTATTAATTGATTGTATACGTAGTGCTAATGAAAAAGGAAGATTAGAATATGTATATAGAAATTCTAAAGAAGCATTAAGTAAATTAGGTTTAATAACAGAAAATAATAAGTTGAATAATGCTGGATTATTTTTATTTGGTAATAATAAACCTTTAACAATTAAAGAAGCAAATTATCCTACCGATAGTAGAACTGAATTTGGTGAAATAAAAGAGTTTAGAGGAAATATTATTGAATGTATTAAAGAATCAATATCATATATTCAAAATCATATTTCATTTAAAGCAAATATAGTAGGAATTCAAAGAGAAGAAATACCTGAAATTCCATTAAGAGCAATAAGAGAAATAGTTATTAATTCATTTGCACATTGTTCATATGCAAGAGTTGGAGATTATAATCAATATGTAATTTATAAATCATCAGTTAGAATTTATAATCCTGGCTCTATAATTAAAGGAATAGATCCAATTAACTTTGCATCTGGGAAGGTTGGGAGTAAAATTCGTAATTTATTAATTGCTTCAACATTATTTAAATATGGCTATATTGATGCTTTTGGAACAGGATTTGATCGAACTTTTACTCTATGTGGTGAAAATAATGTTGAATATAAATATATTGAAGATGAGTTTGGATTTACTTTTGTTTTTTATAGGAAAAAAGATTTTTTAAATGATAAGATAAATGATAAGATAAATGATAAGATAAATGAGTTAGATAACCAAATCATTAAATTAATTGCTGAAAATAAATATATAACTATTTCTGAATTATCAGAAGAAATTAACAAATCTGAACCTACAATCCATAGACATTTAGATAACTTAATGAAATTAGGAATAATAAGAAGAGTTGGTTCAAGAAAAACTGGTTTTTGGGATGTAATAAAGTAAATTAATAATTTTAAAATAAATTAAATAGTTATATTTAAAATGAAATTAATTTTAAAAGTTTTAATTAAAAATAATTAGTGTCACGCTATTTGAAGATAATTTATAATTTTTAATTATTAAATTATTTGAATTAATTTTTAAATAATATAAAATAAATATATGGGAGCTTTTGATACTAAGGCTGAGAAAAAAGAAGAATCTTTTGACCATTTAACCTGATCTAGGTAATGCTAGCGTAGGAAATATTTTTTAATATTTTAATAACTAACTTTTACCTTTTTAGGTAAAAGTTTTTTGTTTTAAGGGGAAATAATATGGATAATAAAAAATTAAAAATATCTCAATTTATAATTTCATTTATCATTTTATTTGGAATGATTCTAGGATTATTATTTATTGATTTATATTCAATTAGATTTAAAGATAATGGAGTAACTACATATTTAAATTTAAATATGTTTAATTTATTAAAAGATTCTACTTATGAAATTATATTTAATCAAAGTGATGGAATATTATCATTTCCTTTATTTTTAAATTTTGATATTTTATCTTACATTGTATTAATTTTATTAATATTAGGATTTGTTATTTATAGTGTTAATTTATTAATTAACCATGAATTCACTAATAAAATATTAAATATTATTTCAATTATTTTATATTTATTAAGTTTAGTATTCTTTATTTTAATTCCTTTATTATTTTCTTATATTCATTCATTAAATAATGTAGAAACATTTAAAGATGTAAGTGTTAATCAATTTATTTTTATTCTTTACATTATTTTAATTGTTATTTTAACTTTATTTCCTATTTCTTATTTAAATATTAATTCTAAATTATTTTCTATTAAAGATATTATAGAACTTTCTATTATGGTTGCTTTAGCACTTATTTTAGATAAGATTAAAATTTCTGTTGGATCAACAGGAGGTAGTATTAATTTAAGTGCATTACCTTTAATTATTTTTAGTATTAGAAAAGGATTTATTAAAGGTTTATTTGCTTCTTCAATTGTATTTGCATTTATTTCTAATATCTTTGATGGATATGGATTAGCATCCCTTCCATTTGATTATGTAATTGCTTTTAGTGGATATGCTTTTAGCGGGTTATTTTATTCATTATTTAAAAAATATATGATTAACGATAAAAAGACATTATTATTTTTAAATCTATCAATGATACTTGGATGTTTAGTATCTTTTATTACTAGAATGTTTGGATCTAGTTTATCATCTATATTCTTATATGAATATAGTGTTAAAGCTGCATTAATCTATAATTTAGCATATATTCCTTTATC
>CAZDPH010000037.1:0-8418 GCA_964507285.1 uncultured Staphylococcaceae bacterium | reverse complement strand
CATTTTTAATAATCAAATGATTTTTTAAAAATAAATAATGGTGTTAAGCAAAAATACTTGACACCAATAAAAAATAATGTATAATTTAAAAGATTTAAAAGGAGATTAATATGATTAAAATTAGATTAGCAAGAGTTGGTAGACATAAAGAACCTATTTATAGAATTGTTTGTGCAGATCATAAATATGCTAGAGATGGTAGATACATTACTTGGTTAGGAAATTATAATCCAGTAAATGGTGTTGCAAGTGCAGAAATCAACGAAGAAGAAACTATTAAATGCTTAATCAATGGTGCTCAATATAGTGACACTGTTAAAGCTATTTTAGATGCTAAAGGCTTAATTAAAAAAGCTAAAGAAGCTAAAACAACAAAAAAAGGAGAATAGTTAATGGATTATAGCGCGCTCATCCATACTATCTGCGATTCTTTTGTTTCAAATCCTGATGCGATATTAATTAGAGAAACAAACGAAAATGACAAAAATATTACATTATTAATTTGTTCAGAAAATGAAGATATTGCAAGAATGATTGGTAAAAAAGGATGCGTTGCTAATGCAATTAGAGAAATTGTTGCAGTTGCAGGAAAATTAGAAAATAAAAGAGTTCATGTAAAATTTGAATCTTTTAACGAAAATAAGGAGTAATTTTACTCCTTTTTTTATATAATATAATTATGGAATATTTAAAAGTTGCAAACATATTAGCTCCTGTTGGATTAAAAGGAGAAATAAAAGTATATACTACTTCTACAAACAAAGAATTAAGATATAAAAATAATGCTAAATTATTTTTAGATACAAATCCAAAACAAGAATTACATATCGAATATTTTAAAGAAAAAGAGAAAAATATCGATATTTTAAAATTTAAAGAATTTAATAGTCGCGAAGATATTGAAAAAATATTAAAAATCGATATTTTAGTAATTAAGGATAATAACGATTTAAAAAAAGATGAATATTTTTATAGTGATTTAAAAAATATCAATTGCTATGATGAAAATGGAAAATTTTTAGGCCTAGTAAATAAAGTTATTGATTATACTGGCATAGTATCTTTAGAAATTAAAAAAGAAAACAACAAAATGATTAACATTCCATTTAATGATTATTTTATAATAGATGTTTCTTTAAATGAAAATAAAATAATAATACATACAATTGAGGGATTATTTGATGAAAATTAAAATTCTTACAACATTTACAGATATTTTTGATTCTTTTTTAAACAATTCAATTATTAAAAGAGCAATATCTAAAAATCTAGTTCAAATAGAAATTATTAACATTAGAGATTATACAAAAGATAAATACCATCGAACTGATACTCCTCCTGTTGGAGGTGGAGCTGGATTAATTATGAAATGCCAACCAATTGTTGACGCTTTAAAAGCAAATTCAAGCGATAAAACTTTAAAATTAGTAACTTCTCCTCGTGGTAAAACTTTTACTCAAAATAAAGCTTTAGAAATTGTTTCTAATTATGAAGAAATAATTATTTTATGTGGACATTATGAAGGAATTGATGAAAGAGTTTATGATTATTTTGATGAAGAAATTTCAATTGGAGATTATATTTTGACTGGTGGAGAAACAGCTTGCTTTGTTTTAATAGATGCAATTACAAGATTAATTCCAGGAGTCATTAATAGTGAATCTATAAAAGAAGAATCTTTTAATAATAATTTATTAGAATATCCTCAATATACTGAACCATATGAATTTGAAGGAAAAAAGATTCCAGATATTTTATATTCAGGTAATCACGAAGCTATAAAAAAATATAATAAAAAAAAGTCCCTACAATATACAATGTATTATCGTAAGGACTTATTAAAAGGATATAATTTTTCAAAAGAAGAATTAGATCTAATTTCCGAATTAGAAACAAATCAATTTTCTAAGTGGGAAATAGATGCTATATTAAAAGGACATAAATTTATTGAAAAAAATAAAAAAAATAAATAATTTTTAAAATTTTGGGAATCCTCCAAAACCACCAAATTTACCCTTGTTATTTTTAAGTTGTTTTGCCATTTCTTTTGTTTGCTCGTATTTTTTAAGCATACGATTAATATCAGCACTAGTTTTTCCGCAACCTTTAGCAATTCTAACCTTTCTAGAGTTTTTTAAAATAGATGGATCATTTTTTTCTTCTTGTGTCATTGATTGGCAAATAACTTCAAAATTTTTCATTTCTTTATTAAGAAGTTCTTCTTGCTCATCAGTTATTTTTGGCATTCCTGGAATTAATTTTAATAATCCTTGCATTGATCCTAGTTTTTTTATTTGTTTCATTTGATCAAGCATATCATCAAGTGTAAAGCGGCCATCTAATAATTTATTAGCTGCTTTTTTTGCTTCTTTTTCGTCAATTGATTCGCTAACTTTATCAACAAAAGTTAATATATCTCCCATTCCTAAAATTCTATCTGCCAATCTTTCAGAATAAAATATATCTAAATCTTTAACTTTTTCACCAACGCCAATAAATTTAATTGGTACATTAGTAATGGATCTAATTGATAAAGCAGCCCCACCTCTAGTATCACCATCAAATTTAGTCATAATAAAGCCAGTTAAAGGAACTTTTTCATTAAATGTTTTAGCTACATTAACAGCTTCTTGACCACTCATTGCATCAACAACCAATAAAGTTTCATTAATTTTAACATTATTTTTAATTTGAATTAATTCATCCATTAATTTTTCATCAATAGATAATCTACCAGCAGTATCAAAAATTACTACATCATAATTTTCAATTTTTGCTTTATCGTAAGCTTCTTTCGCTATCTTAACAGGAGATTTTTCATTTTCAATAGAAAATACTTCAACTCCTATAGATTTTCCAAGTTCTTTTAGTTGCTCAATTGCAGCTAATCTATAAACATCACAAGCAACAAGTAATACTTTTTTATTTAATTTATTTTTCATTAAATATGCAAGTTTACTTGCGGTAGTTGTTTTACCACTTCCTTGTAAACCTATAAGCATAATTGCTGTAGGTGAGTTTTTGCTATAAGTAATTTCATTTTGATTGCTACCTAAAAGTTCAACAAGTTCTTCTTTAACAATTTTAACAACCATATCAGAAGGTTTTAATTTTAATAAAACTTCTTCACCTAAGCATTTTTCTTTTATTTTTGCTAAAAAATCTTTAACAACTTTATAGTTAACATCAGCTTCTAAAAGAGCAATTCTAATATCTTTTAAAATAGAATCAATATTTTCTTCAGTAAGTTTACTTTCACCTTTTATTTTTTTAATAATTTTAGAAAATTTATCGCTTAAGTTATCAAACATAATTATCCCCTTAAAATTGTAATAATTTCATTTTTTATATCATTATCTACATTTAACTTGTCAATTTCATTTATTTTATAGTTAAATTTTAATTTATTTTCGTAATTCATTAAATTCTTTTTAGCATGTTCTAAATTATCTAATACTGCACTTTTAGATATCAATAATTCTTCAGCAATTTCTTGTAATGACAAATTATAAAAATAATATTTTTCAAAAATATTCTTTTGTTTATCAGTTAATAAATAACCATATAAATCATATAGTTCATTCATTAAGTTAAACTCATTTAATTCATTCTTCATTTCCAATTAATCCATAAATAAATTTTTCTAAATCAAATACTGCAAAATCATCCATTTTTTCACCTAAACCGATAAATTTTACAGGAATATTTAATTCATTTTTAATAGATAAAATAATTCCACCTTTGCTTGTACCATCCATTTTAGTAATTATAATACCACTTAAATCTAAAATTTCTTTAAATTGTCGTGCTTGTATAACACCATTTTGCCCAGTAGTAGCATCAATAACAAGTAAAGTTTCTTCAAGTTTAAAATTAGCTTTAGTAACAATTCTTTTTATTTTTTCAAGTTCATTCATTAGATTCTTTTTATTTTGTAATCTTCCAGCAGTATCAATTAAAATTAAATCGTATTCTTTCGCTTTTTCATTAATCAAAGCATTATAACAAACGCTTGCAGGATCTTCATTTTCTTTCCCTTTGATAATATCACAGCCTAATATCTCCGACCAATACGATAATTGTTCAACTGCACCAGCTCTAAAAGTATCACAAGCAACAAGCAAAACCTTTTTATTTTTTTTAATATAATAATGTGCTAATTTAGCAATTGAAGTTGTTTTTCCAACACCGTTTACACCACAAATTAAAACTACTTCAGGTTTATTTTTAAATTGTAATTCATTATCTTGAACTAAATCTTTATTATAAAAATTGAAAATGATTTCAAATAATTTATTATTTAATTCATCAATATTTTCGATTTTTTCTTTTTTAATCTCATCGGCTAATAAATCTAAGCATTTAAAAGTAAAATCAACTCCACAATCAGCTGATATTAAAATTTCTTCAACTTCATCGAAATACTCTTGATTTATCTTTTTATATTTTTTTGATAATAAATTTAATCGTTTAGTAAAAGCATCTCTACTTTCTTTAAGTCCAGAGTTATAAATTTCGACACTTTCATCTTTTTTTGAAAATTTTTCTTTTAAAAATTTAATTAATCCCATATTAATTATTTTTATAAAGTAGCTTTTTTGCCTAATGCTGATTTTGCAGCATTTTGTTCAGCTTCTTTTTTACTTTTTCCTTCTCCATATCCTAAAACTAAGCCATTAAATGAAACTTCAACATAAAAAGTTCTATTATGTGGAGGTCCTTTTTCATCTATAACTTTATACTTAACTGATTGTCTATATTCTGCTTGCATTGCTTCTTGTAATAAAGATTTATAATCTTGCATTTCATCAAATGTAAAATGTTTAATGTCGTCATTAAAAATTTTTATTATAAAATTAGATACAAAATCAATGCCTTGATCTAAATATATTGCTCCAATCACCGCTTCAAAAACATCTTCTAGAATAGAATTATTTGCAATTAAAGATTCTTCATCTAAAGAGTGACCAATTTTAATAAATTCATGAAATCCTTCTTTTCTAGCATAATTAGCTAATGATTTTGATTGTACAAAATATGACCTAGCTTTCGTTAAATCCCCTTCTTGCATATCATTTCTTAATAAAAAAAGTTGAGTTCCAACAACAAAAGATAAAACAGAGTCACCTAAAAATTCTAGACGTTCATAGTCATGATGATGAGTATTAGCATCATTATTAAAAGAAGAATGAGTAAAAGCTAAATCATATAATTCATCATTCTTTACATTAATATTATATTTGTTAAAAAATTCTTTCAATTCCTTCATTTTATAATTCTTTTTTAAATTCATCTATAACTTTTGAATTTACTAATTTTTTTGTTAAATTAATTGCAGACAAAAAACTTGTAGAGTCGCTATTTCCATGTGCTTTAACAACAATCTTATTGACGCCAACAAGCATTGCACCACCTACATTTTTATAGTCCATAGTCTCTTTCATTTCTACTATGCCTTTTTTTGAAAATAAATATCCTATTTTAGTAAAAATATTTTTTTTAAATGCTTTCTTAATTAAATTAGACATTAATTTTGCAGTTCCTTCAGTAGATTTTAAAAATATATTCCCAGAAAATCCATCGCAAATTAAACAATCAACTTCACCATTTAAAGCTTCTCTTGCCTCAATATTGCCTTTAAAATTTAATTTTTTATTATTCTTAAGAAGTTGATATAAATTTTTATTTTCTTCTTTACCTTTTCCTTCTTCAGTTCCAACATTAAGTTGGTAAATAGAAGGATTGTCTTTTTTATAAACATATTTATAAAAAATGTTAGACATAATAGCAAATTGTTCCAATTCTTCTGCAGAATTTATTGTATTTGCACCAAGATCACAAACAGTCATTTTTTTACCTTTAATAACAGTAGGAAAACTAGTTAATAACCCAGGTCTTTTAATATTTGGCAATCTTTTAATTCCAAAAGTTGCAGCTGTAAGAACTGCAGCAGTACCTCCTGCAGAAATAATAGCATCATAATCATTATCCATTAATTCTTTAATAGCAATTAAAAGTGAAGAATCTTTTTTTCTCATAATAGTCAAAGGTTCTTCATCCATTTTGCATACACTTTGTGAATAAACTAATTTTACGTTATTATATTTCTTTAATTCAGTAAGTTCATTTTCATTACCTACACAAATAAAATTAACATCATTATTAGTTTTTAAAAATTCTTTAATAGCATCTACAATAATTTTACTTCCATTATCGCTTCCCATCATGTCTATAACAATATTCATATTATTCAACTCCTAATAGAAAACTATAAACAGGTTGATTTCCTTTTCTAATATCAAGATCTATTAATGAATATTTTTCATTAAAAATTTCAACAATTTTATTTGATTCTTTTTCAGTAATATCTTCTCCCGTTAAAATAGTGCAAACAGCGCTATCATCATCAATTAAATATTTTAATAAATCAAATAATGCGTCAATTTTATCAGGATTACAAGATTTAATGTCTTTAGTTTCAACAATTGACATAAATTCATCCTTTTTAATTTTTATACCATTCATTTCAGTATCTTTTATAGCAAAAGTTACTGCACCAGACTTTACAGTTGAAATAGCTTCTTGCATAACCTCAAAATTATCTTCTTTTGATAAATCTGGATTAAAATTCATTGCACTAACGACGCCTTGCATAATAGTTTTAGTAGGTATAACATAAACATTAACTTTACCTTCTAATACATCTTTTGCTTGATTAGCTGCCATTATAATATTGCTATTATTTGGAAGAATAAAAACAGTTTCTGCATTTGATTTTTCAATCGCTGATAGAAAATCATTTGTAGATGGATTCATAGTTTGACCACCACTAACAATAAATTCTACTCCAACTTCATGAAATAGTTCATCTATTCCACTTCCACTACTAGTAGCTATTAAAGCAAATTTTTTCTTTTTTTCAATTTTTGATTTAGGAGCTGCTAAAGGAGCATTCTTTAAATTAGAAGTTATTATTTCTTTACTATTTCCACTTTTTTCTTCTTCATTTAATAAAATTTCATGATGTTGCTCTGACATATTTTCGCATTTTAATTTAATAAATTCACCAAATTGTTGTGCATAATTAAAAATGTCACCAGGTTTTAATGTATGAACATGAACTTTAACAATATCTTCATCTTGAACAACAACTAAAGAATTACCATGTGCACTTAAAACATTTGTAAAACGATTTTTATTAAAAATTTTTTTCTCATTTTCTGGACCTAATTTTAAAATAAATTCAGTACAATAGCCAAAATTATCTTCACTTTCAAATTGAGTTTGAGCAGATTTGATATTTTTATCAACAACAGAGACTTCATTTCTTTCAACAAAATTACCATTTAAGGCATTATTCATACCTTCTAAAATTTTTACTAATCCTGCTCCTCCACTATCAACTACACCTACTTCTTTTAATACAGGCAATAAATTAGGAGTTCTTTCTAACGATTCTTTAGCTTCTTTAATTAAAATTTTAAACCCTTCTTCAATGCTCATATGATTTTTAACGCTGGAAGAAAGTTTATCACTAGATTCTCTAATAACTGTTAATATTGTACCTTCTACAGGCTTAATAACTCCTTTATAAGCATATTTTCTTCCACTTTCAAATGCTTCAGCTAATCCAAAAATATCTATTTCTTCTTTTTCAAACATACCTTCAGCAATACCGCGGAAGAATTGAGATGTAATAACTCCACTATTCCCTCTAGCACCAAAAAGCAAAGCTTTCGAAAAAGCTTTTGTAATTTGATAAATATTAATTTCATCGTGATTGGAAATTTCTTTCGCACCACTTGTCATTGTTAAATTCATATTCATTCCGGTATCACCATCAGGTACAGGAAAAACATTAAGCGCATCAATCTCAGGATAACAATTGTAAAGATTATTAGCACCACTTATAAGCATATCTTTAAATATTTTGCCATTTATAAACTTCATAAAAACTCCTTTTTCTATTAAAGTTCTTCAATTTTATCAATAAATACGTTAATTTTTTTAAATACATTACCATATTTTTGTTTCAAAAAATATGAAATTCTTTTATAAATTTCATTAACGATCTCAGTGATTTTTAAACCATATAAAACACAAACATGAATATCTATAGAATATTTTTCACCACTTTTTGTTAAATTTATTCCTTCAAAATAGTTATCTTTTTTTAACAATGAAAAATTAGAATTGCTTTTTACTAAGCCAACAACTCCATACGTTTCACTTACAATTTCTCCAATAAAGTTTGCTATTTCTTTTTTATCTAACATATTCATATCCTTTTTGCTATTTTAAATTATAGCATTATATTATACTATATTTAAATAATTAATACTATATATTATATTTTAAAGTACAAAAAAAGCCCGGCGACGTGCTATTCTTGCTCTAACGAGCTACCTTCACCATTAC
>CAZDPH010000036.1:0-8427 GCA_964507285.1 uncultured Staphylococcaceae bacterium | reverse complement strand
TCCCCCAGTCCCTCCCGGACTACCAGTCCTTCGCCTCCGCAATGACCCTCGCCGAAAAAGGCCTCCTCACCACCCTGCAGCGGGACAACCTAACAGTATAATCATTTCTTTGATAATACTTTCAGAATCAAATTGCCAATCTTTCTTTCCATACCCTGCTTAGTAGTAGGAATACCGGTTTGTCTGGCAATTTGCCTTTTCATTTTATCAATGCCCAATGCCCGCTTCCATGAAAATGTAACTCCAGGTATTTTCGTCTTCATCGCCATTAATCCCAATCAGATGTTCCGCCAACTTTGCGACTCTCATATTTGAGACTCGGTTTTGGAGACACCAATTTGTTAATTGTATATCTTATTACCTCCTTTGCTGATTCAACATGGTTCGAAGTGAAAACATCTTCTGAGAATGTACAGAATGACGAGAGAAATAAATTATCCACATTCGGACCTATAGAAATAGAAATTCTTCTGGAATTAATAAATGCTGGGGTTCTCAAAGCCTTCTCAAAGCCATCGGATAAGGCATCTGTGGCACCTCCATCAGATATTAGGACGAGTATATTCTTATTATCGCCCGTTGATGAAAAAATTGGATTTGCGCTCAATTCTGCCGAAAGTATAGCAAGCATTTCACCCATTTTTGTGCGACCATTATATTCTGGATCGGTTAAAGTAAAATCCTTTGCACTTTTCAAAGGGTAAAAAACGATGTCATCGCCAAATGCCAATGCTCCTATCTGGCCGTCAACTTCATTATGCATAGATACTTCAGATTGGAACATCTGGACAAGATTAATTGCAGTGTCAGTTAACGCCCCCCGCTTTCGTTCTTTCATGCTGGAAGAACAATCCAAAAGTAATATGAGGTTTATAATCTTATCCATAGCTATTGGTCTGAACGAGAAATTTTAGGTATAATCTGTATGACAAAACGCTTATTATTCTCTTCATTTTTTTTGTCACGATTGATACCATTCATACCACTTCCACAAATTTGAATCTCCGTATTATATTGACGAAGATTTATACCTTTATCTAACCAACGTTTATATAGAGCCATTGCACGACGATAGCTCAGAATATACGAAGCCTGGTCATTTACATTAAATTTGTGGTCCCAAGAATTAGCCGTATTCCCTTCTATAACAAGCAAATAACTTATAGACCGAGAGCGCTCGGGAGAGTCAGTTTTATCAAGTTCTTTAAGCAGTTTTTGCAAATCTTTTCCAACTTTGTCAACTGTAGAGAGATATGTTTGCTTAATAACCGATTCGTTAGGTTCAAAAATTTCTATACCTTCAAAATCTTTTGCTATGAAAGTTTTATGAGTCTCATCATAGCGAAGAGAGCTATTATCACTCAAGCTCTTGAATGTATTGGTCAAGTTCAAGAGTTTCTCGTATTCCTCTTGTTTAACGGCAAAATCTTGAATTGATTTTTCTAATCCACTAATTTTCTTTGTGGACTCATTTAGCGCTTTTTCAAGAGTAGTCTTTTCTTGCTCTAATTGTGCAATTCTATCCTTGAGAGTTGACACATCATCTGGAGCAGATTTCATTACAACTATACAGACAATAAACAGGACAAGCATTATAAAGAACAAGCTTGTCATTAAGTCTGAATAGCTTAACCAAAAAGAGTCGGTCTTTTTGCGTTTACTCATACGCTACAATTCTTTCTTGGTATTCAATACTATTGTCATTGTTTTTATGGCTTCTAACAAAGCTTTATGCAAGTTAACAGTTTCTATCTGACTCTCTTTACTGTTTTTCCTCAATGCCTCGATTTCATCCCTTAAACCATTGTAGCAATCCACCTGAGCTTTAGCATAATTGGAAATTTCCGACATACCAGCTTTAAGTTGATCAAATGTTGTGAAGAACTCCCTATTGTTATCGACAAAACTCTTAACATATTGGGTAGATGCTGATAGTTCTTGTTGAAGTTGAGATGATGCCTCCAGAGCATCTTTATTAAGCTGATCATATTCTTTTTGCCACATATCTCGACTTGATGATCCTATTGGAAAGTGCGTTTCAATGGCTTTCTGGAAGGTTCCTTGAAGTTCCGTAGCCTTAGTTTGATTCGCAACCACTAATTTCAATGCCTGTCCAAAATCATCAAAGGCCTTAATGACCTCTTCTAACCGTCCAACAGAAACATCAACTTGAGTGACAGTTTCCAAAAGATTCTTGCTTGCGGTATCATAGGTTTTGGATATCATATTTCCTGCTTCAGATATAGACTTCGACAGGTTATCTCCGGCAGATTCGACAACGATTTTTAAAGAGTTACCGGCTTCTTCTAATGTTGACTTCAGAGCATCTTTTGTTTGAGTCATTGTCTTATTTAGTTCATCCTCATAACCTCTAAAAACATCCAAAGATTCAGCGGCAGATTTCATAGAATTGAAAGTTTCTGCAATTTTAGTGGCCGTTTTGCTTAAGTTCAACTTGTTAATCTCCACTAAAACTTCGTGTTCTTCTTTAATATTGTCATTTAATAATGAAATTGATCCTGTATATGCGTCAAGATTTTTTCCAAAATTACCAACAAAATTACCGAGGACGCTCCTCAGCTTCTCAAGGCTCGATGCCATTGTAGTAGACAAGGTAGGCATCAACTCCCTTTGAAGAAAATCATAATACTCGTCTTTATCAGTATCGACTTTCCTTGCAGCGTCCTTATAGTTAAATTGGCTGTTGATGATTGTTAGTATCAAGCCGGCAAGACTTGCCAACATTGCGATGACAACTCCACCCAACAAGTGCTGAAATGGAGCTAAACTATTTGCAGACCCACCAATCACTGCATTCAAATCAATTCCCCATAATCCAGCAATAATACCCAGGAATGTACCTGCCAGGCCAAGATACAAAGGAGCATTCAATGTATTATGTATTTCATCTTCGCAAATATCAACCTGACGTTCACAAATGTCTTTCAGAATTGAGAAGTCAGCTGAAGATCCAGAATTTTTGCAGAGATATACATTTGTTTTATGGATAACTTCTCTGTAGGCATTATGGCCAACCATAGAACTTGGAATTTGAATAAGTGATATAATATCATAATCCTCATCTTCTGTGAATTCCGATTCAAATCTTGCTGGCGACTCAACAAACAGGTCAAGGTCCTTTTTGGTCTTGAATTTTGACGGCGAATACAATGTCTCAACAATAGTTTGCTGAGACAAATCTGGGAAGAACTCTTTTAATTCCTTTATTCTACTTCGTGTTTTCTTGAAAAAATAAAAAACTTGGAAACATACAATCACTATCACGAGAATAAACACAATAGGATTCCCCGCTATCAATTCAAATAGGTATTTCATCTGAAGTTATTCTTATTTATTACAGTCCTTAGTCTTTTTAATGTATCCCTCAACATTTGTGCTTTTGAGGTATCCACAATTTCCTCTATCGCGTCACAAATAGCCATAGCTCTTGATTTATCTCCTTGTAGAATGGCAGTCTCTGCCTTTTGGGACAACGCCAAGCAATTATCATAATCGTCAACAGAAATGCCCATTGCCTTAAGCCTTGATTCCCTTAGGCCTGTTATCTTCCCTATATCGTTATACTTACGCGGGACAAAAACCTGCATATTTCGCTCATTATGGACTAACGGCGAAGGCTGATATTTCACAGTCGATAATAATGGTTTGAAATGGCGTATGTCACGGATATGAGAAGAGATGGATGCCTCGGCATCTGAATATTGTCGGAACAAATCTCTATACTCCTTCCCCGGAATTCTAAAAAGTTTTCTGAAGAAATTGGCGATTTCCATCTAATATCCTCCGCCTTTTATCTCATCGATAGATTCAGCATACTGTATTTCCCCTTTTGAGCCGCACCAAGGGCAAATAAAAGCCTTTGCGTGTTCTTCTGCGCACGAGACTTTCCCGCAATTACCACATACGATTAATCCTAAATTTCCACAATGTGGACAGCCAGGATACCCTTCGCTGAATCCAACTCTGCCGGAAACCTTATTTTCAGAGAACTGTTCTCTTTCTGCGGTTTTCTCTGATAGTGGGAATGCCCAAGTTAAGTGCCAGGTATCCTCCACTAATTCAGCCCGTACGCCAAACATTTTCTTCCCTTTCTTGCATCTTGCGGGGAGAATGATTGCCTTCTTGTGATTTGCCTTCATAGTCTGTCACATTATTTCATTTCGTCCTTTGTATCGATAGGGCTATCAATATTGGCGTCAATGTCCCCATTGGTGTTTTGATTAGATGACGGCTCTGATACTGATGCAGGAACATTATCATCAGAATGATCCGAAATCACTTCATTTTCGGCGATATTAGGACTTATAGTTTCAGAATCGGCATTTATTTCACTGCCATTCACACTCTGTAAACACTCTGGCTCTTTAGGATTATCATTCGCTTCATCTTTGAGTTGAGAACCAGGGTCAGGAGCAGATTTTACAGATTCAGTTGCGTTCAGACAAGGCATATTGTCCGCAGTAACATTCTCGACAACCGTCTCATCGCTTTTTAATGAATCAATATCACAAGAATTTTCCAACTGACGAATTTTCTCTGCGTCACATTGTTTACCATAAGAGCCATCAATGAATGATGGAATGCGAGATAAATACTTTGAGTTATCTTCTGACAACTTATACACCTTTGGTTCTTCCCCGAGAAAATCATACAATGACAAGGCTTGTCTTCTCATTGCATCTCGTTCTTTTTTTAACTGAAGGTAGTCAGAATAAGCATACTTCAAGTTAATTCGCAATTTTTCACACGCCTTCTTTTGGGGAGTGTCTAGTTCATCTGGACGTAGATTATTACGCTTATTTTCGTACTCGCCGGCGAACTCATCAATCGTTCTCCCTTTTGCTCGTAACCTTTCTTGTAGGTCAATCAATTCTCCTTCAACTTGGAGAACTTGTTTTTCAGTAAGAATCCTGGTATGTTCAGCTATAGAATTCTCGTCATAAATGAATGCAATTGACATATCATCCTGACTACCCATTCTACTGATAATCGGCAAATCTTCAACAAGACTATTATGGACGGCTTCTTCCCCGTCTTTAACCAGACATCTCATTATATTGAGGTAGAAATTATGCAATCTTTCTCCATCCCCATATGAGTCATCTATGCCATCTGATCCAAGAAATACAGCAACAGGATTTTCGCCACTGCCACAATAAGAATAACGGAATTCTTCAATCGGTGCTGGGTCACAAATAGATGTCGTTCGGTTTAAGAAACATTTGTCATCCCATAGAATAGGCTCAATGCACTCATCACTTTTATTGAACATTATGCACTTTCCATCTCCTATATGAAATGCAATCCAATAATCTCTGGTTTGAACAAATGCCATAAGAGTACACCCATAGCTTTTCTCAATATTAACGCCAGATTTAAAAGCATCCTGGTACTCTGGTTTAACATTAGCTCGCTCCCAATCGGTCAAAGGTCTTTGAGCATCTTCATCAATCTTCTTCTTCCATTGAGCGACAATCGATGTAAATAATTGATTTAATCGGACTTCTTCCTCATTGCCACATACGGCAGATTCATCTCGCGATCTTAAAACAGGGACTTGGGTAAATTCACACTTAGAAAAGATTTTATCGTCCTTCCCTTCGTTATGCTTATCGATTACCTCAACGAACTTAAGCACAGAATCCTTAGTGATGTCGGATAACAATTGAGCTCCGACATCACTTCGGAAATATCTATCACCACCATGCCCATCGCAAACCACAACGATGCATACACCTTTTTCTTCGTCACAAAAATGTAACGATCTATCCTGGCACGGCTTACCAGATGCTATATGGCTTTCTCCTATGCAGGAATAACTATCACATCGCATAGTTGCAATTTAAAAATAAGGTTGAGACTGTTGAGTGTTCGAAGCTAATCCCAATCCGAATAATCATCCTTTGGAGCAGCCCCATTATCAACATCCGCAACAGATTTTATCCCACTCTCGTCATTATCGAGTTCTTTCTGTATCTCTTCCACAACCTTCTGTTCTTTTGTGGTGTCTGCGGCATCAGTACTACGGCTTCCAATTGTAGAAGTAGTCACTGCTAAAAGACGAATGATTTTCTTCAAAGCTTCTATACGGTTAACCTCAAAAACAAGCTCCTTATTTCCGGTAAACTCGCTAAGGACATCAGTATCCGCATCCACACCGATAGCAATTGAAGCCTTTATGGCATGCTTATACCACTTATTCATCTTTAATGTAGCAATTCCTGAACGATAATCATCAGTAGGACCACCATCGGACATAAGAATAATGGCAGGAGCGTAATATCCACCCTGAGACTGGAGGAATTCTTTTCTTGATAATTTGTTGTTCAATTCCTTGCAGGCATCACCCAAGTCCGTTACGCCATCTGCCTCAATATCCACCCACTCAAAATCATTTGCCGATTTTGGCGTAGAATATACCCATTCGCACCCAGTGGAAAATTTCAATACAGCGACCTTAATCTCTGCATCTGGATTCTGGTCGGAAATTTCTTGTATCATTGGCATTACGTTTCGAATAGCGTCATTTACAGCGCCAATTTTGCTGCCATACATACTTCCTGATGCATCAACCATGAAGAAAAGTACCATTGTCCTACGAGGGATAGGTTCATTGTCTAAAAGTCCCATAATGTTATTGTATTAATTTTTAAATGATTTCACCTTTTTTGTTAAAAGCCACGAAAGAAATCTTCATACCAGTCTTCACGGGCATACTTTCCTGTGGATTCAAAACCTTTGATTTTCCGCTAGGAGTTTCAACAAGCCATTGCTTTGTTGTTAGGTTCTTCATAAGCAGGAGTCCCGGATTAGTCTGGCTCTTGTGAACAAGAATGTCAGCGACATCGTTTCTATCTATATAATACTTTGAATCAGCCGTGAGAGCTAGTTGCCTATCTTCTATAACGAGAGAATTTGAGATATTAATTGCACGATGGCATTGCATACATTTATTCTCTGCTGTGTCTGTCGAGACAAATGTTTCCCCCATACAATGAGGACAAATGATAAGAGAATCCCTAATTGATGTAATCACGGATAGCCACTGAAGCTCTGTAAGCCGCTTTGTTGGATTAGCGAGTTTATCGGCGGAAAATTCTGAAATAAACGTTTTCCGCAACAACTCAGGGAATATTGGCCACAACCTAATCACATTGTTATGTATTCCTCGTACGGGAATATTAGATTTATCTACCGGATTATAAATGAAATTCATTTCGGTGCCATAAAACTTTTTCTCATCGTTTTCCGTCATACATGGACAAGCCGCAACCCTCTTACCTTCAAATGGATGATTACCATAGAAAAGAAGGAATAGGATTACAGATAACGAAAATTTATCACTATGAGCATCTGGATCATGACCATTTACAACTTCGGGAGCCATGTAGCGAGCTTTACCGCGAATACCAGACTTGTGTTTATGTGGAAACACATTATCATTGTCGCAAATAAGGACATGGCCCGTATGCGGATTTATAAAGAAATTGCCATCATTCAAATCTTGATAGCTCAAGCCCTGAGCATGAAGTTCTCTAAATCCTTCGCAAATATCCATAGCCGCAACCGTAATGGCATAAAAACTATCAAAACTATGCTTCGCCAGAAGAAAAGTTCCAAATTCGTAATAATCTCGAGGACGCAACCGCATAATATAGCCAAAGCTATCATTCTCAACTTTGGTAAGATATTCTGGCCATATAAAGACAGAAGAAGGCGCACCATTTTCAATGTTAACTTTTAAGTTTTTATAAAAGTTCTCATTCGGCTTAGTAAGATACCACTTAAGAGCCATCTTCTTTCCGTTGAGATCAACGGTATAAACGATACCTTGCCCACCACGTCCCAACTCTTTTTCGACCGTTGCCGTTTGACCATTTGTTAAGTGGACTACTGCTCCAGGTTTCAATTCAGACATATAGTTTCGGATTTAGTTACACATAATAGGAGTGATATCCAAACAAAAGACAAGAGTCCATTTGAATACATCATAAGACAAAACATTGGTCATTAGTCTACGATACATCTGGGTATCAATCCATATCACCGGTTCGAAGTGAAATAAGTTACACAAAAGAAAACGTGAACCTACCTTATCTTATCCGTACAGCAGAACTTATTATTAGTTATCAGCTCAACATAAAGTGTCAAATTTTGCAGTAAAGGAGCAAGCTAAACGTTTTCTATATTGCCTGTCATTAATTCAACAATGAAACAAATATAGTACATTTTAATTTAATTCAGTTCAAGTATTTACAAAATCTCCCGAAAAAAAATTCGGATGGTACAATCTTGCCACAATTAGGCAGTTAAATTGTATCAACTTTACGTATCATTCATACACACGCCCAGGCAACTCTTCCTCCATTCCGCTGCGCTCCATTACCTCAGAATTGCCCTTGATGG
>CAZDPH010000035.1:0-8454 GCA_964507285.1 uncultured Staphylococcaceae bacterium | reverse complement strand
ATTTCTTTATTAATAGTATAATTTATATTATTTTCTTTTAATAATTCTTCATTTCCTACTAATAATAATTTATCTTTATAAAATCCTTTTATTCCTTTTCCAGAAATTTCTTTTACATCATGAAGATCATTTTTATCAAATTCAACATTGGAATTAAAAGATAAAATAGATAATGCAATTGGATGTAAAGAATAAGATTCTGCAATTTTAGAAAGTTTTATTATTTCTTCTTTAGAAATATTATTTTCTGGATATATGTTAGTTAAAACAAAATTACCTTTTGTAATAGTGCCTGTTTTATCTAATATAACTGTTTCTAATTTATTTAAATCTTCTAAGTATACGCTTCCTTTAATTAACATTTTAATTTTACTTGCTTCTCCAATTCCTACAAAATATGCCATTGGAACTGATAAAACAAGCGCACAAGGACAAGATACTACAAGTAAATTAGCAGCGATTAAAACCCATTTACTCCAAACATTAATATCATTAATTCCTAAAAATAAAGGAGGAATAATTGCACTAATAAATGCTAATACAATAACAATAGGAGTATAATATTTAGAAAATTTTGTAATAAATTTTTCTGATTCAGTTTTATTATTAGTAGCATTTTCTACAATATCCATAATTTTAGATATAGTAGAATCATAAAATACTTTTGTAGCTTTAATATATAAAGGACTGCCTTTATTAATAACTCCACTTAAAATTTCATCATTTTCTTTAATTTTTCTTGGAACACTTTCTCCAGTTAATGAAGAAGTATCAATAAAAGAATTTCCTTTAATTACAATTCCATCAAGAGGAACTCTTTCTCCATTTTTAACAATAAATACATCATTAATATTAGCATCATATGGATCAATATCTTTTTCAATATTTGTATTTAAATCAATTAAAGTTACTTTATCTGCTCTTAAATTTAAAACATCTTTGATTGAATTTCTTGATTTGTTAACTGCGTAATCTTCAAATTTTTCACCAATTTGAAAAAATAGACAAACCGCAATAGCTTCCACATATTCTCCTACAATAAAAGAGGCAATTGATGCAATTAAAGTAAGAGTAATTTCATCAAAGAATTTTTTCTTTTTAAAATTTTTAAAAGTTTTAATGAAAAAATCATAAGATAATAATAAATATAATATTATTGAAATTGGTAGAGTAATAACAAGTTTAAAACTATAATTTCCAAAAGAATAATCTTCATAAATTATATTTAAAATAATTAATGGAATAAGAACGACTATACCAATAATAATTCGAATAATATCGAATTTTTCTTTCTTTTTCATATTTATTTTATCCTTTTAATTTCTAATCCATCTTCAAAATTTTTACCAAGTTCTTGAATAGAAAGAATTAAGTCTTCATTTGAATCAACAATTAATTTAGAAGTCATAAAATTCATTGTAGCTTTATTAATTCCATTTATTTTATTTTCTTTTTCTTCAAATTCTCTAGCACAATTAGCACAATCTAACCCTTTAACTAAATAAATTTTATCCATATACTATCTCCCTTTTTCATCTAAATGAGTTTTTGCAATATTAATTAATAAAGAAATATGTTCATCATCTAATAGATAATAAATATTTTTTCCATCTCTTTTGAATTTAACTATTTTATTAGATTTTAATATTTTTAATTGATGTGATACTGCGCTTATTGTCATATCTAATTTTGTTGATAATTCTGAGACAGTTAATTCATTATTATCTAATGCACATAAAATTTTAAGTCTAGTTGAATCTCCTAAAATTTTAAAAAAATCACTTATATCATAAATATTTTCTTCATTAATAATATTTTCATTATTCATAATATATCTCCTTAACAATATAATAATTGAACACTTGTTCAAATGTCAACATAAATATAATTTAAGTATTTTATTTTCGATTAAAAGATTGCTAAAATATAGATATGAAAGAATTATTAGTGTACTTCTCTGAAACTGGATTTACTAAAAAATATGTAGAAAGTATAGAAAGAAGAATTCCAGGAATTGAAGTAGTTTTTATTAAAAAATTAAAAAAGAAGCAAATTAAAGAATCTGATATGATTATTTTTATTTCTCCATTAAGAGGAAATAAAATTAGATATTTAGATAAATTTTTAAAATATTATGATTTAATGGAAAAAGCAAAAAAGGATATATTTATTATTGCAACTGGAATTGAACCAATTTCAGATTCTAAAAAAGAAGGTGTTATACTTGCAAATGCATTAAATTATTATCATGTTAGATTATATTTATTACCTAGTGGAATTGATATTTCAAAAATGAGTAAATTCAAACAAAAAATGCTTCGTATGAGCATCAAGGTTGCATCTAAAAAAGAACCTATGTTAAATAATACATTAGATATGTTTTCAAGATGCATAGATTTTACAAATATCAATCTTTTAGATCCTATTCTTGAAAAATATCATTCAGTCAAGATTAGGAGAAACACTATTAATGAAATTAAAAACTAAAGAATATCAAGTAAAAGGAATGCATTGTGCAGCATGTAAAAATAATGTTGAAAATGCTATTAAAAAAATTGATGGAATTAAAAACGTTTCAGTTAATTTAATGAATAATACATGTCAAGTTGAATTTATTAAAGATGAAATAGATTTTTCTATTCTTCAAAAAGAAGTTTCTTTAATTGGATATGAATTAATTAAAGATTATGATGAAGAAGAATTATATTTTGAAAAAAAAGATAATTCTAAATTAATAAAAATAATAATAGGTTTATTACTAATGATACCTTTATTATTTTTTGGAATGGGAGGAATGTATAGTGATATAATTCCTGATATTTTTAAAAATAGTGAATATGGAATCTATTATAATAGTGGATTACAAATAATATTATCTTTTATTATTATAGGATTATTTTTTAAATATTATATTAATGGATTTAAATCATTTATTAAATTTAATTTAAATATGGATTCTTTAGTGTTTTTAGGATCTTTATTTTCATTAATTTATAGTTTTTATATTATTATTTCTACTTTAATTAATCATAACTATCATTATGAACATTTTCATTTATATTTAGATAGTGCTTCAATGATTTTAGTAATTGTATCTATTGGAAAATATATTGAAGAATTAAGTAAAAATAAAGCTAAAAGCACTATTAAAGAATTAATAAATTTAAGACCTAAAATAGCACATTTAATTAAAAATGATGAAATTATTGATATACCTAGTAAAAATATTCAATTTAAAGATATTTTACTTATTAAACCTGGAGAAACTATTCCTTGTGATGGAATTATTATTTCTGGAGTTTCTAGTGTTGATGAATCTTTATTAACTGGGGAATCTTTACCTATTTTAAAAAAAGAAGATGATTATGTAATTGGAGGATCAATTAATAAAGAATCTTCTTTAAAAATATTAGTTAATAAATCAAAAGAAGATAATGTATTATCTAAAATTATTAAAGAAGTTGAAAATG
Source organism: uncultured Staphylococcaceae bacterium (assembly GCA_964507285.1). Taxonomy (GTDB): domain Bacteria; phylum Bacillota_I; class Bacilli_A; order RFN20; family CAG-826; genus Onthovivens. The sequence goes on along the minus strand of CAZDPH010000035.1, from coordinate 4,984 downwards.
CTTCAAATATGAAATCACCTTTAACAAGAATTGTAGATAAAGTTTCAAGAGTATTTATCCCAATTGTTATTGTTTTAGCATTAATCACTTTCTTTACTTGGTTAATTTTAGGTATATTAAATAATTATTCTCCATTAATTAATAATATGATGTTTAATAATTATTTTGATGAAGCATTTACTTTTGGAGTAGGAGTTCTAGTTATTTCTTGTCCTTGTGCTTTAGGACTTGCTACTCCAATTTCTTTACTTGTAGGATCATCTATATTTTCAAAAAATTATATACTAGTTCAAAATGGAGAAGCAATTGAAAAAATAAAAGATATTGATACTTTAGTACTTGATAAAACAAATACAATTACAGAAGGGGAATTATCAACATTAAAAGTTGATATCATCAATAAAGAATATAATGATTTATTATCTAAAATATATTCAATAGAGAAATTTAGTGAACATCCAATTGCTAAAGCAATTACTAATTATTTATCAAAAGATAACTCTAAAATTAATTCTAATTTTTTAATGAATGAAACTTTAGCGGGTTATGGAATTAAAGGAAGTTTTAAAAATAAAGAAATTATTTATTGTACTAACTATGAATATTTAAAAATTATTAATAAAAATCTTAATTACGATTCATTATTAAAAGAATCTTCGTTAAAAGGAGAATTACCAATCTTTATTTATAATGAAAAAGAAGTTTTAGCAATTTTTTATTTAAAAGATAAATTAAAAGAAGAATCAAAAAATTTTATTTTAAATGCTAAAAAGATATTTAAACGAGTTATTTTATTAACTGGTGATAATAAAAATGTTGCAGAATTTGTTGCTAAAGAAGTAGGAATTGATGAAGTTATTAGTGAAGTTAAACCTACTTCAAAAGATGAAGTAATTTATTCATTACAAAAAGAAGGATATAAAGTAATGATGGTAGGAGATGGAATTAATGATTCTATTGCGTTAACTAGAAGTGATGTAGGAATTGGAATTGCAAAAGGAAGTGATATAGCACTTGCAAGTAGTGATTTTATATTAATGAAAAGTAATTTAAATGATATTTTTAAAATAATTAAATTATCTAAAAATATAAGAAAAAATATTTATTTTAATTTATTTTGGGCATTTATTTATAATTTAATTTGTATTCCTATTGCAGCAGGATGTTTTTCTTATTTTGGAATTATTCTTTCTCCAATGTATTGTTCAATGTTAATGGCACTTTCATCAATTACAGTATGTTTAAATTCTTTAACGTTATTTTTAAAAAAGATTAAATAATTTTAAATTTCTTTATTAAATAAATATTTTTATTTATTATTTTTTCTTTATAATATTTAAAGAGGATAAAAGTATGAAAATATTAATAACTGGTGGATTAGGCTTTATAGGAAGTAATTTAACTAAATATTTTTTAGGAAAATATAAAGAAGATAAAATTGTAATTATTGATAAATGTGGTTATAGTGCAAATACTAAATTATTAAAAGAATTTTCTAAATTTAAAAATTTTAAATTTTATAAAGAAGATATAACTTCATTAAAAGATATTGAAAAGATTTTTAGAGTTGAAAAATTTGATTATGTTATTAATTTAGCAGCAGAGACTAGTATTGATAAATCGTTTTTAGATCCAGAATTATTTTATAGAACTAATGTATTAGGCTTAATTAATCTTGTAACATTATCAATTAAATATAATGTTAAGAAATTTCATCAAGTTTCTTCTTATCAAGTTTATGGAGAAAATAAAGGTATTTCATATTTTAAAGAAACAGATTCATTTAATCCTACTAATCCATATGCTTTAAGTAAAGTTCATGCAGAAGAATATTTAAAAATGCATTCTTTAGTAAATGATTTAGATTATACAATTTCTAGACCATCTACAGCTTTTGGACCTTATCAAGCTCACGATAAACTTATTCCACGCGTAATATTTAGAGCTAATAATAGTAGTGAAGTGCCTATTTTTGGAGATGGATCTAATAGAAGAGATTTTATTTATGTATATGATTTAATTCGTGCTATTGATTTAATTTTAAGAAATGGTAAAAAAGGAGAAGCATATAATGTAGCGGTTCATGAAGAACATTCTTCTTTAGAAATTGCTAAATTAATTATTAAGAAGATGAGAAAATCTTCTAAACTAATTAATTTTGTTGATGATAGAAAAGTTAATGAAACTAGATTTGCAATTGATACTACTAAAATTGAAAGTGAATTAGGATATAGATATCAATATGATTTTGAATATGCTTTAGATTTAACTTTAGATTTTTATTTAGGAAGATAATTAATGGAAAAAGAAAATATTAAAATTGTCACAACAAATAGAAAAGCTCACTTTAATTATTTTTTAAGTGATTATTTAGAATGTGGAATTTCTTTACTTGGAAGCGAGATTAAATCTTTAAGAAATAATCATTGTTCTATTGATGATTCTTATTGTTTAATTAAAAATAATGAATGTTTTATTATTAATATGAATATTCCTGAATATGATAAATCTACAGTATTTAATCATGATCCATTAAGAAGTAGAAAGTTGTTATTGCATAAAATTGAAATATTAAAATTAAATAATAAAATTATAAAAGAAGGATATACTTTAATTCCTACTAAAATTTATTTTCATAAAGGTTTAGCAAAAGTTGAAATTGCACTTGCTAAAGGTAAAAAACTTTATGATAAAAGAGAAACAATTAAAAATAGAGATATTGAAAGAGATTTAAAAAAGAAATTAAAAAATTATTAATATGAATAAATTAACTTTGTTACATAAAATAACATATAGTGCGTTATTTATTGCACTTGGAATCTTATTAAGTAGATTTTTATCTTTACCTGCTATTTTTGGATTACCTTTTTTAAAAGTTTCTTTAGCGGTTAGTGTTATTATTTTTTCAAGCTTATTTTTAGGCCCTTTATGGGGAGGATTAATTGGATTTTTAGTTGATTTTTTTGGTGCAATACTTGTTCCTCAAGGAGGAAGTTATGATTTTTTATATTCCATACCTGCTTTTTTAGAAGGATTTGTACCTTATTTTATATATAAATTATTATTTAAATTAAAAGTAGATAAAAAATATCCAATTGTATTATCAATATTAATATTTTTATTTTTAATGATAGTAGTTACTTTTACATTAACTCATGATACATTTTCTTATACTCAAACAAGTAAGAAATATGAATTTACTCCTACATTAAAAACATTAATTTGTTCTTTATTTACAATACTAGGAATTATTTATATTTTATTAAGTGTTTTAATATTTAAAAAATATAAAAAGAATAATTTTAATAATGCATATCGTATTTATTTAATAGCATCTTCAGTACTTTTAACTTTTTTAATTGTAAAAATTCCTTTATCAAGTTTAATTTTTACTTATAGATTAGGCTATAGCTATGAGATTATTTTTGGAACACGTACTTTAAGTGGATTCTTAACTTCAATTGTTCATACTTTCTTAATTGTTGTAATGCTTGATTTAACTTTAAGATTAAAGAAAAAAGGAAGTATTTATTTTGATGATAGTAATTTAAATCTAGAAAACAAGGAGAATAATGAAAATGGAAGAAAATAATATAGAAAAAGAAGAAATAAAAATTGAAGATGGAAGTAGCCCAAAAGTTAAAAAAATATTAATTTTTTGTTTAATTTTGTTAATAGTAATAATTATTTTAACAATAGTTATTTTATCAATTTGGGGAAATTCTTCTTCATCATCTAATGGAGGAAAATGTGATGATGGAGATACTTGTCATATTCATTTTATAAAATTAATTTATGAATTATTAAAATAAAATTAATGAAGCACATTGCTTCATTAATTTTTTATTTATAAAATCATTTAAATTCTTTTAATTTGATCTTATATATTTTTAAAGCATTTTTATACATTATTTTTTTATAGTCTCTTTTAGATAATTTAATTGAATTTTGAAAATAATCTAAATATATCTTATTAGATAAAGTTTCATCTTCATCAATTGGATTATCTGTACCAAAAATAATTTTGTTAATTATCTTTAATTTTTTAGCGTATTTTAAATTTTCCATTTTTACCCACGCTGTATCTCCATAAATATTTTTATTTCTTTTTATTACTTCTAGACAATATTTATTATTGGATTCTAATTCTAAATGTGCTGCTATAAAATTAATATCTTTATTTGTAATAGCGGCGTTCTCTAATCTTGATATATTAGAAAATTCATCTAATGCAGTATGTACTAAAATTGGTAAAGAATATTTTCTTGCAAGTTCAATAAAAGGAATACATTCTTTAGAGTCTATTCCAAGTTCCGATAAATATGGATGAAATTTTAATCCTTTTATATATTTTTTATTTTTATTAATAAAATTATCTAAATAATTAATATCATTGAAACTTCTAGGCAAAAACCAAATTAACATTTTAAAATTATGATGTTCTTTACAAAAAGATAAAGTAAAATCTAATGCATTTTTATAATCATTATTAAAAGGAGAATGATTAATTCTTTCATTAAAAGAAAAAGATATTAAAGAACCTTTTATATTATATTTTTTATTTGAATCTAATAAATATTTTTTAGTGTCTTCCAAACTAAAATTATCAAAGAAATGTTCATGTGCATCAATTATTTTCATAAAATTATTATATAAGAAAATAATTGTTCTTTAAAATTAGTTATTTACTTTTGAAAGCGCTTTCAATATAATATTGATAGATAAACTATCAAGCTGAGGTAGTAAAATGGCAAAATCATTAATTGAAAAGAAAAATGAGATTATAGAAATTGCAAAACAATTATTTTTAAAAGAAGGTATTGAAAAGGTATTAATTTCTGATGTTGCTAAAAAATCTAATGTAGGAGAAGCAACAATTTATCGATATTTTCAAAAAAAAGAAAATTTAATTGTTTTAGCAGCGGTTTCTTTAGAAAATGAATTAATTGATAAATATTTTAAAATAAAAAAAGAATCTAATGGA
>CAZDPH010000034.1:0-8526 GCA_964507285.1 uncultured Staphylococcaceae bacterium | reverse complement strand
TCTAGACATTATTTAACATTAATGAATGATTGTAAAAATCAAGGATATAAAGTTGGAATGGGCTATAGAAATTTTACAAATTCTAACTCAAATTGGATTAGTGCATGTAGTGCTACTTTATTTGCTTTTATGAATCAATTTACTTCTAAAGGCAGATCAAAAATGTTTAATAAAGTTATTTTAACTGGAACAGGTTATTATATAGATAAAGATATTATTGATAATATTGGTGCTTGGATATTTGATGGAATGACTGAAGATGTTGAGTTAACCTGTTATTGTTATTATCATAACATTTCAATGCATTATTATCCTATTGCTCAATATTTTGATGAGCAGCCTACTAAATTTAAAACAGTTCATAAACAACACATTAGATGGGTTTGGGGCTTTTTTGAAAATAGAAAAAGATTTAAAACAAAAGATTATGATTATAAAGCTTTAAATAAGAAAAAATATAGATTATCTTTATTCGAGTATAATGTTTCTATCTATCCTTTAATTGCAATGATTGTATTACTTTTATTAGCGTTTATATTTGCTTTTGGATTCTTTATTGCAAGTTTAATAATGATGATATATTTTAAAGAATTTATAGATCAAATGATACCATTACAAATGGGGTATTATGCAATTATTTATTTTCTCTTATTAGATATTCCATTTATTATTACTTCAATGATTGTTTTTATTATTTCAAACGTTTATTTAAAATTTAATTTTAAAAATAGATTAAAAGTTTATGGAACTTTTTTGCCTTTCTTTTCAGATTTTGTTTTTGCTTTTTTTGATGGACTACTTCATAAAAGTAAAAGAACAACATGGGATAAAATTACACATGATGGAAAAATTTCATCTAAAAGTGCTTTAAGAGGTTTAAATGATAAAAAAAATAAAAAATAATAATACCCTTACTTATTATTACACGGATGAATTAAACGATGATTTTGGTAATATAAAATTATGTAAAAAAGATGTTAATAAATTTTTAGATAATTATGACTACACTAGAGGAAATAAGTTTAAAAGATTTTGGTGTGATGTTTTATATAAAATAGTTGCTAAAGGAATTTTAACTTTATATTTATTTTTATCCGGATATACTGTTAAAGGAAAAGATAATTATAAAGAATTTCAAAAATATTGTAATGAAAACCATAAAGGTGGTTTTATTTATGGAAACCATGTAAATAATTCCGATGCTTTTAAAATTCAAGCCTTAGTATTAAAAAAAAGAGGTGGAGTGGTTGGATTACCAAATACTTTAGGAATTTCTTTTATTAGAAATATTACAAATGCTTTAGGATATCTTCCATTGCCTTTAACTACAAAACAATCTATTAATTTTTTAAAAGCATTAAAAGTTTTAAATTCAAGAGGAGAACATGTAGTTATTTTTCCAGAAGCTCATATTTGGCCTTTTTATACGAAAATACGTCCATTTATCGATACAAGTTTTGGATATCCTACAAAATTTGATGCTCCTTGTTTACCTGTTGTAACTGTTTTTAAAAAAAGAAAATTATTAAAAAAACCTAAAAAAGTTATTTATGTTGGGAAGATGGTTCTACCAAAAAAAGAATTATCATATTCTGAAAATAAAACATATTTAAGAAATGAAATATATAATCAAATGGTAGAATTATCAAAAGAAAATAATATAGAATATATTATTTATTCTAAAAAAGAAGAAAAGGATTTGATTGAATAATCAAATCCTTTTTTAAAATTAAGCAAAATAAAAACGCGAATTAATCGCGTAATATTTTAAATGGTGGGCACTATAGGGATCGAACCTATGACCTTCTGTACGTCAAACAGATGCTCTCCCAGCTGAGCTAAATGCCCATCGCTCATAAAGTATATAATAAAGAGAATTTAAATGCAAGTTATTTTTAAAAAATTAATAATTTTATTTAATAATTATAAGATTTATTTTATAATAAATAAAATATGAGTTTTATATGTATTTTAAATAACATTAATGAAATTCAAATGTCAAAACCTTTTGGTATTTTTTTGACTTATATTTACATTTTTATAATTGGATCTTTTTCTGGATGGATATTAGAAATTTTTTATAGAAGATTTTTTTCTATGAAAAAATGGATTAACCCAGGTTTTTTAAAAGGTCCTTGCATTCCTTTATATGGATTTGGATTATGTGCTTTACATTTAATAAGTGAATTATGTTTTACATATTTAACTAAAGAAGGAACTTATCCAAATATTTATGAATTACACTATGGTAATTATGAAAAACCAATTGGAAATTTAGATTTCATATATGTTTCAATAATCGCTATTTTATTAATAGGAATCGCGATGACATTAATTGAATTTATAGGTGGATTAATATTTGTCAAAGGTTTACATATTAGATTATGGGATTATTCTAAACTTAAAGGCAATATTATGGGGATAATATGTCCTCAATTCTCTTTATTATGGCTTATTGCAGGAGTAGCATATTGGTTTGGATTAAGACCTTTCATAAATTATTTAATAGGCTTTTTAAATTTAAATGTTTGGAAAATGACTTTTTTATTAGGATGTTATTTTTCATTGTTGATAGTTGATTTTATAAATTCAGTTATTTTATCAATTAAATTATCTAAACAAGGTAAATTATATAATGCATATATTAACTATGAACAATTTAAATTAAATAGAAAAGATAAAATTGTTTATGAATCTAAAGAAAGTGCGTTTATTAGTCAAATTAATTCAGCTTTAATGCCTATAAAAAAGAAACTTAAAAATGTTAATGATTCAATAATAAGTAAAATGTATATAGATGGTAAAATTCCTGAAGTTCCAAGTGAAAGTGAGACTTTAAGAATGAAAGAAAAAAGACTAGAAGATGACAATAAGGAGGAATAAATATGTTACATTTAGTAAATCATCCATTAATAACAATGAAATTAAATAAAATGAGAGACGAAACAACAAATTCAAAGGATTTTAGAACATTACTTGATGAAATTGCATCTTTAATGACTTTTGAAGTTTATAAGGATTTAAAAGTCGTTTCTTCAGGAGAAAAAATTAAAACTCCAACAGGTGCTGAAATTGATAAATTACATTTAGAATATTCTTTAATTGTTTGTCCTATTTTAAGAGCAGGACTTGGCATGAGTAATGGAGTTATTAATATGCTTCCAACTGCTAAAATTGGCCATATTGGATTATATCGTGATGAAAAAACTTTAAAACCTGTTGAATATTTTTGCAAATTACCTAAATGTGAAAATCCATTAGTATTACTTTGTGATCCAATGCTTGTAACTGGGGGTAGTAGTAGTGATGCTATTTCTATTTTAAAAAGTAAAGGATATAAAAATATTCGTTTACTTTGCTTAGTAGGAGCTCCAGAAGGTGTAAATAAAGTTTTAAAAGATCATCCAGATGTCGAATTATATTTATGTGCATTAGATGAAAAATTAAATGAAAAAGGATATATTATTCCAGGACTTGGTGATGCCGGAGATAGAATTTTTGGTACTTTATAATTTTAAAAGATTGTTTTAATTAATCTTTTTTAATATTTAAAATGTTAGTTATATCTATCTTTATTTTTTGTTTTATAATAATAGAATGATTGAAGAAAATAAATATTCAAGAACTGTTTCTAAAGTTACTTTTATAGAATTTTTAGTTAATATTTTATTAACTATTTTAAAACTTATTGGAGGCTTTATTAGTTTTTCTAGTGCTTTAATTTCTGATGGATTTGATTCATTTGGAGATTTATTAACATCACTTATAGCTTTTATTGCAGGTAAACAAGCATCAAAAAAAGCTGATCAAGATCATCAATTTGGACATAAAAAAATAGAAAATTTGGTATCTTTGATTTTTGGAATGGTTATTTTATTCACTTCTTTAATTTTAATTTATACCTCATTTAATTCAATAATTAATAAATCGTATTTAAAAAATGATAATAATTCTTTTTTAATAGCGATTATTGTATCTTTAATTGCTTTATTTATTAAATTAATTATTTTTATTTATACATTTAGATGTTCTAAAATTACTAATTCTCCTATTTTAAAAACTCAATCTATAGATCATTTATTAGATTCATTTTCTACTTTAATTTCTTTAGTTTCATTATCAATAATTTATATTTTTTCTTCAAATAATTATTTAAAAATTTTAGATCCTATCGCATCTATTTTAATTGCATTAATTATGATTATTGGATCTAGTAAAATTATTATTTCTAATTCTAAAAATTTATTAGATAGAAGCTGTTCTAAAGAAGAAGAAAAATTAATTTCTAAAATTATTTATTCTAATAATAAAATAGATCATATAGATGCTTTAAGAAGTAGAGTTGTTGCTAATTACATTTACTTAGAAATAGAAGTTACAATTAAAGAAGAAATGTCTTTAAAAGATGCTCATGATGTAATTGAAAATATAAGAGAAGAAATTTTAAAAGAAATTCCTTCTGTAAAACATTGTTTAATTCATGTTAATCCATTAATTCATGAACATATTGATGAATTATAAGATAATTTTAGATAAAATATATATAATGGATAAGTGGCGGAACTGGTAGACGCTTAAGTCTCAGAAGCTTATGAAGAAATTCGTGAGGGTTCAAATCCCTTCTTATCCACCATTTAATTAATAAATAAGGTAAATATGAATAAAAAATATAAAGAAATTGAATTATTAGCACCTGCTGGAAGTAAAGAAAGTTTTTATGCTGCAATTAACGCAGGATGTAATGCAATATATATGGGTGGAAAAGCATTTTCTGCTAGAAGCTATGCAAGTAATTTTACAAATGAAGAATTTAAAGACTTAATTAGATATGCACATTTACATAATGTTAAAATTAATGTTACCGTAAATACTTTAATATTTGATGATGAATTTTCTGATGCAATTGAATTTATTGATTTTTTATATAAAAATGATGTAGATGCAGTTTTAATTCAAGATTTAGGATTAGCATATTATTTACATAAAACTTATCCAGATTTGATTATGCATGCTTCTACTCAATTAAATTGTCATAATGTTAATGAAGCAAGAGCGTTAATTGATTTAGGATTTAAACGTATTGTTTTAGCTCGCGAAGTTTCTATAGAAGAAGCTAAAAAGATAAAAGAATTAGGTGTAGAAGTTGAAGTATTTGTTCATGGAGCATTATGTGTTTCTTATTCTGGAAATTGTTTAATGTCCTCTTTTTTAGGAAATAGAAGTGGTAATAGAGGAAAATGTGCTCAGCCTTGTAGAAATGAGATGAGAATTGTTGGAAATAACAAAAAGTCATCTAAATTTGGAATTTCTACAAAAGATATTTGTGATATTGAATATTTGAATAAATTAATTGAAATTGGAATTGATTCATTAAAAATTGAGGGTAGGATGAAAAGAGAAGAATATGTTTATCAAGTCGTATCTTCTTATAGAAAAGCTCTAGATTCAATTTACAATAATAAAGATATTGATTTAAATAAAGAAATTGAAGATATGAAATCTTTATTTAATAGAGGATTTTCTAAATCTTTTTTATTTAATGAATCAAGAACAAAAATATTAAATCAAGAAACATCTTCTAATCAAGGAATTCATTTAGGAAAAGTTATAAAAATTGAAAAAGATTATTTATACATAAAGTTAGATAATGATTTATATTTATTTGATGGAATTAGAATAAATAATAATTTTCAAACTGGTCAAGAAGTTCAAAAAATATATTTAAATTCCAAAGATGTTAAAAGTGCTAAAAAAGGAAATGTTGTTAAAATTAAATCTTATAAAATAAAAGCAAAAATAAATGACGAAGTAATAAAAACAACATCAAAAAAATTAAATGATGATATTATATTAAAAATTAAAGATGAAAGAAAAATCCCATTAAATATAGAAGTAGAAGCATTTATTAACCAAAATTTAATTATTAAATGCAATTATTTTAATCATTTAATAATTATTAAAGGTAATGTAATAGAAAAAAGTAATTCTAAACCAATTAAAAAAGAAGATATCATAGATAAATTAAGTAAACTTGGAGAAACAAAATATTTTTTAAATAAAATAGATATTAAATTAGATGAAAATGCATTTATTTCATTAAAGTATCTAAATAATTTAAGAAGAGAATTAATTGATGAAATTAATAAAATAGATATTAATTTTAATAATTATTCTTTAAATAATATTCATGAATTTAAAACAAGTAATATTATAACAAGAAAAGAAGACTTTTCTTTTTCAGTACAAGTTGAAAATGAAGAACAATTAAATATAGTTTTAAAATATCCTTTTAAAAGAATTTTTATTAATAATAGAATTTTATTTAATAAATATAAAAATGATTCAAGAATTTATTATTCATTAAATAGAATTGAACATCATAATAATATTAATGTTTCTAAAAATTCTATTATTCCTTATTTAAAAGTATTAGATTCAAAAGAAAATATTATTACTTCACCTTATTTTAACTTAGTAAATTTTTATTCATTAGATTTTATTTATAGTTTAGGAGTTAAAGATGTTATTTTATCTTATGAATTAGATAAAATTCATATAAATATGATGTTAAATAAATATTATGAAAATTATAAACATTATCCAAAAGTTTCTTTACCAATATATGGGAAAATTGACTTAATGATAATGAAATCTTGCCCTATTGCAAATATGGAAAAAGAAGAAAAAGATCATTGTAATTTATGTAAGAAAAATGAATATTATTTATTAGATGGTTTTAATAATCAATATTCATTAATTCAAGATGAAGCATGTACTACAAGATTATTATCAAGCAAAATATTATATTTATTAGATAAAATTAACGAAATAAAAAGTATGAATATTTCTAGTGGAATTATTTATTTTACAAATGAAAGTATTAACGAATGTGATTTTATTTGTAAAAAAGTATTTAATAATGATTATTCAAAAGATGACTTAAATTTTAAAATTACAACAGGACATTTTGAAAATCCAATACTATAAAATATTTATCGACTTATTATTAAAAGTTTGAAAAAAGAATCAGTTAATACTGATTCTTTTTTAGCTTTATTTATTTTCTTCAACAATTTCTCTTCTTTCGTAAGCTTCAATGAAATCTTTTTGATCTTTGAAAATTTCGAATTTATAAGGATTTGTTTTTGTTTTAACTGCTCTTACTATAATAGCAGTTAAAGCTAGAATGTTAATTGCAAGAGCTAATACTGCAAGAACACCTTGTGCAGTAGGATTTGCACTAGCTGGAGCTACATCTCCAGTAGCAACTGCAATTGTTGCACCTTGTCCATAAACAGATGTAACAACTGAGAATGGTTCTTGATCTTGGAAATAAGGAACAACTTGTGCAAACATACACCAAATTGCAAGAGTATTTGCTCTATTTTGAATCCATCCACCTTTATTCCAGAAGAAGTTAGCAAATGTAGGTGCTAAAAGTAATGCTAATCCACAATACCAAGCATGAGTTGGTAAGTTATTGTATGTGTATTCAAAGTTCCATACATCATAAGCAATAATGTAAACCCATGTCATGTCTGGCCACAACATATCTTTTTTACCTTTTGAAGTATAAATACCCCACCATCCAGTCATACAAGCGATATTGATTAAACCTGCAATTCCATTTACAGTGTTCCACCAACCACCGTATAACCAAACACCTTCACTGGATTTCCACCAGCCTTGACCTGCTACAGTTGTAGCAGCTTGAGCACCTTTTATTGCACTTTCAAAGTCACTAGCACATGCAATTAAAATGTTAATAGCAACAATTAAGAATGGAAAAGGTTTAAACCAATTCTTTTTACCAATACCCCAGCCGTATTTAATCATCATAAATCCAATACAACCAGCAGTAGCAGCATAAAGTTTTGCATAATGGAACCATGAGTTCATCTTAGTAAAGGTCCAGTTACTTGCTGCCCAAGAATTTGGATCTAAATTGCCCCAAATAGTTAAAACAATAAAATAAATTGTTAAAGCTGCTGGGATACCTAAGAAGAAAATAATTCCACCAGTTTTTGTTCTTCTTGCAAGCTCGTTACAAACGACTAAGCCACAAAAAGCTAGAGCCCAACCTATTAATTGCATATAGGAAAACTCGCCGTAAATATTAAATAGCATATTATATTTCTCCCCTTTTATTTAATATACAATTTCATTATATCACTTTAATATTAAAAAAATAGATTAAATTTTATTTAAATTTGATTAAATAGTTATATAATTATTAAAGTTAAGGAGGTAAAAATGAAATCAAAAGTTTATTTTTCAAGAAATATTACTTCTAGTGAAGTTTGTAAATTATATAATTTACTTGGTCTTGAATTAAACGGTAATATTGCAGCAAAAATTCATTCAGGAGAAAAAGGTAACCAAAACTTTTTAAAACCGGAATTTTGGAAAGATATTATAAATAAACTTAATGCAACTGTTGTAGAGTGTAATACTGCATATGATGGTGCAAGAAATACAAGTGAAAAACATTTAGAATTATTAAAAGAACATGGATGGAGTAAAACT
>CAZDPH010000033.1:0-8527 GCA_964507285.1 uncultured Staphylococcaceae bacterium | reverse complement strand
CTGGAACTTGTAATTTTGACTTTAGAAGTTTTTATTTACATTTTGAAATGAGCGTTTGTATTTATAAAGATAAACAAATTCTTAAAATGGTCAATAGCTTTAAAGAAATGGAAAAAGTTTCTACTTTACAAGAAAAAGATAAATATGTTAATGCAAGTTGGATAAAAAGACTTGGATGGAGTTTATTACGTGTAATAGCACCTTTATTATAAGGAGTTAAAATGGAAATTAACGATAAGATTATTGTTAAAAACATTAAAAAAATATATGGTAATTCTAAAAAGGGTGAAATTTTAATCGAGGCATTAAAAGATGCTAATTTTGAAATTAATAAAGGTGAATTAGTTGTTATTTTAGGTCCAAGTGGTGCTGGTAAATCCACTTTATTAAATATTTTAGGTGGAATGGATAATGCTACTAGTGGAGAATATTTATTTTTTGGAAATGATGTTACTAAAATGAACGATAAAGAACTCTCTTTATTTAGAAGAAATAAAGTAGGTTTTGTTTTTCAATTTTATAATTTAATGCCTTCATTAACTGCTAGAGAAAATGTATATTTAGCAGCTTCTTTAAATAAGAATTCATTAAATGTTGATGAAATATTAAAAAGAGTTGGTTTAGAAAAAAGATGTAACAATTTCCCTGCACAACTTTCAGGTGGAGAGCAACAACGTGTTGCAATTGCTCGTGCTTTAGTTAAAAATCCAGACTTATTATTATGTGATGAACCTACAGGTGCATTAGATAGTAAAACTGGTGCACAAATTTTAGATTTATTATATGAAATTTGTAAGAAAAATAATAAAACTGTTATTATTGTTACTCATAATAAAGCAATTAGTGTTATTGCAGATAGATTAATTCAAGTACAAGATGGTACTATTTTTAAAAATGAAAAAATAGATAACCCAAAATCTGCAAAAGAGATTGAATGGTAAAGATAATGAAATCATCTAGAGTACTTTTAAAAAAATGTTTTAGAGATATTTTTAAAAATATTAAACAATTCTTAGCAATTATTTTTATTATTGCAACAAGTGTAACTTTATTTATTGGACTTGAAGCTAATTATACTGAATTTAATCGTCGTATTAATTATGTTTTTACTTCTACTAATATGGGAGATATTTATTCAACATATATCCCTGATTTAGAAAGTGATATTGATGAAGATTTATTAAAAATAGAAGACATTATAAAAGATAAAGGAACTTATGAAAAAAGAATTTATATTCCATCTTTTAAATTTAATGATAAAAATTTAAATGCTTTAATTTATGATAAAATTCCTTCAATTTCATCTCCATATGAATTAAATACTATATCTGCAAGTGACAATATAAATTTCTTTTTAATAGATGAGACTGTTTTAGAATCTCAAAAATTATTAGGAAAAGAATATGAAATAGGTGATTACATAACTTTAAGTTTTTCAGAAACTCAACTTGAATCTTTAATTGATTTGCTTATTGGAGAAGATGAGTTAAAAATAAATGATAAAGTAAAAGATTTAATAGTTTATTATTTAGGGAGCAGTGATCTTGGAATTACTTTTAATAATGCGATTACAAATAGTGATTCTTCAATGCTTAGAAAATCTCTTCCTAGTATTTTAAAAGACTTATTGATGAATAAATCTTCATCTAAAATAGATTTTAATGTTCAAATTACTGGAACAATGCGTCATGCAGAAAATATTGAAAATGGAAATTTTTCTAATAGTAATTTTTTAATGTCTAAAATTTTATTTGAAAAATTAATATTAAATAGAATAGAAGAGAATTTAACTTTTTCGTATCTTAACGAAACTTTAAATTTATTTATTAGTAATGGATTAGACTCAGTAAGTGAAAAAAGACTTAAAAAGAATTTAAGCAAAGAAAACGAATCTTATATTACACAAAGCATTTCTTCAAAATTTAAAGAAATTAATAGAAATTTAAATAATGGTTATGAATTAGATGAATTAAAAAATTTTTATGATCAAATTGTTATTAAGTTAAATGATTCTTCTTTAAGCGATGAAATATTAAATGGAATTAGAGAATATTTTTTATCAAAAGAAAATAACAATTTAATTTTATTACAAAAAAGAGATGATTTAAGTTCATGTTCTACAATTATAAATGACTTAAAACAATCCCAAATGCTTGCACTTTCTTTCCCTTTAATATTTTTTGTTGTAGCAATTTTAGTAGTTTTAACCACTATTACTCAATTATTATTAAAAGAAAGAACTCAAATTGGAACATTAAAAGCTTTAGGATATTCTAAAATTAATATTCTTACTTTTTATTCAGTTATGATGAATATTATTACTTTAATAGGAGTAATTTTAGGATTTATTATAGGTCCATTATTACTTCCTAGAATTATGAATATTAAGTATGATATTTTATATTCGTTACCTAGTATGAATTATTCTTTCCCTTATTTAGCAGGCTTAATAATTGTATCTATTATAATTATTTTAGTAACTTTTTTAACTTATGTTTTAATAAGACAAGAATTAAATTTAACTCCTGTTGAATCAATGAGAATACCTTCTCCTAAAATTAAATTTAAAAAGAAAAAAACATTTATTAAAAATACCTCTTTAATGATGGCATTAAGAAATATTAAAGTACATTTAAATAAATCGATAATGGTTATTGTAGGAGTTATGGGATGCACTGGACTTTTAATATGTGGATTTGGAGTTGAAGATACTTTAAATTATGGAATTAATTTAGATTTAACTTCTTTTGTAAATGGAGATTTAAATTTAACATATTCTTTAAATGTACCTTTTGACTCAAATAAGGATGAATTATTAAAAATTGATAATATTAAAGAGGTTAACGAATATGGAGTAGGTAGTGCTACTATTTTAAAAGATAATCAATATTCTTTAAATTATTATTATATTTCTAAAGAATCAGAAGGATTTAAATATGATAATGGACATGAATGGAATAATAATGAAATAGGAATTTCAGAATCTAGTTTAGAAAAAATAAACGCTAAGGTTGGAGATGAAATAGAATTTAAAATAAATTCTAATACTTATAAATGTAAAATTGCTTTTTCTTTTTATTCGTTTTCTTTTAAAGGAATATTTTTATATATAGAAGATCCTTTATTTAATTCTTTGCATCAAAATGCTAATGCAGCTACTATTATGCTTAAAGATAATGATAAAATTAATGAAACTATTAATCTTATAAATAAAAATGACAATATAAAAGTAGAGACAATATTATCTAAAAAAGAAACTAATGATAAAATTGAAAGTTATGTTTCTTCAATTAAAACAATGACTAATACAATTAAAGTATTCGCTATAATTTTAGCGGTAATTGTTTTAGTTAATTTAGCAATTTTAAATTTTAAAGAAAGAATTAGAGAAACTGCGACTTTAAGAGTTTTAGGTTTTAATTTAATAGAAATAGGAAAATCTTTAATATATGAAATTATGATATTAACATTAATTGGGTCTATTGTAGGATTATTCTTAGGATATCCATTGGAATTTATTGTTTTATATACTAATAGAACTGAACTTGTTTCTTATAGTTACACAATTTATGGAATAAGTTATTTTTATGCAATTATAATTTCTTTACTTACTGCATTTGTTGTTAATATCTATATAACTCGTAAAATTAAAAAAGTTCCAATGGCAGAATCTTTAAAATCAATAGAATAAAAAAACTGACTTATTTAAGTCAGTTTTATTTTTCAATTTAATTAGAATATATCGTTATTGTTTAAATAATTATAAATGTAAATAACATTATCTTTTGTATTTTCTGTTTCGTAGATTTCGTTGTTATTTTCTTCAGTTTTTTCTAATTCATTAAATAATTTTTCTAACATAATTAATAATTCCTCCAATCGTTGTCTTTAAAGACATGTATATAATATACTTATTTATTGTAAAAAAAATATGAAACCGTTTTCATTTTTTGTGAAACCGGTTTCACAATTTATGAAACCGGTTTCATGTTTTTAAAATACTTTTTCTTTATATAATAATGCATGTTAGGAGGTATTATTGATTATGAGTATTCTTAATATTGTTGTTATTGCTATAATGTTAGCACTTATTGTTGTTACTATTATTTATTCTATAAACGTAAGAGAGGAGCACATTGGAATCGATGATGATTCTAATGATATTGTCGTTCCTGAAACAAGCAAATAATAATTAATACTAAAAATGTGGTAAGTCCACATTTTTTATTTTATGATAAAAGTTTTAATATTTAATTAAGTAAAAAAAAGAGCACTATAAGTGCTCTTTTAATTTTATATTAATTTTCGCCTTCTAAAGCTCTTTGCTTAGCTTCGTATTTTTTTCTTTCAGCGTCATTTAAAATTTTCTTTCTCATTCTAAATGTTTTTGGAGTGATTTCTACAAGTTCATCAACGTTAATGTAATCTAAGCATGCTTCTAAAGTTAATTTTCTTGGAGTTTTTAAGACAACAGTTTGATCTTTATTTGAACTTCTTTGATTTGTTAAATTTTTAGTTTGACAAACGTTAACACTTAAATCGCTATCGTATTTATTTTCTCCAACAATCATACCTTCATAAACATCAATTCCTGGAAGAATAAACATTGTTCCTCTATCTTCAACGTGTTGAATTGCATATGGAGTTGCTTGTCCAGTTGCTGTAGCAACTAAAACACCAATTGATCTTTCTCCAATTTTACCTTTTGAAATTTCACGATATTCTTTAAATGTATGAGATATAATTCCATAACCTTTAGTTAATGTTAAGAAATTAGAGACAAATCCAATTAATCCTCTTGATGGAATAACATAATTAATTTTAGTGGTATTATCATTTGCATCCATATCAATTAATTCAGCATCTCTTTCACCTAAAGAAGTCATAATATCACCAACGAAATCATTTGGTACTTCAATTGATAAATCTTCATAAGGTTCTTTTTTAACACCATCTTCAACTTTAATAATAACTTGAGGACGTGAGACTTCTAATTCATAACCTTCTCTTCTCATGTTTTCAATTAAAATACCAAGATGTAATTCACCTCTTCCAGAAACAACCCAAGACTCACTATTTTGAATACGTTCAACTTTTAAAGAAACATCTTTCTCTTTCTCTTTCATTAATCTATCTTCAATTTGTCTTGCTGTTAATAATTTTCCATCTTGTCCTGAGAAAGGAGAAGAATTAGTTCCAAATGTCATTTGAAGAGTTGGTTCATCAATATGAATTAAAGGTAAAGCTTCAACTTTACTTGGATCACAAATTGTTTCTCCAACGTTAATATCTGCTAGACCAGCAAAAGCGACAATTTCACCAGCTTTAGCACTTTCAATTTCAACTCTTTTTAAACCTTGATAACCAAATAATTTTAATACTTTAAATCCTTTAGTAGTGCCATCATTTCTTGAGCAAACAACTTGTTGATTTAATTTGATTTCGCCTCTTTGAACTCTACCTATACCCATTCTTCCAACGTAATCATTATAATCTAATAATGCAACTTGAAGTTGAGTTGGTCCTTCTAATTCAACTTTAGGTTCTGGAATTTCGCTAATGATTAAATCAAATAAAGCATCCATTCCTTCTTTTTGAGACGCTAAATCAGGGAAAAGTGAAGAAGTTCCATTTAAAGCGCTTGTATATGCAACTTTAAAATCTAAAAATTCATCTGGAGCACCTAATTCAATAAATAATTGTAATACTTCATCGACAGCTTTTGCAGGATTTGCATTTGGTCTATCAACTTTATTAATAATAACAATTGGTTTTACATGATTTTCTAAAGCTTTCTTTAAAACGAATCTAGTTTGAGGCATAGTACCTTCAAAAGCATCAACTAATAATAAACATCCATCAACCATTTTCATGATTCTTTCAACTTCGCCACCAAAATCTGCGTGTCCTGGAGTATCCATGATGTTGATTTTATAATCTTTGTATTTAACTGAAGTTGTTTTTGCTAAGATTGTAATTCCTCTTTCTCTTTCAATAGCATTACTATCCATAGCACGATCTTCAATTTTTTCATTTTCTCTAAATGTTTGACTATATTTTAATAATTGATTAACTAAAGTAGTTTTACCATGGTCAACGTGCGCAATAATTGCAACATTTCTCATATTCATAAGTTAATCCTCCTTAAACAAAAATAACCATAATATAATACAATTTTTCTCGTTAATATTCTACTTTTAATTTATTTTATAACAATAATAATTATATAATTTAATATTTTAATAGGGTTTTAAATTAGATATAATATTAATATTATGAGATGTACAGGAATTTTAATGCCTATTTCTAGTTTACCTTCTTCTTTGGGAGTTGGTGATTTCTACGAAAGTGCATATGAGTTTGTTGATTTACTTAAAAAATCAAATATAAAAATATGGCAATTATTGCCACTTAATCCAGTAGGATATGGTTCAAGTCCATATCAAAGCGAATGTGGAAGTGCTTTAGACACTTGCTATATTTCTTTAAAATGGTTACAAGAACATAAATATTTATCTAAATATGAAGATTTTAATAAAGATAAAAATTTAGTAGATTTTTATAATGCAAGATTACATAAAGAAAAATATTTAAAAGAAGCATTCAAAAAAACTAAAGATTTAAAGAGTAAAGAATTTTTAGATTTTATTGAAAAAAATAAATGGTGCGTTAATTATGCTAAATTTAAAGTATTATTTGAAAAAAATAATTATTTAGATTGGGATAAGTGGGATAAAGAAGAAAAATATGCTGCATATTCTTATTCAAAATATGATTTTTCGAAATATAAAAATGAAATCTTATTTATTGAATGGTGCCAATTTATTGCATATAAACAATTTTTCGAATTAAAAAAATACGCTAATGAAAATGGAATTTTATTAATGGGTGATATTCCTTTTTATGTAGGATTTAATAGCAGTGATTGTTGGAGTAATCAAGATGAATTTTTACTTGATGAAAAAGATCATCCTACACTTGTAGCGGGAGTACCACCAGATTATTTTAGTGAAACTGGTCAAAGATGGGGAAATCCAATTTATGATTGGAAATATATGGAAAGAGATGGATTTACTTTCTGGATTAATAGAATCAAATATTCTTTAAGTATTTTTGATATTTTACGTATTGATCATTTTAGAGCATTTGATACTTATTATACAATTAAATCAAGTGAACCTACTGCAATTAATGGAAAATGGAATGAAGCTCCTGGAAGAGTTTTATTTAAATTATTAGAAGATGAGGGTTTAACTAAAAATATTATTGCAGAAGATTTAGGAGATTTAGTACCTAGTGTTTTAGAATTAAGAGATAAATTTAATTTTAAAGGCATGAATGTATTTGAATTTAATGTATTTAATAAAAATTTTATTACAACAAAAAATCAAATTATTTATACTGGAACTCACGATAATGACACTGTTATGGGTTGGTATAATTCTTTAAAAGAAGAAGAAAAAGAATTATTAGATATTATTTTTAGAGTAAATAAAAATGAAGGGAAAGATATATTAGAAAAAATATTAAAATTTGTTTTAAATAGTGAATGCGAATACGCAATATTACCAATTCAAGATTTCTTAGGACTTGATACATCAAGTAGAATTAATACTCCTGGAAGTTTTGGAAGCCCAAACTGGGAGTTTAGATTAATTTCGTTCGACGAATTTAAAAATAAAATTGAATATATCTCTTCTTTAATTAAGGAATCAAATCGTTAATTATGAAAAAAATTGGATTAATTTCACTTGGATGTGATAAAAACACTGTTGATAGTGAATCAATTCTTTCTTTATTCAAAGAACCTTATTTTGAAATTTCTACTAAATTAGAAGAATGTGATGCAATTATTATAAATACTTGTGGATTTATTTTACCTGCAAAAGAAGAAGCAATTAATACAATTTTAGATTGTTTAAAATATGAAAATGCTAAAATTATCGTTTGTGGATGTTTGGTAAAAAGAAATTTAGAAGAATTAAAAGAATCTTTACCAGAAGTAGATTTATGGATAAGTTTTAAAGATTATCCTAGAATGCTTGAACTTGTTTGTAATTTATTAAAAGTTGATATTCAAAATGATGAATTTGATATTTTCAAAAGAAGATTATCTACAAAGAAATTTAGTGCATTTTTAAAAATTAGTGAAGGATGTTCTAATTATTGTGGATTTTGTGCAATTCCTTTTATAAGAGGTCCATATCATTCTTTTGATTTTGATAAAATTATTAATCAAGCTAAAGAATTTGCTTCTAATGGAGTTAAAGAATTGATTGTTATTTCTCAAGATACTGGAGCATATGGAAAAGATTTTAAAGATAAAAATATAAATCTTGTTACTTTACTTAAAGAAATTGAAAAAATAGATGGAATTGAATTTATTAGAGTTTTATATCTTTATCCTGAAGAAGTAAGCGATGAATATATAGAATTTGTTAAAAATAGTAAAAAAATGACTCATTATTTTGATATACCTATTCAACATGCTTCTAATAATGTTTTAAAGAATATGTTAAGAAGAGAC
>CAZDPH010000032.1:0-8849 GCA_964507285.1 uncultured Staphylococcaceae bacterium | reverse complement strand
AACTACTCCATCTTCTCCTAATCGATTTCTTTGAAGAATAATTTCATTAACAACATCTCCAACGCCAATACCATCAATCATTAAATCACCAATTTTAACTTTTTGATCAACATTAAAATCTACTTTAGCACCTTTTTCATCAATAACTAAGCTTTGACCATTATCGAGAAGATAAATTGAATTGTGAGATAGTCCTATTTTCATATCATAAGCCATTTTAGCATTTGCAAGCAAAGAAACATAATATCCTTCAATTGGAAAATAATATTTTGGTTTTAATAAAGAAAGAAGCATTTTTAAATCTTCTTCATATGCATGCATTTTTGCTAATGAATTTCTAGTTTCATAATAAACTTTACAATTTGTTTTGTAAAGTTCATCTATTGTTGATGTACAAATTATTTCACTATTATCAGTTGGAGGTGCAGCTAAATAAAATGTATCATTAGGATTAATTTTTATTTGTTGATTATCATTTTCATTATTTGCCAAAAGTGAAACTTTTTCATATATTTTTTCATTTTCATCCATCATTAAAATAACCAAAGAAGATTCTTTAACTCTATTAATTTCATCTAGTTCAATTATATTAGAATTTGGAAATCTTTTTAAATCTTTGATTTTTCTTAAATTATAGACTTCTTTACTTTCATTTGCATATAAAAATATCTTTTTATTACAATCATTACATGCTCTATAAACTTCATCAATATGGTATAAATTATCGCTATTTAAAGCAATAAAAACTCTTCCTGTTTGTTCATGTAAAATTTTAATTAAACGCGGATAAATTCTATGAGCAGGTGAACAATATCCACTTTTTTGACAATTTTGAGATTCACTTAAAAGTAATAAAGTAGGATTTTCTGCAATTTTACCTAAAGTATTTAAATCTAATTTAAAATTATTCTCATTGCTATATTCAACAATAAAATCTCCACTATAAACAATATTTCCTAAACTTGTATTTATCGCTAATCCAAAGGTAGATGGCATTGATGCGCAAGTAGAAAAAAAAGTAAATAATCTATTTGCAATTTTAATGTTAGAAGGTAATTCTATTATTTTAAAATCGTAATCATTTTCTTGATTATAATCTTTTGAAAACTTTTCTAATAATATTTTTGTAATTAAACAACAATAAATAGGTGCTGGTGCATGTTTATAAATATATGGAATAGCACCAAAACTATTTTTCTTTCCTTTTGGTAAAATATAAGCTTTAATTCTTTCTTTATTGTTTTTTAAATAATCAAAATCTGCTATAACAAAATCAATACCTGGAGTTGTTCTTGTAGGATATTTAAATCCCGCTCCAATAACAAAAATATCGTTATTTATTTCAATACAATAAAGATCTTTTCCATCTTCATCTAAACCACCTAAGGCTAAAACTTTAATTTTATCCATAAAACTCCTTAAATTATAAATTATTTTCTAATTTTAATTCCGCAATTAAACTATCTTCTAAATTATATAATGAAAATAACATTTTTTCATCATCAAAAATTAAATAAGTTCTTGGGTTATTATTTTTAGGTAAAGAAATACTACCAGGATTAATTAGATAATGATTTTTTTCTTTAGTTAATTCAAAAACATGAGTATGTCCATAAAGTAAAACCTCATTATCTTTCAACATTAAGTTATCTTTTGATATTAAATCACCATGTGTTAAATAAAACTTAAAATTATTTATATTTAGAATCTCTATATCTTTAAATTCTTTTTTAAAAACAAATGAATCTACTCTACTATCACAATTGCCTTTTATAAAAATAATTTTATAAACTATTTTATTTAAAATTTCAGTAACATCAATTGGTGAATAATCAAATGGAGGCACATTACGTGCCCCATTATAATTAATATCGCCAAGTAAAATAATATTATTAAAATTGTATTTTTTATCTAATTCATAAATTTTTAAAGCACTGCTTTTTGAACCATGAATATCACTTACAATTAAATTTAACATTATTTTCTAAAAAAACCTTTCTTTTTCTTTTCTTCAGGTTTTTCTTCTGAATTTTCTTCTTTAGGTAAGAAATCTTTATGAGAAAGATTTATTTTTCCATGCTCATCGATTCCAGTAACTTTAACTTTTAATGTTTCGCCAACTCTTACAACATCTTTTGCACTCTTAACGAATCCATTAGATAATTTTGAAACATGGCATAATCCTTCTTTGTCCCCAAATAAAGAAACAAAGCATCCATAGTCTTCTACTCTAGAAATTGTACCTTCAAAAATTTCACCAATTTCAACAACTCTTGCAATATCTAATACCATTGCTTTAGCTTTTTCAATTGATTCTTTATTCATATGATAAATAGAAACGTGTCCATCATCATTGATGTCAATTTTAACACCATCGCATTTTTCTATAATATCGTTAATAACTTTTCCACCGCTTCCGATAACATCTTTAATTTTTGCTTTATCAATATCAAATGAAGCAAATTTTGGTGCATATTCACTTAATTCTTTTCTAGGTTCACTTATAGCTTTTTTCATTACCTCTCTAATTTCAGCTCTTGCTTTATGAGCTTGCATTAAAGCATCATGTAAAATTTCTTTTGTAACACCTTTAATTTTTATATCCATTTGTAAAGCAGTAACACCAACTTCAGTACCTGAAACTTTAAAATCCATATCACCAAAATGATCTTCTAAGCCTTGAATATCAGTTAAAATTGTATATGGATGATTGCCATCTAATGGACCCGAAGTAATTAAGCCCATTGCAATACCACTTACCATTCTTTTAATTGGGACACCAGCAGCCATTAAAGCCATACAAGATGCACAAATTGAAGCTTGTGATGAAGAACCATTTGATTCAACAACTTCAGCAACACAACGAATTGTATATGGGAATTCTTCTTCACTTGGTAATACATAACTTAATGATCTTTCACCTAATGCGCCATGTCCAATTTCTCTTCTTCCAGGAGTACCTGTTCTTCCAATTTCACCAACTGAAAATGGTGGGAAATTATAATGATGCATCCAACGTTTGCTTTCTTCTGGAGATAAACTTTCTAAGATTTGTTCATCATCTTTAATACCTAATGTACAAGTTGAAATAACTTGAGTTTGTCCTCGAGTAAACATAGCACTTCCGTGTACTCTTGGTAATAAATCAATTTGAGCATCTAAAGGTCTAATTTCATCTACTTTTCTTCCGTCTGGTCTTATTTTTTCTTCAGTAATTAATCTTCTAACTTCGTTAGCAACCATACCTTCTAAAATATCATTAACCATGAGCATTGATAATTTATGATCTTTTTCATTTTCGTATTCTCTTCCATCATAATCATCAATAATTTCTTTCTTTAAAGAATCAATTGCATTTTGTCTTTCAAGTTTATCGAAAATAGAAATAGCTTTAACCATTTTTTCACCAATTCTATTATAAATATCTTCTTTAATAATTGGATCTGGAGCATATAAGTTAACTTCTCTTTTTGTTTTTCCGATTTCTTTTGCGATTTCCTCTTGGAATAAACATAATTCTTTAATTGCTTTATGACCAAACATAATAGCATCAAGCATCTCATCTTCGCTTAATTCATTAGCGCCAGCTTCAACCATGTTAATAGCTTCTTTAGTACCAGCAACTGCTAAATTTAAATCACTATTTTTTCTTTCTTCAACACTTGGATTAATGATTAAATTACCATTAACTCTTCCAACATAAACTCCTGCAATTGGTCCATCAAATGGAATATCAGAAATACAAAGTGCTAAAGATGATCCTAACATTGCAGTCATTTCTGGAGTCGAATCTAAATCGACACTCATTACTGTATTTATGATTTGAACTTCATTTCTAAAACCATCACTAAACATAGGTCTAATTGGACGATCAATTAAACGAGCAGTTAAAGTTGCATGTTCTCCTGGTCTTCCTTCTCTTCTTAAAAAACCTCCAGGAATTCTTCCAACTGCATATTGTTTTTCTTCATATGTAACAGTTAATGGGAAAAAATCTCCTTCTTTTGGTTCGTCACTACAGCAAACAGTAGATAAAACAACTGTATCATTTAAACGAACTAAACAAGCACCATCAGCTTGTTTTGCAATTTCGCCTGATTCTACGATAATTTTCTTACCATAAAATTCTTTTTCAAAAACTCTTTTCATTCTTCTTCCTTCTTATAATTTAACTATTTTATTATACTAAATTTTATTATAAAAAATAACAAAAAATAAAAATAATGTTGTTTAGTTTTATTCTAAACAACATTATCAAATTATCGATCAAATTGTGCAGTAAATAATTTATAATAAAAACCACTATTTTTTAAAAGTTCTTCATGAGTTCCCATTTCATAGATAATTCCATCTTTTAATACTAATATCAAATCACTATTAATAATTGTATTTAATCGATGTGCAATAACAAAAGATGTTCTTCCTTTTGTTAAATTTTCTAATGATTTAATAATTTTTGCTTCTGTTCTAGTATCAATATTACTTGTTGCCTCATCTAAAACAATTATTTTAGGATTACTCATCATAACTCTTGCAATTGAAATTAATTGTTTTTGGCCACTACTTAATCCACTATCTTCACTAATTATTGTATCAAACCCTTTAGGTAATCTTTCAATAAAAGATAAACAATTAGCATTTTCACAAACTTTTTTAACATCTTCTATACTAGCATTTTTAGAATTATAAGTTATATTTTCAAATACTGTACCTTTAAAAATCCAAGAATCTTGTAAAACTAGTCCAAAAGAACTTCTTAAACTATTTTTTGAAATATCTTTTAAATCAATATCATTAATTAATATTTCACCTTTATTAGGATCATAAAATCTTAATAATAAATTTATTAAAGTTGTTTTTCCACATCCAGTAGGTCCAACAATCGCAACTTTTTGACCATTTTTAATTTTTACATTAATATCTTTTAAAATTACATGTTCTTTTTCATACCCAAATTTAACATGATTAAAAGTTAATGTATCAATATTTAAAGGAACCTCTTCTTTTCCTTCATCAATCTCACTATTTAAATTAATAATTCTAAGCAATCTTTTTGCACTTGCTTCTGCAGTTTGAAGTTCACTAACACAAGAAGATATTTCATTAAATGGTTTAGCAAATTGATTTGAATATTGTAAAAATGTAGAAACCATTCCGATACTAGCAGATACTCCTAAAATTGTGCCTCCATTTTTATAAGCAATAAGAGCTAAAATAACTCCCAAAGTACCGACTATTCCATATATAGAATTATTTATTAATCTTGTTGAAGGATTAGTAAAAGAACCAATAAATTGAGCTTTTTGACCTGCTTTATAAAGTTCATTATTTTTAAATTCGTATTTTTTAAAGAAATCTTCTCCATATTTATACGCTTTTATAGTTTCAATATTGTTTATATATTCTAAAAATATTCCATTGTTCTCACCTGCAATTTTAGCTTGCTCTTTAAAATATTTTTTTGATTTTTTTGCAACAAAATAAGAAAGTAAAAATCCAAATGGAGTTAAACAAATTACAACTATTCCTAAAATCCAATTAATCATAAACATTACTATTAAAGTAATGATAATTTGGACTATACCTTGATAAAATTGTTTTAATCCACTTTGCAAACCTAAATTAATATTATCAACATCATTAATAACTAAAGAAATCAAATCACCTTTTTTATTTTCGTCAACAAAATTAATATTTGAATTTAATATTTTATTAAATGTTTCATTCCTTAATTGCATAGAAATTTTTTCAGATAAATTACCTAATAAAGTCTCAAATATATACTGGAATACTACTAATATTATAATTAAAGAAAATATGTATATTAAATTAATTTCAAAATCAGTCCAAGAATAATTAATTGAATTAACATTATTTAAATTCAAAGTAAAATTTGCAATTTCATCAATTTCTTTGCCAATTAAATAAGGTATCATAGTTAATGAGGAAACATTTATTATCACAATTAAAATTGCGATAATAAATAAAATAATATTTTTTTTAATATAAGGCTTTAATAGTTTAAACATAATTAATTAGCCCCCTTTTGAGAATCATAAATCTCTTTAAATACTTTCGAATTTTTAAGTAAATATTCACTATTTCCAATTGATTCTATTTTCCCTTTACTTAATACTATAATTTTATCAGCGTTCATTAAACTTGTAGCACGTTGAGAAATCATAATTGTTGTAATATTATTAATATTTTTAATATTATTTCTTACTTTTTTATCAGTTAAATAATCTAAAGCACTTGTTGAATCATCAAGTACTATAACTTCACTATTTTTAATTAATGCTCTTGCAATAGCAATCCTTTGCCTTTGACCACCACTTATATTTTTGCCACCTTCAACCAAATTAAAATTCTCTTTATAATCTAAATTATTAACAAATTCATAAGCTTCAGCATTTTTTAAAGATTTTATAATATCATCATTAGATGCATTTTTATTTCCAACTAATAAATTATCTTTAATTGAACCTGAAATTAATGATATTTTTTGAGGAACAAAAGAAATCTCGTCTCTTAAAGAATCTAAATTATATTCTTTAATATTAGTTCCTTTATATAATATTTCACCACTAGAAGCATCAAAAAATCGTAATAAAAGTTTTATTAAAGTAGTTTTCCCACTTCCAGTAGAACCTATAATTCCTATGGTTTCACCTTTTTTAATTTTGAAATTTAAGTTACTTAAAATATCATTTTCATTTTCTTCATATCTAAAAGATGCATCTTTAAATTCTATAATATCTTCATTAATATTAATATTTTTAATGATTTTTCCATCAGTAGATATTGAACTTTTTTGATTTAAATATGAATCAATTCTTTTTTTACTTGCAAAAGCTTTCGTAAAAATAACAACTAAATTACAAATAACCACTAATGCTAAAAGAATTTGATTTAAATAAGCAATTAAAGAAATTAAATCTCCACTAGATAATCCAGTTCTATTAATTGAATCATTTTTTCCTAAAATAACAATAAAAGCACATGCAATATCAATAATTAAATATGTTAACGGATTAACTAAAGCATTTATAAAAGTATTTTTTTTGCTTTCTTTATAATAAGAATTAGTAACTTTTTTAAATTTATCACTTTCATAATCGACATGATTAAAACCTTTAATAACTCTAATTCCATTTAAATCGTCATTTGCTAAAGATGTTATTGAATCCATGTTTTTTTGTACTTTTAAAATTTGTTTACTTGAAACTTTAAAAATAATTAAAATTATAATTGATAAAATAATAGTAACACCTAAGAAAATTAAACTTGCTTTAGGAGAAATAAAAACAGACATAATTAATGATCCAATTACTAAAGCTGGTGCTCTTACTACTAATCTAATAACCATAGCCATTGCAGTTTGCATTTTATTAACGTCGTTAGAAATTAAATTATAAATATTCCCTTTTCCAAAGATCTCAATTTCTCTTAATGACAATTCATTTGTTTTTTTAAAAATTAAATTTCTTAAATCCGTTCCATATCCTTGAGATGCAATAGAAGCGAAATATTGACACACTAAAGTAGAACAAAAACCTAAAATACAAATAACAATAATTAATATACCAGGAATTATTATTTTATTAAAATTTCCACTTTCTAAAGCTTCATTATATCCTGTATCAATTATATATTTCATAATTAATGGCATAAATAACTCAAAAATAACTTCAATTATTTTAAATAATGGTCCTAAAATCACTTGTTTTTTATATTTTTTTACTAATTTAATTGTTTGATTCATAATT
Organism: uncultured Staphylococcaceae bacterium; assembly: GCA_964507285.1. Lineage (GTDB taxonomy): Bacteria > Bacillota_I > Bacilli_A > RFN20 > CAG-826 > Onthovivens. The sequence goes on along the minus strand of CAZDPH010000032.1, from coordinate 1,080 downwards.
TAAATATTATATAAAAAAAAGATGCTATATTTAAGCATCTTTTTAATTATTTTCTTAATCCTAATTTTTGAATTAATTTAATGTAAGCATCGCGATCATTTCTTTCTAAATAAGCGAGTAATGATTTTCTTTTACCGACTTGTAAAAGTAAACTTCTTCTAGCTGTGTGATCCTTATCATTTGTTTTTAAGTGTTCAGTTAAATGCTTAATTGAATTTGTTAATAAAGCAATTTGAACTTCAATGCTTCCTGTATCTTTTTCATTTTTACCAAATTCTTTAACTAAACTTGCTTTTGTTGATTTTGCTAATGCCATAATCTTTCTCCTTTAAAATCTTGTTTATATCAATGTTATAGGTCGAAAGAATCCTAAAACAAAGACATAAATGCTTAAATATTATAAGTATTTTGTAAATATAAATCAATAAATTTTTAAATTTTCAAAATATTTATAAGATTTTTTTAAATCATCTTCTAATTGATTAATTAATTTTCTTTTTGAATCGAATTTAATTTCATCTCTTAATCGATCTATAAAGAATAAAGATACTTTTTTATTATAAATATCACTACAAAAATCAAAAATATAAGTTTCAATTGTAATGATATTATCATTTTTAATTGTAGGAGAAACTCCTACATTAGTAATAGATTCATGTATTTTATTATCAATTTTTATATAAGTAATATAAACTCCATTTTTTGGTATTATATAATTAAAATCTAATTTAATATTGCAAGTTGGAAATCCTAAAGTCTTACCAATTCCTTTTCCTTTTATTACTTGTCCTTTTATTTTATATTTATGCCCTAAATGTCGATTAGCGTTAATAATATCGCCATCTTGAATTTGTTTTCTTATAGTAGTAGATGCAATTTTATCTCCATTATGATCTAAAACAAAATTAATAACGCATAAATTTGGAAATACGTTTTTTAAAGCATCAATATCTCCTAATCCTTTGTAACCAAATTTAAAATCTGGACCACAGAATATTTTATTTGCATTTAATTTTCTTAAATATAAATCAATAAATTCTTCATAAGTAGTCATTTTAATAGATTCACTATATTCAATTA
>CAZDPH010000031.1:0-8875 GCA_964507285.1 uncultured Staphylococcaceae bacterium | reverse complement strand
TTATGTAGAAATTGCAATAAATGATAAAGAATTGTTTTTATTTTTAACAAAAATGCAAGATTCAGTACATAGATTTGCTATTTCTACACATATCCATAAAAGAAATAAAAATATGTTTAAGTCAATATTTGATGAAGTAGATGGGATTGGTGAAAAAAGAAAAGAAGATTTATTAAAATCATATCCTACAATTGAAGATTTAAAAAATGCTTCTTTAATTGAACTAGAACAAATTTTGCCAAAAAGTATTGCTTTAAATCTTTATAATAAATTAAGGAGTTAATATGAGCGAAAAAATATATAAAATAAATGAATTAAAAGAAAAAGAAAATAAAGATTATTCTTTAACATTTAAAAAAATAGATACTTTATTTTCTTTAGAAAAATATCAAGAAGCATATTTAATTTTATCATCAAATTTTAATGATTTAGTTTCTTTTGATCTAAATGAATTTGTAAATAGATATTTAATTTCTCTTATAGAATTAAAAAAAGAAGATGAATTTAATTCTTTTTATGAAAAAATTAAAAATTTACCTTATAAAAATATATCTCAAGAAGAATTTATTAAAGAAATTCCTTCAATATTTTTAAAATTAAAAAAAGAAAAAGAATATTTAAATAATAAGAAAAATTTAAGATTATCTCTTCAAGGAATTTATTCTAATTTAATTGATCCATCTATTAATAAAGTTTTTTTAGGATTAAATGATTTAAAAGAATTTGAATCTAAAACAGATTTGATTAGTGGAAATACTATTTTAGCAGAAGCTTTTAAAAATAGAAAAGAATGGGATTACGCTAAAGCAATGATATTTATTCAACTTGTAACTAGAAAATATAATGAAAGATTGACATTTATAAGCAATAATAAATTATTTATTATTAATCCAAAAGAATATGATGATAAATATAGTCGATATTTAAAAGAAGTTAGTTTTTATTTAAATAAAATAAAAGATGAAGAAAAAAATGTTACTATTGCAGAGATTTTTAATAATTTATTTGTTCCATATATTATGATGAATTTACCAAATTTTTTTAATAATAATGAATTATTTAATATTTATATTGCAAGTATAATTGCATCTTATGTTTCAATTTCAGGTGATTATTTAGAAGATAGTATTTTATCTACTTTAAAATATTCAAAAAAAACTATTAATAAATTAGTTGATGAAATTTTAAATTTAAAATGTTTTTAATATTATGAATATTTTATATATTTTAATTTAAAAATTATTTAATTTATGATATATTTTTAAAAGCGAGTTAAAAAAATGCTCTCGTAATTATTTCAATTGTTTCGGAGGAAAATAAAATGGCAAGTGAATTAAAAAAAGTCTCTTCATCATGTTATGAAGTTAAAGTTGAAGTTAAAGGAGATGAATTAAAAAAAGCTAGTGATAAAGCATTAAAAAAATTAGTTGCTAATGTCACTGTTAAAGGTTTTAGAAAAGGACAAGCTCCATTAGAATTAGCAAAAAGTAGAATTAATCCAATGGATTTAATTAATGAAACAATTAATCAATCAGTAAATCCAGCATACCAAGAAGTTTTAAAAGAACATAAATTAGTACCTAATTTCCAACCAGAAGTTGATTGCACAGATTATAAAAATGAATCAATTACTTTAAAATTTACAATTTATACAGTTCCTTCATGTAAATTAGGTGAATATAAAAATATTGAAATTCCTTTAGAAGCTAGTAAAGTTAGCGAAGAAGAAATTAATAAAGCATTAGAACAAGCTTTAAAAGATAATGCTGAACTTGTTTTAAAAGATGGCGCAGCTGAAATGGGAGATACAGTTGTATTTGATTTCAAAGGTTATGTTGATGGTAAAGAATTTGAAGGTGGAAGTGCTGAAAATTATCAATTAGTTTTAGGTTCAAATCAATTCGTTCCAGGATTTGAAGAACAATTAGTTGGTGTTACAAGCGAATCTAAAAAAGATGTTGAAATTACATTCCCAGAACAATATATTAAAGATTTAGCAGGTAAAAAAGCTAAATTCGTTTGTATGATTCACGAAATCAAAGCTAAAAAAGAACCAGAATTAAATGATGAATTTGTTCAATCTTTAGGATTAGAAGGAATTACTACAGTTGATCAATATAAAGAACACAAGAAATCTGATTTATTAAAAGCTAAAGAAAATGACGCAAAAAATAAACAATTTGCTAAATTAATGGAAAAAATTGTTAACGGTTCTGAATTTGAAATTTCTGATAAATTAATTGAAGCAGAAGCAGAAGGTGAAAGAAAACAAACTATTGCTCAAATCGAACAAAATGGTTTAACTTTTGAAATGTATAAAGAAATCACAGGTTTAAACGAAGAACAATTTAATAAAAATTTAAAAGAAGGTGCTTTAAATAGAATTAAAGAATACTGTGTTTTAAATGAAATTGGCCAAGTTGAACATTTAACTATTACAAAAGATGACATCGAAGCATATTATGCTGATGTAGCAAGTAAATATGGAATGAAAGTTGAAGATGTTAAAAAAGCTTTAGGTTCAAATGAAAGTGGTTTAGCTAACAATTTATATCAAAATAAAATTGAAAGATTTATTATTTTAAATAACTTAGGAAATAATAAAGAAGATAGCAAAAAAGAAACTAAAAAAGATTCTGCAGAAAAAGTAGAAAAAAAAGAAACTAAAAAACCTGCTACAAAAAAATCAAAATAATAAATTTTAATTTATATTATTAAGGAGGACACATTCATAATGAATGAAATTAAAGAAGAATTATTGCCTATCCTAATTACTAGAGGTTTAGTCCTTTATCCAAATAATGATAATTTAGTTTATGTTGAAAGAGAGTTTTCTAAAAACTCTCTTTTAGACGCTTTAAATAATAAAAGTGATATTTATGTTGTTTGTCAAAAAGATTTAAAACAAGAAGACATTAATGATATAAATGATATTTATTTAATAGGTGTTAGATGCAAAATTATCAAGCAAGATACTTATAACAACAATATTTTAAGAGTATCATTACATCCTTATTCAAGAGTTTTAATTAAAGATATTCAAGTAAAAGAAAATGCAATGTATGCAAACGCAGTTGAATATCCTGATGTCACTAGTGATGACTTAAATGTTGAACAAGTTTATGTTGAAAAATTATCTGAATATTTCAAAAATGAATCACTAGAAACTTTTTTCGGAAAGCAACCAAAGAAATTTTATGATTCAATCGAAAAAGGATTAAATGCATTAGATTTATCTTATTTATTCTCATTTGCAATTAAACTTGATTATATTAAAAAGCAAGAATTATTAGAAGCAAAAGATGTTTTATCAAGAATTGAATTATTAATTAAAGATTTTGAAATTGTTAAGATGCGTGTTAAAATCGATAATAAAATTCAAGAAGCAGTTAAAGAAAATGCTCAAAAGCAACAAAAAGAATATTATTTAAGAGAGCAATTAAAAGCTATTAAAGATGAACTTAACGAAGGTAATACTTCTGAAGAAGATAAAATAAAAGAAAAAGCAAAGAAATTAAAATTACCAAAAGAAGTAGAAGAAAAAGTTGAATATGAATTATCTAGATTAAATGCTATTCCAAATGGAACTTTAGAATATGGTTTAATATTAGATTATTTAGATACATTATTAAAAATTCCTTTTGATAAAACTACTAAAGATAAAGATGATTTAAAAAATTCTAAAAAAGTTTTAGATGATGATCATTATGGATTAGATAAAGCAAAAGAACGAATATTAGAATATCTTGCAATTAAAAAATTAAATGGGAACTTAAAAGCTCCTGTAATTTGTTTTTATGGTCCTCCAGGAACAGGAAAAACATCACTTTCAATTTCTATTGCAAAAGCTTTAGGAAGAGAATTTATTAAATGCTCACTTGGTGGAATTAGCGATGAAGGTGAAATTAGAGGTCATAGAAGAACTTATGTTGGCAGTAAGCCAGGAAGAATTATATCGTCTTTAATAAAATCTGGTGTTAAAAATCCAGTTATGTGTTTAGATGAAATCGATAAATTATCGCAAAATTCTTTTAAAGGAGATCCTGCTAGTGCACTTTTAGAAGTATTGGATCCTGAACAAAATTCACATTTTAGAGATAATTATATTGAAGTTGAGATTGATTTAAGTGAGGTCTTATTTATTTGTACTTGTAATTATCTTGAAAATGTTCCTGAACCATTACGTGATAGATTAGAATTAATTCCAATTGATTCTTATACATTATTTGAAAAAGAAAATATTGCTGAAAAACATTTAGTTAAAAAAGAAGCAAAAAATATTGGCTTAATTCCTGAAAATGTTAATTTTTCAAAAGAGTCGATTGAATATATTATTGAAAGATATACTCGTGAAGCTGGTGTTAGAGATTTATCAAGAAAGATTGGGACTTGCTTAAGAAAAGGTATCATAGAAGAATTAAATAAAAATGAAAATGATATCAAATTAAATATTGATGTTAAAAAAGTAAAAAAATATCTTGGTGTTGAAATTTTTGATAACACTGAAAAAGAAAGAAAATCACAAGTTGGTATTGTTACTGGTTTAGCATATACCCAATATGGTGGAGATATTTTACCAATTGAGGTTAATTATTTTGAAGGAAAAGGTGGTCTTATCATCACTGGAAATTTAGGTAATGTTATGAAAGAATCGTGTTCAATTGCATTAGATTATGTTAAAGCAAATGCAAAAAAATACGATATCGATCCTAAATTATTCGCTAAAAATGATATTCACATTCACGTTCCTGAAGGTGCAATTCCAAAAGATGGTCCTAGTGCTGGTATTGCAATTACAACCGCAATTATAAGTGCTTTATCAAAAAAAGCTGTATCTTGTGATGTTGCAATGACTGGTGAAGTTAATTTAAGAGGTCATGCTCTTCCAATTGGTGGATTAAGAGAAAAATCTTTAGCTGCTTTAAGAAGTGGCATAAAAACTATTATAGTTCCTAAATTAAATAAGAAAAATATCGAAGAACTTCCTAAAGAAATTAAATCAAATTTAAACATTATTTACATGGATAATGTAGATGACGCAATCGAAAATTGTTTTACAAAAAAATAAATTATGAACGAAATTAATTACTATAAAAAAGCGAAATTTATTAAATCAGTTGTAAATTTTGAAACTGATTCTCCTAGTTTAAAATTAAACGAGGTACTTTTTGTTGGACGTAGTAATGTTGGAAAATCTTCCTTAATTAACGCTATTACGCATAATTCAAAATTAGCGTTTGTATCATCAAAACCTGGACACACTAGATTATTAAATTATTATTTAATTGATGATTTATTTTATCTAGTTGATGCTCCAGGTTATGGATTTTCTAGTGAAAAAGGTAAAGATTACAAATTTTATGGTGATATGTTAGAAAATTATTTGTCAAATAATTCTAATTTAAAGGTAGTCATTTTTTTATTAGATAGTAGAAGAATTCCTAATGAAGAAGATATTATGCTTTATGATTTTTTAAAAATAAATAATATTCCTTTTATTTTAGTTATGACGAAAGCAGATAAAGCTAATATGAGTGAAAGATCAAAAATTGAAAAAAACTTAAGTTTAAGTTTTGCTGATTTTAAAAAAAATAATTATTTTTTAGTTAGTATCAAAAATGGCAAACTATTAAATAATTTTATAGATAAATTAAATCAATATGTAAAGAGGTAAGAAATATGCTTGATAAAAGATATGATTTTAAAAAAATAGAAGAAGGAAAAGTGCAAAAATGGAAAAATGCTGGCTATTTTAAAGCAGGCGATACATCAAAACTTCCTTTTGCAATGGTAATTCCTCCTCCAAATGTTACTGGTGTTTTACATATTGGACATGCAATTGATAATACTTTCCAAGATATTATTGCTCGATATAAAAAATTACAAGGTTTTGATGTTTTATATCTTCCTGGAGTTGATCATGCTGGAATAGCAACTCAAGCAAAAGTCGATGCTAAACTAAAAAGTGAAGGAATTAGTAGATACGATATAGGAAGAGAAGCATTTTTAAAAGAAGCTTTTAAATGGAAAGAAGAACATAGCGACATTATTCATTCTCAATGGGAAAAAATGGGAATAATGATTGATTATAGTAGAGAAAGATTTACATTAGATGATGGGTTTCAAGATGCTGTTTTTACTGTATTTAAAACTTTATATGATGAAGGATTAATTTACCAAGGTACTAGAATCGTTAATTATGATCCTGTAATGAAAACAGCTTTAAGTAATATTGAAATTAACTATAAAGAAGAAGAAGGTAGTTTCTATTATTTTAAATATCGTTTTGAATCAAATAAAGATAAATATTTAGAAATTGCAACAACAAGACCTGAAACAATGTTTGGAGATACTTGTATTGTTGTTAATCCAAATGATGAAAGATATAAAGATATAGTTGGTAAAAATGTTATTAATCCTGCTAATGGAGATTTATTACCTGTTATTGCAGATGAATATGTTGATATTAATTTCGGTACTGGTGCGATGAAATGTACTCCTGCTCATGATCCAAACGATTTTATTATTGGTGAAAAATATGGATTTGATCATCCAGTTATAATGAATATTGATGGAACAATGATTAATGGTCTTGGAAAATATTCAAAAATGCCTAGAGAAGAATGTAGAAAAACATTAGTTGAAGACATTAAAAATAATGGAGATTTAATCAAAATTGAAAAAATAACACATAATGTTGGTCATAGTGAAAGAAGTGATGCAATTGTTGAGCCTATTTTATCAAAACAATGGTTTGTTAAAATGAAACCATTAGCTGATAAAGTTTTAGAAAATCAAAAAACTGAAAATAAAGTTAATTTTTATCCTCCAAGATTTGAAAATGTTTTAACAAGATGGTTATCAAATATTGATGATTGGTGTATTTCCCGACAATTATGGTGGGGACATAGAATACCAGTTTGGTATAAAAAAGATGTTCCAAGTAAAATTATAGTTTCAAAAACTGCTCCAGGTGATGATTATTATCAAGATGAAGATGTTTTAGATACTTGGTTTTCTAGTGCATTATGGCCTTTTGCAACATTAGGATGGCCAAATGAAACAAGTGATTTTAAACGTTATTATCCTACCAATACTTTAGTTACTGGATATGATATTATTTTCTTCTGGGTTTCAAGAATGATTTTCCAAGGATTGCATTTTACTAATAAAATTCCTTTTAAAGATGTCGTAATTCATGGAATTGTTAGAGATTCTCAAGGAAGAAAAATGTCTAAATCCTTAGGAAATGGAATTGATCCAGTTAAAGTTATTGAAGATTATGGAACTGATAGTTTAAGATATTTTTTAGCAACGACAGCTGCTCCTGGATTAGATATGAGATATAGTGAAGAAAAAGTTAAAGCAGCTAATCAATATTTAAATAAAATTTGGAACGTTGCAAGGTTTGCTTTAATGAATATTCCAGAAAATTATAATTTTAAAGAGTTAAGTTTTGATTCTTTAAATATTTTAGATAAATATGTTCTTTTAAAACTTGATGAAACTATTGATAAAGTTACTCAAGCTATGGAAAAATACGAATTCGGTATTGCTAGTAGTATTTTATATGACTTTGTTTATGATATATTCTGTGATTTTTATATTGAACTTTCTAAAGTTTCTTTACAAGAAGATGAATTCAATAAAGAAAGTGTTTACTTTACATTAACTACATGTTTAAAAGAAATTTGTATAATTATTCATCCATTTGCTCCATTTATTAGTGAAGAAATTTATTTAAATTTAAATAATCATAAAGAATCAATTATGCTAGAAAATTATCCAAAATGCAAAGGATATAAAGATAATGAATCAATTTTAGATAAAATTAATACTGTCAGAGAAATTATTGAAAAAATAAGGGCATATAAAGTCGAAAATTCTTTAACACCTAATCATAAATTATCTTTAAAATTAAATTCTAAAATTGATTTAAAGCCTTTAGAAAAATATATTTTAAGATTTACTTTTGCTTCATCATTAGAATTTAGCGATTCTGATTTTAAAGAAATGAATAATATAGTTTTAAACAATGTTATTATTTATATTGATGACAATATTGATAAAAAAGAATTAAATAAAAAATTACAAGATCAATTAGTCAAAATTGAAAGCGAAATTAAACGTAGTGAAAATTTATTAAATAATCAAAATTTCTTATCAAAAGCTAGTGAAGAAAAAGTTAATTTAGAAAAAGCAAAGTATCAAAATTATTTATCACAAAAAGAAGAAATTTTGAAAAAATTAAAAAATTTGTAATTTTTTAACATTTAGCACCTTCTTGATATATATAAGGAGGTAAAAAATGGATAAAACAAAATTATCTTTTGAAGAATTAAATTCTATTAGACCAGGTGAACCAATCTCACTTGCAACTGTTATTGCAATTATGGCTATTGGTTTATTAGCTGTTGCAATTTATAGATTTTTTACTTCAGAAGAAGGGAATATAAAATTACCAGGTGGATATCAATTCCAATGGGGTTAAAAATTAAAAAAATACTTTTACTAATTTAATTTTTATGATATACTTATTTTGTTGTAACTCTATTTTTAGCTACAACCGCATTTAAGAGGTTATAAACTTTATTAAAGTGCCTCAAGAGCGAGTAATTTTCAAAAGATAGGAGGAAGAAAGATGTACGCTATTATTTTAACAGGTGGAAAACAACTTAAAGTTGAAGTTGGTCAAAAAATTTATGTTGAAAAATTAGAAGCTGAAGCAGGAAAAGAATTTACATTTGATAAAGTTTTATTAGTTGCTGATAAAACAATTAAAGCTGGAAATCCTTTTGTAAAAGGTGCTACAGTAGTTGCTAAAGTTGAAAAGCAAGGTTTAGGAAAGAAAATCGACGTTTTCAAATATAAAGCA
>CAZDPH010000030.1:0-8899 GCA_964507285.1 uncultured Staphylococcaceae bacterium | reverse complement strand
TCTAATTTATGGAATTTTCTTTGATTATACATTGTTTTAAGTTGTTGATAATTAGTAACCATAGTAGCACTTAAGCAAAATCCACAAGGTAAAGATGCTACAAGTTCTCTCCATTTAGATTTCTTTTTATCTACTTCTTCTTCACTAATAGAATTATATTCATCTTTTAATCTATTTAAAATCATTAATACTTCTTTATTAGTTTCTTTAACACATTGAGATTCAATATCAAATTTTAATAAACAATGCATTGTAGATTGAGAAGAAACAAAATTAAAGAAATGATATCTTTGAGCTTGTTTCCACCAATATAAAGGTGCAGTAATATCAAATTCAACATTAATTCCTTTTAAATAATTATCATGTCCTTCTCCACTTTTAGCGTTTCCTAAGACTTTAGCACGTTTTAAATCTTTTTCATTTACTTCACTTCTATCTAAAACAGTACGCATTGGATTTCCACTTGCTTTTAGGGCAAAATCTAATCCATAAACTTCATATTTTCCTATATTAAATTCCATTTTTATATAACTCCATTAAATTCTTAAGTAATTGTAATCTAGTAAGTAAGCCTACTCCTTTTGGAACTGGAGATTGAAAAGCAACATCAAGATTTCTTTCAATATCTCCAATTAATTTATTATTTTCATCTCTATTAATTCCTACATCAATTAATATTGAATCTTTTTTTAAATTATCATTATGAGTGATTGTATTTATTTTACCTACTGCTGAAACAATTAAATCAGCGTGTTTTAAATAATAATCTCTATCAATTAAATTAGTTTTAGAATGTAAAATTGTTACATTCATATCTTCTTTTAAAAGTAATTCTTGAAGAGGTTTTCCCACTATATTACTTCTTCCAAGTACTACAGCATTTTTACCTTTAAATTCAAAATTATTATCTTTTAAATAATTTAATATTCCTTTAGGAGTAGCAGGATCTATCTTACTTAAAGGATGAAATCCATCTGCGTCTTTTAAAGGAGAAATAGAATATTTAATTTTTTCTTCACTAATTCCTTTATGTAAAGGAAGTTGAACAATAATTCCTGTAACTTCATTATCATTATTTAATTTATTAATTAAAGATAAAACTTCATTTTCATTAGTTTCAATAGGTAAAGAATAATGTTTATATTTTAAACCTACTTCTTCTAAATCTTTCATTTTTCCTTTAACGTAAGTATTACTTGCGTCATTTTGATTAATTTGAATAATTGCAAGTAATGGAATAACTTTTAATGATTCTATTTCTTTTTTTAATTTTAATTTTTCATTTTCTACATATTTAACAATTTCTTCCATAATATTATTCCTTTAATTCTAAATAATTATTTTGATTTATAATAATTATTTTTTTCTCATTAATTCCATATTCAATAGATTCATTAATAGCTTCATCTATTTTTTTAGATTTAACTTTAAATCCTAATAATTTAGATACTTCTTTTTTTAAAGCTTCTTTATCTATTGAAATTTCATTTTTTATGACTTCTTTAATTGCTACTAATACTTCTTCTTTAGGAATTTCTTCTATTTTTCTATCATATAAACTTCGATAATAACTCATATCAATACTAGAAGAATCTTTAAAATAAAATGGTAATCCATAAGAATAAGTAATATTAGATTTAATTTTATTAATTAAATTATCTATTACTTCCATATTAGATTTATTTTTTCTAGATATTTGGAATATTTCAAATATTCTTCTTACTAAAGTAGATTTAGATATAGGAGATTCAATTTCAATAATATTTTTAATAATAGAAAAAACTGTTTCTTTATTATAAGGATTAAGTAATTGTCTTTCATTATAAGGAGTTTTAAAGCTAAAAGATGCATAATTTTTCTTAAAATTAAATCTTTCTTTTGTTTCTTTATCAAAGACAATTGATGCAAAAGAAGGAAGTTCTATCTTATTTTCTTTTTCACTATTTAAACACTTTTCTATTTCTTCTACTATTTTATCAATAACATGTTTACTAGAATCATAATAATCTAAAGACCAAATCATAATTAAATTCCATCCTTTAGATTTTAATACATTAAATTCTACGATATTTCTATCTTTAGAAGATAATTGATTATAATAAGAATATGAATCAATAATAATTCCTAAAATATAACTATCTTTAGTAATAGGATTTAAAACTGCAATATCAATTTTAAATTTAGAATCTCCTAAATGTAATTTAGTTTTATATCCTCTTAACTCTAAATCTTTACTAATATAATATTCAATACCATTTTTAATTAATGATATTTCATTAGATGATTGAATTAATGCTTTTTTACCATTTTCAGCATATTCTAAGAAACTCTTTAAATATCTTACTCCTTCTGAATTAGTTTTATTTAAATCAATATCATTATGAGTAATAGAAGAAAATACAATCATTTCATCTCTACTTCTTGTAATTGCAACATTTAATCTTCTATAACCACCTGTATTATTAATAGGTCCAAAGTTATGTAAGAATTTACCATTTTTATTTCTTCCATAACAAATAGAAAGTAATATTACATCTCTTTCATCACCTTGAACATTTTCTAAGTTTTTAATAAATATATCTTCTTTTAAATTCTTAATTAATTCATATAATGATGAATCAGATGAAATTTCTTCATCTAATAAATCTTGAATCAATTCCATTTGACGAACAGAGAAAGTAATAATTCCAAATGATTGATTTAATGGATTATTTTTAATTCTAGAAATTAAATAATTAATTACTTCTTTAGCTTCTTCTTTATTAGTAGCACTTCTTCCTGAATCATAAATTCCATTAATTAATTTAAATGACACTTTGCTTTCTAAACTACTTGGAGAAGGGAAAGTATATAATGAATTTTCATAGAATTTATTATTAGAAAATGCTATTAAAGATTCATCTTTACTACGATAATGGAATAATAATTTATTTACTTTAAATGATAAACTTAAAGCGTCATCAAGTAAACTTTCTAAATCTGTTAATTTTAAATCTTCGTCATCATTATTAACTTGTTTATCAAAAAAACTAGTAGGAGGAAGTTGTTTATCGTCTCCTGCAATAACAAATGAATCCGCTCTTCCTATAACTGAGATAGATTCTGATAAAGAAAGTTGACTTGCTTCATCAAAAATAACAATATCAAAATGATATAAAGAAGGATCTAAATATTTAACACAACTTAAAGGAGATACTAAAATACAAGGAGTAATTCTTAAAATAGTTTCCTTAATCTCACTAAAAAGTTGTCTTAACGTTAATCCTCTTCCATTATTTTTAATAGCTTTTTTAAGTATTCCTACTTCACTAGAATTAATTGAAGAAGAATAACTACTTGGAACATTCTTAGATAATTTAGAGACTACTTCTTTAATTACTTCTTCTTTATATTTATTATCTATTTTTCTAAATTCATCAATTAAAGAATCTACATTAATTCCTATAAAATTATTAAGATTATTTTCTCTAATTAATTTATCTACAATAGATTTAAATAAAGATTTATTAAATATTTTAAAATATTCATCAAAATCTATTCTAGATTCATAATATTTTTCTTTTATATCATTTAATCCAAATACTTCTAAATCATTAAAAATATTAATTAAATTAGTCCATTCATTAATTAAATCAATATTATTATAAATTCCTCTTAAAGATAAAATAATATTATTAAAATAAGAAGATTTATCTATTTGATTAAAATTAAATTTATAAGTAGATTCTAAATAATTTAAAGTAGATAATACACTTTCATAATCGTTTTTATAAGAAGATATCATTTCTTTTGAAGCATTTTCTTCTTTTAATTCTTTAATGTATTTTGCAATTATAAATGAAGATAAATTTTCTTTAGAAATTAATTCTAATTTAGAATTTACATTTAAAGTATTATTTAATTTATTTAAAATATAATCTAAATCAATATTATCTTTATAATCTTCTTTTAAATTGCTTTCAATTATTAAAGAATTCTTATTTACACGATTAATTTCTTTTTTAATATTAATTAAATAATTAATATTATCTAAAATATTTTTAGAATTAATTTCTTTAGGATTTATTGAAAAAGATTTAATTTCTTTTAATAATTTTTTAGATTCAAAGAATTTTTTAAGAAAGAATAATGATTTATTTTGATTAAATCTAAATAAATAATTATCTAAATCATTATCTAAGATTTTCTTAGAAAATAATTTATTAAATTTCTTTTCTTTTTCTTTAACTTCTTTTTCATAATTTATTAAAGAAATTAATTTATTAATTAATTCATTAGATTCAGAATTAATTAATAAATCAAAATAAACATCATGAGATGATAAATAATCAAACAATTCATAAAGATTTTTAATTGTAGAATCACTTAAAGAATCTATTTTTAATGATTTATTTAATTTTTGAGATAATAAATCAAAATTTTCAATTTGTTTTAAAGCTTTAAAAACATCTATCTTTAAAGAATCTTTAATTTCTTTAGAATATGAATCCAATTCTAAAATTTTAAAAGGGAAAAATTCTTTAAATTTATTAAAAGAAGGTGAAAAGCTTTTTGCTTTCAAAAATAATGAAGATATTTTTTCATATTTATTTTCATTAAAATTATCAATTAAATCATTAGATAAAGATATTTCTCCTTCAACATCTTTATATTTAGAATAACTTACTAAAGCATCATATAAAGATAAATAATAATTATGAGGAAGATGGATTTTATCTTCTAAGGAAGTTAATTCTTCTTTAATAGAATCGTAAGTAGAACTTAAATCATTAAATTCTTTACTAGAAGATATTTCTCCAAGTTCTAATACTTTTTCAAATGATTTTAATACTTCTCTTTTATCTTGTTTATTACTATGAAGTTCTAAACAAAAAGGATCAATTCTTAATGATTTTAATCTATTATAAACTACATCTAAAGCAGCTTTTTTCTCACTGCAAAAAAGAACTCTTTTACCTTCATATAAAGAATTAATAATAATATTTGCAATTGTTTGAGATTTTCCTGTACCTGGAGGTCCTATTAAAACATAACTATTCTTATTTGATGAATCAATAATAGATTTAATTTGACTAGAATCACTACTTAAAGGAATGCAATAATTTTTAATAGATACATCTTTATCTAAATCAATATCAATATCTTTAGATATAACATCCTTATCTTTATATCCATTTACAAATGATCTTACTAAAGGATTAGATAATAAAATATCTTTTTTAGAATTTAATTCATTCCATAAAATAAATTTATTAAAAGAAAATCTACCTAAAAAAGCATTATCTAATATTCTAAAACCTTCACTTAGAGAATTATTTCTAATTGTATTAAATATTTTATTAATATCTACTTCAGTATTATTATTTTTTAAAGGTATTTCATTTAAAAAATCTATTTCAATATTAAATTCTTCTTTTAAATATACTAGTAATGTAGTATTAATAACAGGTTCTTGATCTCTTCTTTTTAAATAATAATTCTTATTATTTTTCTTAATTATTTCTACTGGATATAAAATAATAGGAGCATAATTACTCTTTTTAGATACTTTATTTGCTTTGTATTCTAATATTCCAAGTGCTACAAATAAGGTATTAGATCCAGTTTCTTCTTCATCATTTTTACTTTTACGATATAAAGAAGGAATAATACTATTAAATTCTTTAGAATCTAAAAATACTTCTAATCTTTTTTGATGAAAATTATCTTTTTCTAGATCAATTAAGATATCATTACTTGTATCTATTAATTCTTTTTTAGATGATGTTAAAGAAGAAAAATTACCATTATCAATTAATAATAATTCTTGATCATTAGAAAATAAGAAATTACCAAAATAATTTAAATCATTAATTAATAATTCAATATTAGATGTTCCTATTTTCATGTTTACTAATTTATTTTGTAAACTTAAATCTAATAATTTCTTTTTCCAAATATAAAATTTGTCTTTAATTACTTCATTTTTATTAACTTCAGTATTAACTTCATTTAAATTAATATTAGGTAAACTTAAAGCTTCACTAGAAATATCTAAATCATTATTAAAATAATCTAAATTAATAGGATGATAAGCATGAATTCTACATTCATGAATATCAATTGCAATAAAATTATCACTAGGATCTTTTAATTCTTTTAAAGAGTGTTCATAAGATTCAATAAAATCTTTCTTTAATGTTAAAAAAGAAGGATCAATTAAAATCATTTTAGACATTGATCTTAATGAATAATTATAAATTAAATTTTGATTATCATTTAAAGTAGATGTTAATGATTCATCATTTAAAAAGACACCTACTAATGAATAATTAGAAGATAAAATTAAAAGAGTATTTAAACCTATATATTCCAAACATGAAATTAAAAATAAAGAAAATTCTAAAGATGATGCTTTTTTAAATTTAAATATTTCTTTAAAAGATTGTATCTTTTCTTTAGATATTACTTTATTTTTTGCTATATAACTTAAATCTAATTTATAAAAAGCATAATAAATACTTTCTATTTCTTTAATAACTTCATTAATATCATTAGATTTATATCCATAATATTCTTTTCTTTCACTTAATTTAGATAATTCTTTTTTACTTTTAGATATTATTTCTTTTACATAAATATCATTAGGATTAATAAATGTTGATAATATTTCTAAAGGTAAATAATCTTCATTAAAATAATTTAAAGGGTATATTTCTATTAATTTATAAGAATATCCTAATAAATTATCAAATTTATCAAATAATTCTATTGTTAAAGTTAATTCTTTAACTTCTTCAATCTTTTTTAATTTAAAAGTATCTACATAAATATCAAAATTATTAATTTCAATAATTTCATTAGAATTAATTAAAGAAATGTTTATTTCTTTAAATTTAATTAAATTATCTTCTAAATTAATTTTTAGTTTTAAATCTTCATATGTTTTATTACTTAAATTATTAATTTTAATAGATTTTATTAATGAATTATTAGATAAAAATAAAGAATAGGAAAAAACTTTAGAAATATCTAAAGTTATAGAGAAATTGTTATTAAATAGTCCATTATTCATAAAAATATTATACTTGAATATGAATTATTTTTATATAAAAATAAGAGAAAAGTATAACTTTCCCCTTATTTAATGTAGTTAATTATAATATTTATTTATTAATATATTCTTTTAAATTCATTGTACATGCAGGACGAACTCCTCGACCTAAAGTTTCTTGAGAAACATGTGCTAAATCACCATCTATTCCAACATACCAAAAATTTGAACCACTATAAACTGTACGGGTATAATATGTTCTATAATTATCATTTGGCGTTGATGAACAAATATATTTTGCAACTCTCTTTGAATTTGTATTAATTGAATTTACAAATCCATATGAAGCATTCTTATAGTCATCTTGACTTAAAAGATAAAGTTTATCTTTATTACCATCTATATCTATTTCTATAGGCTCATCATTTTCATCGCTCCACATTTCATTTAAATAAGTACTATTTAATTGATTCCTTAAATACGAATCTTTATATGCTGTTGCAGTTGCATTAATAGTTGATAAATTTAAAATATAGCGTGATAAAAATTGAATATTGCCATCACTATCTTCTGAAACATATCTCCATTTAATCGCCATATTTTTAATATTCCAACTAGGATTAATGTTTTCTCCATTATCTCCTACAATACTTTTTTGATATACTCCATTTTTACTAAGAGGGATAGTAACTGTTCTAATAGAATATTTAATATTACATGTAGTTTCATTAACTTCTTCAACTTCTTTATTCCATCCAGCCCACATAGTAACTGTATCATCACTAGTATCATCACTAGTATTATTATCATTTACTGAATAGTATTTATCTACTAATGCATTCCAATCTCCATCATAATAGGATAAAGATGAATTACTTTGAGTTAATTGAGTACCATCTACATTATAGTAAGAATATGTTTTATTAGCGTAGTTATCTTCATTAATATCTTTTTCAAATTTAGCACTTACTACAAATCCATTTTTAACCATTGTAGTAGTAAAGCTATTATCTACTAATGAATCAACATATTGAGTACCATTTAAAGTAAATGATGTACATTTATAATTAGTATCAGGAATTACATTAAAAGTAATATTTCCTCCTACTATTTGACTTCCTAAATTAACACTTACATATCCATTAGATGAAGGTAAAATAGTAGAAGAATATGCAGTTTCTCCAGCATCTCCTTTATCACCTTTAGAACCATCATTTCCTTTAATAGTCATTAATTCATTCCATTTATTTGAATTTAAAGATGAATCAAATTCATATTTATATAATTTACCTGTTACTGTATCTAAATATAAATCATTAACTTTGTAAGTAGAATCATTTACTTGAGGTATAGTATTTCCTGAATAAATACTTGTACCATCTTTTCCATTACTGCCATTACTTCCATCATTTCCTTTAAATGAAATACCTGCACTCCATCCTGAAGATGATTTTGTATATAACTTAAAAGAAGATAAATCAATATAACTATCTCCTTCATTTCCTAAACTAGAAGAAGGTTCTCCATTTCCAGTTAATAATGAATTACCATTACTTCCTTTTAAAGACATTATTTTATCCCATCTAGAATTAGAATTATCAAATGAAAATAAATCTCCACTTAAAGTATTAATATAGATATCTCCATCAATATATGATGTAGTACTACTAGGATCACTTTCTCCTTTAAATATCTTATTTCCTCTTTCTCCTTTTAAAGTAAAATCTTTACTTTTCCAACTAGAAGAAGATGAATCATATACATAAATTATACCTGTATTTTCATCAATATAGATATCTCCATTGTTATTAGATGTAGATGTTGGCTCTCCTTTTCCTATATTAGTTTTATTTGTACTTAAACTTA
>CAZDPH010000029.1:0-9348 GCA_964507285.1 uncultured Staphylococcaceae bacterium | reverse complement strand
TAGATTAGCATTACATTCTTATAATTTAACTTTTGTATCTCCAAAAGATAATAAAAAATACTCATTTAGCGCTTCAATGCCAAATGAGTTTAAAGAATTTATGAAGAAAAGTTTAAAAAAATAACTTTTTTAGATAATTCTTATTGATATTTTTGAGTATAGAAAGGGCGTTAATAGCGTCCTTTTTATTTAGTCCTGATTCTATTAATTTATTAAAAAGAGAAATAACTTCTTTTTCATCTATTTCTTTATTAATAGTATTTCCTTGAACTACTAAAACAAGTTCACCTTTAAATTCTTTATTTTCATTTACTAAAGTTTCTAAATCAGAATGAATAAATTCTTCGTGTATTTTTGATATTTCTCTTGCTATAGTAATTTTTCTATTTCCAAAAATAGAAAAAATATCTTTTAAAGTTTCATTAATTCTATGAGGAGCTTCGTAAAAAATTATAGTGTTTTTAAAATCTTTTAAATCTTCTAGTTCTTTTATTCTTTGAGAAGATTTTGAATCTAAAAATCCATAAAACATAAAGTGTTCTGTAGGTAAAGAAGATGCTACTAAAGCGTTAATAAATGCACTTGGACCGCTTAAAGGAGTTACGCTTATATTATTTTTAATGCATTCTTTAACTAATATTTCACCAGGATCTGATATTCCAGGATAACCAGCATCACTTAAATATCCTATAATTTTTCCTTCGCTAATATATTCAATTAATTTAATACTGGATTCTTTTTCATTATGTTCATGACATGAAAAAGTAGGCTTAGAAAAACCTAATAAATTTAGTAATTTTGAAGTATTTCTTGTATCTTCGCAAGCAATTAAGTCACATTCAGAAATTACTTTTTTTATTCTAGGAGAAACATCTTCTAAATTTCCAATAGGAGAAGGAATTAAATATAATTTACCTTTCATTTTTCTTCATCTTTCCTTTATTTGTGATTTTATTTATTTCATCTAAAGTTAAATAAATTGTATTTTCTTTGCTATCTAATTTTAAAATCTTAGTTAAAATATTCATTGATGATATTTTATATTCAATATTATCAATTTTAAGTCTTGTTCCAATTGGAGGATATTTTTTTCTTTCTTCAGTATATAAATCGTCTTCAAATTTTAAGCAACACATTAATTTACCACATTGACCACTTAATTTTGGAATATTGATAGTTAACATTTGATTTTTTGCTCTATTTAAAGAAATGCTATCAAATGTTTTTAAAAAAGTTGTACAACAAAGTGGCAATCCACAACTTCCAATTCCACCAATTAATTGAGCTCTTTCTCTTGCATTAACTTGTTTTAATTCAATTCTACAATGTAATTTATTAGCAAGTGTTTTAAGTAAATCCCTAAAATCAATTCTTTCTTCACTTGCGTAAGTAAATAGAATCTTTGTTTTATCAAGAGTGTATTGTGTATTTAAAAGATTCATATTTAAATTTAAACTTTTTATTGAGTCATTAAAAACTTTACTTGCATGTTCTGCTAATTTAAAATTTTCTTCTCTAATTTTAAAATCTTCCTTAGTAGCAATTCTTAAAATCGGCTTAACTTCTTGATTAAAATTTAAATTTTCCATTAATTCTAAATTTGAAATTACTTCACCAATTTCTCTTCCTACACTTGTATCAATTACAACAAAATCTCCAATTTTAATATTAGGATCATCTGTTCCAAAATAATACCCTTTATTAGTGTTGTTAAAACGTACGCTTATATAATATTTCATATATTTTCCTCAAATAAATTTTTCATTGTATAAATTAATAATAAATTTAAGTTTAAATTTTTACTAATTAAATTTTCTTCCTCCATTAAAAATTCTATTTTTCTATCCAAATTTTTAATTGATTGTTTAATTTTAATTAAAATTTCATTAAATTCTATTAATGATGAATTTTGATGATACGATAATTTTAAAGATTCTTTAAAAAGAATAATCATTAAATCAAATATAAAATATAATGTTTCTTGATTTATTTTCTTAATAAAATCTTTTTCCATTAAGAAAATAAATTTATCTTTATTATTTATATTTTCAATAAATATTTTAATAAAATCTTTTGCAATAATAAATGAAGGATTTTCTAAATTTGATTTTATTTCATCATAATCATTGTATAACATTGATAAAATGGAAACATCTTTTAACGATATATTATCTTTTTTTGCAAGTTCAATAAAATACTCTTTATTTATTGAAGAAAATTTAATAATTTCACATCTTGATAATATGGTAGGTAAAATACCTAATTCATTTTCACTAGTAAAAATTGCATATGTATTAAGAGGAGGTTCTTCTAAAAATTTTAAAATCATATTAATACAATCTGTTTTTAGATATTCAATGTTTAAAATTATATAAATATTTTTAGATTCTTTTTCAATAGAAGAAGTATAAAAAGATTCAATCTTGGATCTTAATTCATCTATTTTAATTCCTTTTTTTGCATCCAATATAAATAAAGATGGATAGTTATTATTATCTAATCTTTTACATATATCACATTCATCACATGCAAAAACATCATTTTTGCATAATAATGATTTAGCAAGATATAATGCAATTTTATCTAATGAAGATCCCTTTTTGCCACTTAAAATATATGCATGTGAAAAAGTATCATTTTTTAATGCATTATAAAATATTTTATATGGTAGAGGTTGATAATTTTTTAAAAATTCATTAGTTTTCATTTAATTTTTCTTTAATAATTCTATATGTTTCATTTACTACTTCATCAAGAGGTTTACTAGCATCAATAATGATGTAACGATTAGCAAATCTTTTTGATAAATCAATGAATGTTTCATAAACTTTATCGTGAAAGTTTTCACTTTCTAAATCTAATCTATCTGCAACTCTTTGTTTATCACTTGATAATCTTTTAATTCCTTCTTCAGGAGAAATATTAAAAAATAATGTGTAATCTGGCATAGTTCCTTCGGTTGCAAATAAATTTAATTTTAAAATTTCATCTACTCCTAAATTTCTAGCTCCGCCTTGATATGCTAAAGAAGAATCGATAAATCTATCACATAAAACAAGCTTGCCTTCTTTTAAAGCAGGAATAATTTTTTCTACTAAATGTTGCCTTCTACTTGCAGCATATAATAATGCTTCTGCTCGAGGATCTAAAGAAGTGTTATTTTTGTCTAAAATTACATCTCTTATTTGCTCAGCAATAGGACTTCCTCCAGGCTCACGAGTTAAAATTAAAGAAATTCCATCTTTTTCTAATTTTTCTTTAACTAGTTTTGAAACTGTGCTTTTTCCACTTCCGTCTGGACCTTCAAATGTAATAAACATAATTAAAATTCTCCTCTTCCTTCTAATGCTTTTATTAAAGTTAATTCATCACTATATTCTAAAGAACCTCCAATTGGAATTCCTCTTGCAAGTTTAGTGATTTTTAAATTATATTTTTCTAATATCTTAGATAAATATAATGCTGTAGTTTCACCTTCTAAAGTGGGATTAGTTGCTAAAATTAATTCTTTAATATTTTCTTGTTTAATTCTTTTTTCTAAATTTGAAATATTTAAATCCTTAATTGATATTCCTTTAATTGAAGATATTTCACCATTTAAAGAATGATAAGTTCCTTTAAAAGCATTAGTTTTTTCAAAAGGAATAATATCTTTTGGATAAGAAACTACTAAGCAAATAGAATGATCCCTAGAAGAATTTTCACAGATAGGACATTTTTCGGTATCAATTAAAATTCCACAATTGGAACAAAAGTGGACTTTTTCTTTAGCTTCTTTAATTGAATCAATAATAAAATTAACTCTTTCTTCATCCATATCTAATAGAGCATATGCCATTCTTTCGGCAGTTTTTTCTCCAATAGTAGGAAAAGAACTCAAAGCTTCTTTTAGTTTTGCAATAGAATTTAATTCATTCATGAATTAAAATGGGAAACCTCCATTTCCAAATGATTTATATTTATCTGCTAATTTATCTTCTTCAGCCATAATAGCATCTTTACAACCATTATAAGCAATAGCAATCATTTCTTCTAACATTTCTTTATTATCGCTTGATAATGCATCCTTATCTAAGATTTCAACTTTAGACATAGTAAAATTTCCTTTCATAACACATTTTACTAATCCATTAGCAGTATATTCAAAATCTTTTTCTTCTAATATTTTGTGTTCCTTTTCATATTGTTTTTGCATTTTTTGGACAGTTTGTACCATTTGTTGCATATTCATAAAGTTAATCCTCCTTTTTTAATTTAACTTTTGTAACATCTTTTGGCTTTGGTAATTTACCAATTTGTGCTAAATTTTGATATTTAGTAATTACATCTGCTGACATTATAGGATCAATTGCATATATTTCAAGTTTTGCACCTGCAATTGATGAAACAAGTTCTGATATATAATCTTGATAATCAACAGTATTAATTATTTTAGCGTCAGTTAATTTATCATATCTTAAAACAAGAATAGAATCTGTTAATAGATATATTTTTCCACTTAATAATAATGGAACGAAATTTGCTGATCTTTCATCAACTATTTTACTAGTTAATAAAGGCCATCTAGATACTAATTCTTTTTTTGCTGCTCTATCTGAAATAACAGATAAATTTATTAAATCATCAATAGTTAATGAATATTGATTACTTCCCGAAGATAAGCCTAAACTTGGAGATACTTTTCCAAATGGAGTTTCAAATATTCCTTTTAATGGTTTATTTTCTTTAATTGTATCAATATTATTTTTTTCTTTTTCTTCATTTACTTTAAATGAATCTAATAAATCATTATTATTTTTTTCATTATTAACAAATATTTCTTCTTTTTTAACTTTTAAAGATTCATCATTATTAATATTTTTTTTATCTTTTTCAATTTTTTCTTCTTTTTTTGTTTCTTTTTCTTTAATTATTTCTTTAATAATAACTTTTTGAGAAGAAGTAGAATCATCTTGAACCATTTTTAAAAAATATAATTCTGTAACTAAAGATGGATTAGAAGTAAATTTAAATTCTTTTTGTAAATCAATTAATATTTGAATTAATGAAAGAAGTTTTTCACTCGTAAAATAATCTGTAACTATTTTAGTGTATAAATTTTCACTTTTTGAAGTAGATTTATAAATTAATGCATCTTTTAATAATGAAATTTCTTCATTTACTAATCTAATTAAATCTACATTTCTATATTCTAAATCTTCAAATAATTTAATTAGTCCAATTGAATCTTTATTTTTAACACATTCTAGTATTGAAACTTTATCTTTTCTACTTGCTAAACCAAAAAGCTTTTCAATATCTTCTACAGTTATAGAATTGCCTGAATAAGAAATTGTTTGATCTAATATAGATAAAGCATCACGAGCTCCTCCATTAGCAAGTTCTATAAGTAAATCTATTACTCCATTAGAAAAAGTAACATTTTCTTTTTCCATTACTGAAGTTAATAAATTTCTTAATGAGTCATCACTTAATTTTTTAAATTCATATCTTTGACATCTTGAAACAATAGTAGGTAAAACTTTATTTATTTCGGTAGTACATAATATAAATACGACATAAGATGGTGGTTCTTCTAAAGTTTTTAATAATGCATTAAATGCACTGTTACTCATCATATGAACTTCATCAATAATATAAACTTTATATCTTCCCTTTATTGGGGAATATTTAATTTTATCTATTAAGTTTCTTACTTCATCAACTCCACTATTACTAGCAGCATCTATTTCAATAACATCTGGATGAGTGCCTTTAGCAATTTCTATACAATTATCACATTCATTACATTCTTTACCTAAACCATTTTCGCAATTTAAAGCTTTTGCAAATAATCTTGCAACACTAGTTTTACCTGTTCCCCTTGGCCCAGAGAATAAATAAGCGTGAGCAATTTTATTATTATTTAAAGCATTTTGTAATGTTTTAATAATCGCATCTTGTCCATAAACTTCTTTAAAGCTCTTAGAACGATATTTTCTATAAAGTGCTAAATAACTCATATTTAATATTATACATTATATTAATTGTTTTATTAACTTTAAACTTAATATTTTAATCTACAAAATAGGCAATAAATATATTATAATAAAAATGATTTAGAGGAGTTTTTATTATGGATAAAAACATGTTAGATAGACTTACAACTAGTGAAACTAGATTAAAAGAAATTGATCAATTATTACTTGAAGAATCTACAAGTAGAGATATGAAATTATTTAAATCATTAAATAAAGAAAGAAGTATTTTGGAACCTATTGTTGAAAAATTTCATGAATTTCAATTAGCAGAATCAAATCATAAAGATGCTTTAATAATGGCTAATGACTCTGACACTGAAATATCAGAAATGGGAAAAGAAGAAATTAAAAATAGTGAAGATCAAATGGAAAAAATTACTCAAGAATTAAAAATTTTATTAATTCCTAAGGATCCAAATGATGGTAAAGATATTATTTTTGAAATTAAAGGTGCTGTTGGTGGAGATGAAGCTAATATTTTTGCTGGCGACTTATTTAGAATGTATCTTAGATATTGTGATAAAGAAGGATATAAAGTTAAGGTTCTTGACGAATCTCCTTGTGGAGTTGGAGGATATTCTTATGTATCTTTTGTTGTTACAGGAGATGATGCATATTCTCATTTAAAATATGAAAGTGGAGTTCATAGAGTACAAAGAGTTCCTAAGACTGAAGCTAATGGAAGAATTCATACTTCTACTGCAACAGTTGTTGTTATGCCTCAAGTTGAAGTAAATGATGTTGAAATTAGAACAGAAGATTTACGTGTTGATAGATATAGATCGCAAGGTGCTGGAGGACAAAACGTTAATAAAACAGAATCTGCAGTTAGAATTACTCACCTTCCAACTGGAATTGTTGTATCTTGCCAAACAGAAAAGAGCCAAATTCAAAATCATGAAATTTGCATGCAAATGTTAGCAAGCAAACTTGCTCAACTTGAAGAAGAAAAGAAAAATGAAAAAGAAGCTTCTTTTAGAAGTAAAATCGGAAGTGGGGATAGAAATGAAAAAATAAGAACTTATAATTATCCTCAAAATAGGGTTACTGATCATAGAATTGGATATACAAGTATGCAACTTGATAGAGTTATGAATGGAGAAATTGATTCTATTGTAGAAGCTTTAGCAAACTATGAACAAGAACAATTAATTAAAGGTTCACAAGATGGAAATCTCTAATCGTGATTTATTTTTTAAATATAAAAACAAAAAATATTTTAATGATAAAATAATTTACGAATTACTAATTTTTTCTAATGGATTTAAAGATTTTACTGATTTAGTTATTAATTTTGATAAAAATATAAAAGATTATGATTTATTTATTAAATTAGTAGATAAAATAGAAAAAGGTATACCTTATCAATATGTATTAGGTTATACCTTTTTTTTGGATATGAAATTAAAAGTTACAAATGATACTTTAATTCCTAGAAGTGAAACTGAAGAATTGTGTTTAATTACTAAAAAAATAATTATTGAAAATAATATTAATCATTCTTTAATTGCGGATATCTGTTCAGGATCTGGATGTATATCACTTTATTTTAAAAAGAAATTTAAAGATTCTAAAGTTATTGGAATTGATAATTCAATTAAAGCATTAGAAATATCTAGAATAAATTCTAAAAATTTAAATTTAGATGTTAATTATATATTAGGAAATATCATTGATCCTTTAATAGAATCAAATATCAAAGTAGATGTTTTACTTTCTAATCCTCCTTATGTTGAAAATAAAGATGATATTGAAGAAATTGTAATTAATAATGAACCTATAAATGCTATTTATAGTGAAGATGGTACATATTTTTATGAATATATTTTTAAATATCATAAATCAATATTAAACGACAACTTTTTACTATGCTTTGAAATAAATTATGATCAAGAAGAAAAATTAACTAAATTAATAAATAAATATTTTGATAAAGAAATATCTTATTTATTTAAAAAAGATAGTTATAATTTAACTAGATTTTTATTTATATATAGAGGGTATAAAATATGGAATTTTTAAATAAGGATGAAGAAGGAATATTAAAAGCAAGTGAATATTTATTAAATAAAGAAGTAATTGCATTTCCTACTGAAACAGTATTTGGATTAGGAGTAATTTCGAATGATAAAGAATGCTTTGATAAATTAGTAAAAGTTAAAAATAGAAGACCTGATAAACCTTTTACTTTAATGATTTCTTCTTTAAAACAAGTTGAAGATATAGTAGAAATTAATAAAACTGCTAAAAAAATTATTGATAAATTTTTACCTGGAGAATTAACTATTATATTAAAATCGAAAGATAATATTAATCCATATTATTCTTTAAATACTGGTTTTATTGGAATTAGAATGCCTAAAGATGATTTTATATTAAAATTAATTGATAAAGTTAATGTACCTTTATTTGTACCAAGTTGTAATCCTAGTGATCTTAAACCTGCTATTAATGATAAAGAAGCTTATGATTATTTCAAAAATTCGATAAAAGCTATTATTAAAGGAAATTCAATCAGTAATGTTCCTTCTACTGTTATAAAAGTTGATAATGATAAAGTTAGTTTATTAAGAGAAGGTAATATAAAATTTAAAGATATTATGGAGGCTATAAAATAATGAAAATAGTTTTAGGAAGTGATCATGGTGGATTTTTAACAAAAGCAAAATTAATTAGACATTTAGAATCAAAAGAATATGAAATAATTGATGTTGGTACTACCTCAGAAACAAGTTGTAATTATGCTGAATTTGCTTTAATGGCTGCTAAAATTGTATCAAAAAAAGAAGCCGAAAATGGAATATTAATTTGTAATAGTGGAGAAGGAGTTGCTATTGCTGCTAATAAAGTTAAAGGAGTAAGATGTGGAATTGGATATAATGATGAAGTTTCACATTTAATAAAAGAACATAATAATTGTAATATGATATCTTTTGGTGCTAATTTTATGTCTTATGAAGATATTGAAAAAAGAGTAGATATATTCTTAAATTCATCTTTTTTAGGCGAGAGACACGAAGTAAGGGTAAATACTATTATAGATTACGAAAATAATAATTAAATATGAGCAAAATTATTTTAATTGGAGGCAGTAATGTTGATTTTATTGCAACAAGTGATTCTCCTATTATTGAAAAAACATCTAATATTGGAAAGATATCTATTTCTCATGGAGGAGTAATGAGAAATGTATGTCAAAATTTAGCAACTTTAAATAATGAATGTATATTTTTTACATGCTTAGGTAATGATAGCTTTGGAAAATCAATAAAAGAAGAATTAGATTCTTTAAATGTAACAACTTTATTTCCCTATACTAAATTACCAA
>CAZDPH010000028.1:0-9422 GCA_964507285.1 uncultured Staphylococcaceae bacterium | reverse complement strand
AAAGAATAAGCCTAATTTTTACAATATGGTACTTAATGATATTAATTATTCTGAGTATAAAATAAGAGTAGTTAATTCATTAAATGATTTAAAAGAGAAATTAAGAATTTTTTATTCTTCATTAAATGATCATTCAATTGAAGTAATTAAAGAAAAATTAAATAATTCTTTTAAAGAAGAATATGATATTGATTATTTATGTTTTTCTTCTTTTAAAGATAATAAAGTATCTTTTATCGCAATTAATTCTAAAAATGAATATATAGGAACATTAAATTATTCTTTTTTAGGATATAATAATATTTTAAATTCTATTAATATTGATAATAATCTTCAAATAGTAGATAATAATTTAGCAAAAAAATATTTAAAAGAAATTAATAAATAATTATGAAAGATTTATTAGAATTTAATAGAAAAATTAGAAGTATTCCTTATTTAGAAAAAGTAAATAAAATTAATAATTTTACTATAATTATTAATCTTTTAGTTCTAGCTTATAAACTTGTTACAGTTATTATCTCTTATGAAGATTTTTTAATTCCTTCAATTTTATATTCTATATT
This sequence comes from uncultured Staphylococcaceae bacterium, assembly GCA_964507285.1. Taxonomy (GTDB): domain Bacteria; phylum Bacillota_I; class Bacilli_A; order RFN20; family CAG-826; genus Onthovivens. The sequence goes on along the minus strand of CAZDPH010000028.1, from coordinate 8,856 downwards.
TATTATTTTATCTAAATTAGTATTTTTTATTGGATATAAACAAAATTTATATTTAAAAGAAGAATTAGATTATTTTTTAATTATTTCTATTTATTTATTTTTAGGATCATTATCTTATTTTATTTATTGGATATTTGAATTTATATTAAGTCCTATTAGTGTGTCTTTTCCTTTATATAAATTTATTTTATACATATTAATTTATATAATTGAATCTATTTCATCTCTAAAAGGATTATTTATTTCTAATAAAAATGATGATTTATTATTAAAAGGATTAAAATTTGTAGATTTATCTATTGCATTTTCTTCTTTTTTTATGATTATTATGATTATTTTAGAATATTTAGGATATGTTGAAAATAAATATATTATTAATGTATTTGGAATAATTATTTCTTTATATATGTTCTATAAATATTTTAAATATAAAAAGTTATTAAAATTGTAATAAATGTTTAAATTTATTATAATTTTTGAGTTATGAATCAATTTATAAGAAGCGAATTAATATATGGGAAAACCTCAATTGAATCTTTACATTCAAAACATGTTTGTGTATTTGGAGTAGGAGGAGTTGGAGGAATTTTAATTGAATCTTTAATTAGAACAGGAATTGGAGAAATTACTATAATTGATGATGATAGGGTATCTTTAAGCAATTTAAATCGTCAAATTGTTGCAAGTTTAGATACTATTGGAGAATATAAAGTAGATGTAATTACAAAAAGAATATTATCAATTAATAAAGATTTAAAAGTACATTCTTATAAAATGTTTGTATTAAATGATAATATCGATTTAATTGATTTTTCTAAATTTGATTATATAGTAGACGCAATCGACACTGTAAGTGCTAAAATTGCTATAATTTTAAAAGCAAATAAAGAAAATATACCTATTATTTCTTCAATGGGTACAGGAAATAAAATTAATCCAATGGGATTTAAAGTTAGTGATATTTATAAAACTAAAGTAGATCCATTATGTAAAGTAATGCGTCATGAATTAAAAAAGAGAAATATTAAAAAATTAAAAGTAGTTTATAGTGAGGAAAATCCTTTAACTCCTTTATATCAAAAAGACTTTGATTATTCTAGTGACACTTTAATTAAAGAAGGAGAAAGAAAAGGAAATAAAAAGAAATCTACTCCAGGAAGTAATTCTTTTTGTACTTTAGCAGCTGGATTATTGCTCGCTAGTGAAGTAATTAAAGACTTAACTAAAGATACTTTTAGAATTGAGGAAAAAATATGATTTATTTAGATTATGCAAGTAATTATCCTGCAAAAAAAGAAGTATTAGATGAATTTTATAAAGTAGAATCTTCATTTATTGGTAATTATAATTCTAATCATTTAGAAGGAAAAAGAACTAAAGAAGAATTTATTAAATATGATAATAAAATTAAAAAAATATTAAATTTAAATGATGATTACGAGATTATTTATACTTCGAGTGCTACAGAATCAAATAATTTAGCAATTAAAGGTATTATAAAAAGTTATTCAGGGTTTGGTAAAAAGATTTTAGTAAGTGAAATAGAACATAGTTCTGTAAATGGAACTTTAGGTAAATTAAAAGATGCTGGATATCAAATTGAATTTATTAAAACTTTAAATACAGGTGAAATTGATTTTGATGATTTAAAAAATAAATTAACTAGTGATGTAATTTTAGTTATTTGTATTTTAGTAGATTCTGAAACTGGTTTTATTCATGACTATAAAAAAATTAATGAAATTGTTAAAAATAATTCTTCTAGTCACCTTTTAATTGATGCTACTCAAGGAGTTGGTAAATTTAATATTGATTTTAATGAATTAGAATTAGTATCTTTTGCTCCACATAAATTTGGAGGATTAATTGGAACTGGATGCTTAATTAAGAAAAAAACAACTATTTTAACTCCTTTAATTGAAGGAGGAGAATCTAACTCTATTTATAGAAGTGGTACTCCTTCATTAGGACTTTTATCTTCTATTTATAAATCTTTAGAAATAGCGTATTTAAAAATGGAAGATAATTATAATTATGTTAAAAATATAAATGAATATTTCTTAAATAATATTAAGAATTTAAAAGGATTATTAATTAATTCTTTTTCTAATCCATATATTATTAATATTTCTTTAATAAATATTCCTTCATATAAAGTAATAGAATATTTTAATTCAAAAGAAATATGTATTTCTCAAAAAAGTGCATGTAGTATTAAAAATACTCCATCTAAAATTATTTATAGTATTTATAAAGATAAAAAAAGAGCATCTACATCTTTTAGAATTTCTTTATCTGAATTAGTTAAAAAAGAAGAAATAGATGAAGTAATTAAATGTATTAAGGAGTTAATAAATGAACGATAATATAGAAATAAAAGAAAATAAAGTTAAAAAAGAAACTGATATTTATGAACAATCAATTACTCGTAAATATCGTCAAAAATTATGGAGTAAATTTGTTGCTGCTATAAAACATTATGATTTAATTAAAGAAAATGATCATATTTGTTGTTGCATAAGTGGAGGAAAAGATTCTATGTTAATGGCAAGACTTTTCATGCAACTTGAAAAATATAGTGATTTTCCTTTTAAAGTTACATATTTAGTAATGAATCCAGGTTATAACGAAATTAATTTACAAGTAATTAAAAATAATCTTAAAATTTTAGGAATACCTGCAATTATAGAAAATACTGATATATTTGAAATTGCTAATTCTCAAACTAAATCTCCTTGTTTTTTATGTGCTAAAATGAGAAGAGGTGCTTTATATAATTTAGCTCAAAAATATGGCTGTAATAAAATTGCATTAGGTCATCATTATGATGATGTTATAGAAACTACTTTAATGAATTTATTAAATAGTGGATCTTTTCAAACTATGCTTCCTAAACTTAAAAGTACAAATTATGGAATGATGGAATTAATTAGACCAATGTATTTTATTAGAGAAAAAGATATTATTTCTTGGAAAAATTATCATAATTTAGAATTTATTCAATGTGCTTGTAGATTTACTGAAAATTGTGCTGTTTGTGATAATGGGGGAGGAGGTAGTCAAAGACTTGCTACTAAATACTTAATTAAACAATTACAAAAAGATTATAATGATCAAGTAGAAAAAAATATCTTTAAAGCTGCTGAAAATGTTACTTTAGATATGATTGTAGGCTATAAATATAAAGGAAAACATTATTCTTATTTAGACGATTATTATAAAAAAGAAGAAGATAAAGATATTACAAAAATTATTAATGAGGATTTTAAAAATGAATAAAGAAAAAAGTTGTGGAGCGGTTATTTTTAGAATTATTAATAATGAAATTTATTATTTAATAGAAAAGATGTCTTTAGGTCATATTTCTTTATGTAAAGGACATATAGAAAATAATGAAACTGAGGAAGAAACTGCCTTAAGAGAAATAAAAGAAGAAACATCTTTAGATGTAATTTTAGATACATCTTTTAAAGAAACAATTTCGTATAAGCCTTATAAAGATATTATTAAAGATGTTATATTTTTTATAGCATATAGTAATGATTTAAAAACTCCTAAAGATAATCATGATAATGAAGTTAACTATTTAAATTTTTATAAATATGAAGAAGCAATTTCTTTATTAACATACGAAAGTGATAAAAATATTTTAGAAAAAGCAAATAATTATATAAATAAAAATATTAGTAAATATTTAGTAAATAAATAGTAATTTAATACATAATATTTAATTAATGATTATTTAATAAAAACTATAAAAATTTAAATAAAAATTGATATTGAACATTAAATATATTAAAATAAATATGGTCCTAAAAAGGATCATATTTTTTTAGTTAGGAGGATGCAATGGATTTAGTTTTAATAAAATCCGAAGTTGAAAAATTATTAGATAATAAAGGATATGTTTTATATTCATTAAAAGAATTGAATTCAAAAAAAGGTCTAACTCTTGAGATTATAGTAGATCGAATTGAACCAATTAATCTTGATGATATTGTTACTCTTAGTAATGATATATCTATTTTACTTGATGAAATTGATAAAACAGAAACTCCATATACACTTGATGTTTCATCATTAGGAGCAGAAAAACCTATTAAAATAAGCGATATTTCTAAATATGTTGGAAAATATATTGCTATTCATATTACGCACCCTTTTAAAGGATTAAATAATTTAGAAGGAGATTTAATTAGTGTTAAAGATGATACTTTATCACTTGATTATAAAGAAAAAACTAGAACAATACACGCTACTATTCCATTAAAGGATATAGATAAATGTAATCTTGCAATTAAATTTTAGGAGAAAAAAATGAAAAAGAAAGACTTTATTGACGCAATTAAAAATCTTGGAGATACAAAAGATATTTCCGATGAATTAATTATTGATGCTTTTGAAACAGCTTTTAGTTTTGCTATTAATAAAAAATTAGAAGATGAAAATAAAGCTGTTTATACAAATAGAAAAATTTCAAAAAGAATTGTTAAAAATGAAAATGGAGAAGATGAAATTCAAGTTATTAAAAAGCCTGATCCAATTAAAGTAAAAGTAGATTGTAATTTAAAGAAAGCTAATATTAATGTTTTTGTTTTAAAACAAGTAGTTAATAGTGATGATGATATTAGCGATGATGCTTTAGAAATTTCTTTAGAAGAAGCTAGAAAAACTTATCCTAAAATTAATGTAGGTGAATATTTTGAAATTCCATTTGATTTTGAAAATGAATTTAGTTTAAAAGATGTTACAAGATTTATTAGTGCTTTTAAACAAAAAATATCTAAAGCTGAAAAAGATGCTTTAATGTTAAGTTTTGAAAATAAAATTCATACTATTATTTCAGGTACTGTTGAAAAAGCTGATAATAGATTTGTTTTAGTTAACTTATATAATAAAGCTTTTACTTCTTTAACACGTAAAGATTTAATTGGTGATGAAAGATTTAAAAACGGTGATATTATTAAAGTTTATATTAAAGGAATTAGTTCTGATAATAAAAAAAGTGGTTTAATCGAAGCTAGTAGAAGTTGCCCAGAATTTTTAGAAAAAATTATCGAAGGCGAAGTTAGTGAAGTTTATGATAAAACAATTGAAATTAAACAAATTTGTAGATTAGCAGGTATTAGATCAAAAGTTGCTGTTTATTCTAATGATCCAAATGTTGATGCAGTTGGATCATGTGTTGGAAGAAATGGTGATCGTATTCAAAGAATTATTTCTCAACTTGGTGGAAAAGAATACATTGATTTTATTCAATATAAAGAAAATAAAGGCTTATATATTAAAGAAATTTTACGTCCTGCTGAAGTTTGTGGTGTTAATTTTTATGAAGAAAATAACAATGTTGTTATTGTTTGTAAAAATAGAACTGCCGGAACTGCAATTGGTGGAGGCAACAACACTAAGATTTTAAAAATAATGTTGGGCTTCAATGATGTTAAAATCTATAATGATGATGAATTAGAAGAAAAAGGTATTAGTTATTATAAACCAATTGAAGAATACGAAAGTGAAGAAAAAGAAATCGTTTCTGCAAGAGAAAGAGCTGAATATATTGAAAAAACCAAAGGATATAGGGAACAATTTATTCAAGACTATAAAAATACTAAATCAAATAATGATTTTGAACCTGAATTTGATGTAGAAGAAATAGTTGAAGAAAAGCAAAATGAAAAACCTGAAGTAAAAATTAATATTGAAGTCGCTAAACCTTTAAAAGAAGAAAAAGTAGAAGAAAAAGTTGTTAGTAAAAAAGAAGAACCAGTCGAACATATTGAAGTTCGTACTACAACATCTATTTTAGATTTAGAAAATCAATTAAATATTGAAAAACAATCTAAATTAGAAGCTAAGAGTTCAAAGAAAAAAGAAACTAAAAAGACTAAGGCAGAAGAAAATAAGCAAGAATCTTCATTTACTAAAATGGATATTTATACCGAAGAAGAAATTGAAGAATTCAATAATCAAGATTTAGAAGATTTTGATGAATACGATGATAACTATGACGAATATGATGATGATAGTTATTATGATGAGGATAAATAATGAAAAAAATTCCTCAAAGAAAATGTGTAATTACTAATGAAATTTTACCAAAAGAAAATTTGTTTAGAGTTGTAAAAACTCCTACTGGCGAAGTTTTATTAGATATGTCTTATAAATTAAATGGCAGAGGAGCCTATATTAAAAAAGATTTAGAAGTTATTGAACTTGCTAAAAAGAAAAAAACTTTAGATAGATCACTTGAAACTAGTGTTCCAGATGAAGTTTATGAAAGAATGAAAATATTTCTTAAATTGAAATAAAACTATTGGGAGGTTGTAAATGAAGAAAAATAATACAAAGAAATTTGACCGTGAAAGTAATGTTCCGTCTAAAAATCAAAAAAAGGATAAATTTTTAAATAAAGTACATGATCAAGTCTTTATTTTTACAAAATCCCTTACTGTTGGCGAACTTGCAAAAGAATTAAATGTTAATCCTTCAGACATTATTAAAAAGCTATTTTTACAAAAAAAATTAGTTACTATTAATAATTATTTAGATGATGAAACAATTGGTGAAATTTGCTTAGAATACGGATATGATTTTAAAAAAGAAGAAATTGTAGAAGATACTGATTTTGAAAATATTTCAATTAATGATAAAGAAGAAGATTTAAAAGAAAGACCAGCTGTTGTTACTATTATGGGACACGTTGATCATGGTAAAACTACTTTAATTGACGCTATTAGAAATTCTTCTTTAGCAGAAGCTGAATTTGGTGGAATTTCTCAAGAAATTGGTGCTTATCAAAAAGTTGTTAACGGAAAGAAAATTACTTTTATTGATACTCCTGGACACGAAGCTTTTTCTGCTATGAGAAGTAGAGGAGCAAGCGTAACTGATATTGTTATTTTAGTTGTTGCCGCTGATGATGGTGTTATGCCTCAAACTATTGAAGCAATTGATCATGCTAAAGCTGCAAATGTTCCAATTATTGTTGCAATTAATAAAATTGATGTTCCTGGAGCAAATCCAGAAAAAGTTATTAACGAATTAATGCAACATGATGTTATTGCTGAAAAATATGGTGGCGATGTCATGACTTGCGAAATTAGTGCAAAAAAGAAAATTGGTATTCAAGAATTATTGGAAACAATTTTAGTTGAAGCAGAAATGTTAGAATTAAAAGCTAATCCAAAAAGATATGCTATTGGAACAGTTTTAGAAGCTTCTTTAGATAAAGGCGAAGGACCAAAAGCAACTTTAATTGTTCAAAATGGTACTTTAACTTCTAATGATTTCGTTGTCGTTGGTACAACTTATGGAAAAGTTAGAAGAATGACTAACGAATATAAACAAGTTGTTAAAGAAGCATATCCATCTACTCCAGTAAGTGTTATAGGATTAAGCGAAGTTCCTTTAGCAGGTGATCGTTTTATGGCTTTCCCTACAGAAAAGCAAGCACGTGATATTGCAGAAAAGAGAAAATTAAAGAAAACTTTAGAAGAAAGAACAAAAAATTCAGTAGTTAATTTAGATAATCTATATGATAAAATTAACGAAGGACAACTTGCTCAAATTAATTTACTTATCAAAGCTGATAGTGCAGGTACTGCAGAAGCAATAAAATCATCTCTTGAAAAATTAAATAACGAAAATGTTAAAATTAATATTATAAGATCAGCAGCTGGTGCCATTACAGAAAGCGATATTTTACTTGCTACTGCATCAAATGCAATTATTTATGGATTTAATGTAAGACCTAGTGCATTAGTTAGAAAAAAAGCTGAAGAAGAAAATATCGAAATTAGATTACATAGAATTATTTATGCTTTAATTGAAGAAGTTGAAGACGCAATTAAGGGTAAAATTAAAAAAGAAGAAGTCGAAAAAGTTCTTGGACAAGCTGAAGTTAGAAATGTATTTAAAGTATCTAAAGTTGGTGCTATTGCAGGATGTATGGTAACTGATGGATTAATTAAATCTAATGCTAAATGTAGAGTAATTAGAGATGGTGTCATTATTTATGAAGGTGAGCTTGAATCATTAAAACGTTTTAAAGATGACGCTAAGGAAGTTAAGCAAGGTTTTGAATGTGGTATTAAAATTGCTAACTTTAATGATATTCATGAAAACGATATTATTGAAGCATTTGAAATGGTAGAAGATAATGAGTAATAATAACGAAAGAATTATTGCTGATATTTCTAAAGCAATTAGAGAAATTGTCCAATATGAAATCAAAAATGAAACTATTGGATTTTTAACAATTACTGACGTTAAAGTTTCTAATGATCGAAGCTATGCAAAAGTATATGTATCTTTTTTTAATAATGGTGAAAAAAATATTGAAAAATTAAATAAATTAAAAGGATATGTTCGTTCATCATTATCTAAAAAAATACATACCCGTAGAGTTCCTGAAATTTCTTTTGTTCTTGATGATAGTTTTTTTAAAGCAGAAAAAGTTGAACAAGCTATATTAAAAGACGAAGAAGATATTGAAAACATGAAAAAATAAAAAAATGAGCCTTCAAGGCTCTTTTTTTATTAACTCACATTTAATTATTTTGTATAATACTTTGGTATGGAAATTATAAAAATTAAATCTTATAAAGACATTAAACCATTTAAAGAGAATTTTAATTTGATATTAGGAAATTTTGATGGAGTACATATTGGACATACTAATTTAATTAGCTTTGCTAGAAATAATAGCAAAAATAAATTAGGTGTTTTAACTTTTTCTAAATCTTTAAAAAGAGATGGTGATTATTTAACTTCTTTAGATGATAAAATTGAATTTTTTGAAGATTTAGGAGTTGATTTTGTTATTTTAATTGAATATAGTGAATCTATTAAAATGAC
>CAZDPH010000027.1:0-9451 GCA_964507285.1 uncultured Staphylococcaceae bacterium | reverse complement strand
TATTTTAATCCATTATCATGAAGATATTTCATATGTTCATAATTAACAGGACAATTTCCTCTAACCATAACAATTTCATATCCTTTTGCTAATTCGTAATTGGTATCATTTAAATATTCTTTTGATAAAACTAATTCATAGTCATATTTTTTACCTAAATCATTGAAATAAGGAATTTCATAATCTCTTACTCCAAAGCAAATAACTTTTCCTTTCATATTATTTTAAGCTCCCACAGTTGGAAAAAATCCAGTTGATGAAATAATAGTTAAAATTAAAACCCAAAAGACAATACCAGGAACAGCAACTAATGTTCCAATAACGCTGCAATCACTTGCTAATCCTTTTTCTTTATCAAAATTTATACAATAAGCAACTGCAACTGTAGCAGGTGGAACCATCCACATTAAGCAAGATGATTGAACAGTTTCAGCACTAACTAGTTCAGGATATCCGCAAGCTTTTGCAATTAATTCAATAATAATTAATATAATTAATACAATTCCAGGTGCAACAAATACTTTTAATACACTATAAATCCATGCAAGTTTATCTGTTGCAGCTTCTTTAAATGATGCTTTACCTAAAGTACATCCAATTGCTAACCAAACAAGTGGAGAAGATAATCCACCTAATGTAGAAGCAACTCCATAAATCCAAGGTAATGTAATATCTACTCTCCAAAAAGCAACTTGTCCTGTTACGCCTGTATTGGTAGTTAACCAATCTTTATTTATAGTAGTAACTCCAGGGATCGCTTGTAATACCCATAAAACTAATCCAACTAAAGTTGCAATAATGATAGGATTTAAAAATATTTTCTTTAATAAAGATCCAATTTTTAAATTTTCATCCTTTGCTTTTCTTGTTTCACTTTCTATTTCCTCATTATTATTTTTTAAGGAAGAAATAACAATGTACGCATAAGAATATAAAAATACACGATATGCAATATTTAAAAGATTTGAATCTTTATAAGCTTGTGCTCCATAAATTGCAGAAATTAATGGTTGAGCAAAGAAAGTTGTTGAACCGAAAGCAAATAAAATACATAATACAGTTCTCTTTTTAAAATCCTTTACCCAAATAAAAATTAATTTGGAAACAAACATAAAGAAAACATAAATTATAAAGCCAAAAATAAAATTAAAGATAGCATCTACTCCACCAGCAACTGAAAAATCATTCATAAAACCTGTGAAAGCAAGACATGGAAGAGCTACTGTCATAACAACTTTAGTTAATACTTTACCAGTGCCTTCTGGGAAAATTTTCTTTCTAGTAAAAATAAACCCTAAAAAAATTATTATGATAGTCTTTGCAATAGCCGTCCATAAGCTAGTATTAGTCATGGCTTTAATAATATTATCGCTAATACTAGCACTATCCGCTAAGAAATTTAAAAACATAATTTCTCCCTCCTTATAAAAATATAATAAATAATAAATAAAAATAATTCCATTTATATGATAAAAAAATAAATATTCTTAATAACATTTCTTATTGCAAATAATTTTCAATAAAAATTAATTTATTTTTTAAAAATTTTATAATTTTCTATGTAATATTTATAAAAAAAGTTTATAATATAATTGTTTCAAAGGAGATAAAAAATGATTAAAGAAGAATATTACGAAACATTTAAAGGCAAAAAATGGAAAGACGATATTGATGTACGTGATTTCGTTCTCAATAACTATACTCCATATAACGGAGATAGTTCTTTCTTAGCTGGCCCTACTGCTAATACTTCTGCTCTTTGGGATGAATTACAAAAACTCCAAAAAGAAGAACATGAAAAAGGTGGTGTCCTTGACATGGAGACAGATGTTGTTACAGGTTTAACAGCATATGGTCCAGGTTACTTAGACAAAGATAAGGAAGTTGTCGTTGGTTTACAAACAGACAAACCATTAAAGAGAGCATTTATGCCTTATGGTGGTATTAAAATGGCTGAACAAAGCTGTGAAATGTATGGATATAAACCAAGTGAAAAATTACACGAAATCTTTACAAAATACCATAAAACACATAATGACGGTGTTTTTGATGCATATACTCCAGAAATTATGCACTGCCGTCACAACAAAATTCTTACAGGTTTACCAGATACTTATGGTAGAGGAAGAATTGTTGGTGATTACAGAAGAATCGCATTATATGGTATTGACCATTTAATCGAAAAGAAAAAAGAAGATTTAGTAAATACAGATGATGGCTGCATGTCAGAAGAAATTGTTCGTGAAAGAGAAGAAATTTCAATGCAAATCAAAGCTTTAAAAGAAATTAAAGCTATGGCAGCTTCATATGGTTTTGATATTTCAAATCCTGCAACTAATGCTAAAGAAGCTTTCCAATGGTTATATTTTGGTTATTTAGCAGCTATTAAAACTCAAAATGGCGCTGCTATGTCAGTTGGTAGAATTTCTACTTTCTTAGATATTTATATCGAAAGAGATTTAAAGAAAGGTATCTTAACTGAAGAACAAGCTCAAGAATTAGTTGATCACATGGTCATGAAATTCAGAATGGTTAGATTTGCACGTATTGCAAGTTATAACGCATTATTCTCAGGTGATCCAGTTTGGGCTACATTAGAAGTTGGTGGTATGACTTTAAATGGCGATAGTATGGTTACAAAAAATGATTTCCGTTTCTTACATACTTTAGAAAATATGGGTCCTTCACCAGAACCAAACTTAACAGTTTTATATAGTTCACGTTTACCAAAACCTTTCAAAGATTATTGTTCACATATTTCAATTGAAACTTCTTCAATTCAATATGAAAACGATGACGTTATGAGAGCTGTTTGGAAAGATGATTATTCAATTTGCTGCTGTGTCAGTGCTACTGAAACAGGTAAAGAATATCAATTCTTCGGTGCTCGTGCTAACTTAGCAAAATGTTTATTATACGCAATCAATGGCGGTGTTGACGAAAAAACAGGTCAACAAGTTGGTCCTGCATATCAAGGATGTACAGGTGAATACTTAGAATATAATGATGTTGTCAGTAAATATAAAAATATGATGGAATGGTTAGCAAAAGTTTATGTTAATTCATTAAACATCATCCACTATATGCATGATAAATATTATTATGAAGCTGCTGAAATGGCTTTAATCGATTCACATCCAGAAAGATCATTTGCAACAGGTATTGCTGGTTTCTCACACGTTGTTGATAGTTTAAGTGCTATTAAATATGCTAAAGTTAAACCAATTAGAGGTTCAATTAAAGATAAAGATGGTAATGTTGTAAGAGAAAACGTTGTTGTTGATTTCGAAATCGAAGGCGATTTCCCAAGATACGGAAATGATGATGATAGAGCTGATGATATCGCTGTTAACTTATTAAAGACATTCATGGGAATGATTGCTACAAAGAAAACATATCGTAATTCAACTCCTACTACTTCTATTCTTACTATTACATCAAACGTTGTTTATGGTAAAGCAACTGGTTCATTACCAGATGGAAGAAAAGCAGGTGAACCATTATCTCCAGGTGCAAACCCAAGTTATGGTGCAGAAAAGAATGGTTTAGTCGCTTCATTAAATTCATTAACAAAATTACCTTATGAATTAGCATTAGATGGTATTTCAAATACACAAACAATTAACCCTTCATGTATTGGTCATACAAAAGAAGAAAGAGTTAATAACTTAGTTCAAGTTTTAGATGGCTATTTCGATCAAGGTGCACATCACTTAAATGTTAATGTTTTCGGTAAAGAAAAATTAATCGACTGTATGGAACATCCAGAAAAACCAGAATACGCTAACTTCACAATTAGAGTTTCTGGATATGCTGTCAAATTCATCAATTTAACAAGAGAACAACAATTAGACGTTATCGCAAGAACTTGCCATGAACACCTCTAATACAATAACTGTTAATTCTGATAAATTTGAAAGTTTTGGACTAGTAGATGGTCCTGGTGTTAGATGTATTTTATTTATTAGTGGATGTCCACTTAGATGTTTATATTGTCATAACCCAGAAATGCAAAACCCAAATTGTGGCGAAAAAATAACTCCTCAAGAAGCTTTCAATAAATTAATAAGGTATAAACCTTATTGGAGAGATAACGGAGGAGTTACCATCTCTGGAGGTGAACCACTTCTTCATATTGATTTTCTTATTGAATTAGGAAAATTATTAAAAAAAGAAGGAATTCATTATTGTATCGATACTTCTGCTGCTCCATTTTCATCAAATCCTGAATATTTAAAAAAATTTGATGAATTATTATCTGTTTGTGATTTATTTTTACTTGATTTAAAAGCGTTAGATCCTGTATTGCATAAAACAATTACAGGAAAAGATAATAAAAATATCTTAGAATGTTTTGATTATCTTAATAAAAAAAATTTTCCTATTTGGGTAAGATATGTCCTTCTTCCAGGCTATACTGATAAAGAAGATGTGTTAATAAATAGTTCTAAATTTCTTAAATCATTTAACAATATACAAAGATTAGAAGTATTACCATATCATGCTTTAGCTATTCCTAAATATCAAAATTTACATATTGAATATAAATTACTTGATACAAAGACTCCTACAATGGAGGAAATAGAAAGAGCTAATAAATTAATTGATAGTAAATATTTCGATGGTTATTTGAAAAAATAACAAAAACTGTTAAGTTAATACTTAACAGTTTTTTATTTACTTTAAATTATGTAATAATTTATTCTATCATTCCAAGTTCACGCATTCTTTTTTCGCGTAAATCAGATAATGTATCATTTTGATCTTTAATTTTCATCCAAGCGTAGCATTGTATTGATTTCCGTCCAGTTATTTTACATCCAAATTGATTAAATGACATTATTTCACCATTATAATTAACATTATCAGAGGACACTATAATTGCAATTTCTTCAGGATGATTAAGAACGTAAATTTCATCTCCAATATGAACGATATTTTGTTCTATAAGCCATTTCATTTTAGGTAATTTAGAAACTTTCTTTTTGAATCTTATTTCAGTAGCTTCATCTTCGTTTTTAAGATCGTTTGTGGTTGGTTCTACAAGATATAAATTATTTTTTGAACTACTTAAAGTAGCAATAGTTTCAAGTATAGAATAAGCGTCATGTGCATCCATTGCGTAAAATTCTCTTACTCTTTTTTTACCATTAAATTCATCAATCGATCTTAAATTTGGATTTAATTTATCTATCATTTCATGAAGTTTTATGTCTGTAAGTCTTTCAGAAACTTCATAATATGCGTATAGTCTAAATGCAAAAGGAATACATTCACTTCTATTTAATTGTTCTAATCTTTTATTTATATCGTCAGCATAACCAATTTTAACATATTGTGGAAATGATGGATTTGTTAAAATATAAATTACTCCTTCTCTTTTATCTATTTCTTTATTTTGCATATCAATACCTCAAAATATATTTATACGATAAAAATTATAGCATGTCTTATAATCTCATTCTATATAACTACAAACATTTTTAAAAATATATAATAGAATTAACTCATTAACAATAGAAATTTTTAATCTTACACTTTTTAAAAAATAACAAAAACAATTAAATTAAATACAAATATAAAAAAATATCTTGTGTAATACACAAGATATAACATTTTTTAATTGGTGACCTATACGGGATTCGAACCCATGAATGCATGCGTGAAAGGCATGTGAGTTAAGCCACTTCTCCAATAGGCCAATAATGGCGCTAACTATAGGATTCGAACCTACAACCGATCGGTTAACAGCCGATTGCTCTACCGTTGAGCTAAGTTAGCATCCACAGCACTCATAACTGAATGCCTTAATAATATACCAAAGTTAGAATAAAAATACAACTATTTTTTTAAAATTTTTTATTTTATTTTTGCTTCGATAATATTTAGTAAATCTCCAACAGTTTTAATCTTTTTAAAATCTTCATTATCAAGAGTAACACCGAAATTTTCTTCAAGATCCATTACTAGTTCTACTACTTCTAAGGAATCAATACCATAGCTAGACATTAAAGCGTTCCTGTCTAGAGTTTCAGTATTTAATTTTTCACATAATAATTTTTCAATTTCATTAATATTTGCCATATAAAAATCCTCTTATTTTCATAAATATTATATTAAATTTATGATTAAATTAAAAGAGGACTTTTATTATAGAAATTATTAAAAAATTAATATTTTAATAATTCAAAATCATTAAACATTTTTTCATAATTATTAGTTTTGTTAGTAGAATCAGTAGAACTAGATTCAATTAATTTATCTTCAGCAGTGATTTTACTTGCTATACTATCTGCACTATTTTTAAATGCAGTTACTAAAACTGTTCCGATTGCTCCAAAAATTGATAATACTAAAACTACTCCTAAAATTTGACCTTTAATTTCTGACATAATTATATTCCTCCTTTTCAAAAATTAATTATATATACTGATTACAGCATATCTTTTTATCGATATTTCTATTGTTTTGCTATCTAAAATAACTGGTTTATAATCTTTTTTTAAATAATATTCATAAATTTCTCCTTTTTGATATGCACTTTCGTTATCTACACCTTCAATAATAATATTTTTATCTAAACAATATTCTATTAACGAATCTGTTATTTTTCCTTCTTTTGAAATCTTATAACTAACTAAAGTTGAAATAGAATCTAAGTTTGTATAAGAAACTTGGACCATTGTTAAATCAACACCAAATAAAAAACAGTAAAAAATTATTCCTAATGATAAAATTAACGCTAATTTATTGCCCATTAATTATTCCTCCAAGTAAAGAAATGACTGCAAACGATAAAATAATCATAATCATTCCGCTTCCAACAATTGAGAACACATTCAAATTCTCAAAAAATCTTATTCTTTTATATGATTTATCATTTTCGATTTTATTTTTTAAATTTTCAAATATTTTATAGAATTGATTTAAATATAATTCACTAGCTCCACTATTTGTAATTTCATATAAAGCAATCATTACTTCTTCTATCGATTTATCATTAAAATTTTGAGCAAATTCCATATATGGTCTAATTGTTTTATCTTCATCTATATCTTTAATTAATTTATCTATATATGGTTCTATATTATCATCAGCAAATGCATTTACTTCTTTTAATGATTGATAAACAGTCTCTCCATTAGATAAATAAATTTTTAAATAGGAAAATATTTCTATAAAAGATTGATCAAGTTTATCTTTATTTTCTTTTTCTAATTTTGAATATTTATTTAGTGAAAAATAATTAAATAATATTAAAAGACCAAAAGAAATTAAAATACCTATAATATTGATTTTTAAAATAAATAAGGTAATGATAATAATGAAAATAATAATATTTCCAATTATTAAATATGTCATTTCCTTTTTATAATTAAGCGACAAAGATTCAATTTTATTTTTTAATCTATTCATATTTTTTATCACCTTTAAAATTAATAAAATTTAAATCAAACATTTTATTTAAAAACAAATATAAAAAAGCCATAAATACTAAGAAAAACATAAATATTGTTAAAGGATAAAAACTCATTTTAATTATTTGTTCATAAAAAATTGACATAGAGATTTGAATAACGACTAAAATTATCATCGTAAGTCCCCATAATGAAGAAAATTCAATCAATTTTCTTTTTGTATTTATTTGAAACTCGCTTAATAAATTAACCATCTTTCTTGTATCAAATAAAAGCAATTGAGATATCTTGATTATATCTCCACCTTGAAATTCGTATTGATTTAAAAGTTTTAAAAATACTTCATAAATTCCAAGATTAAAATATGAATTTAAATTTTTAATTTTTTCATCCACAATTAAATTTTTACTATTAGAATCAATCATTTTTAAATCATCATTGAATGAATTTTTAATTTGTTCGTAAGTAGTTTTTATAGAATTGCTTATACTTAATGTAATAATAAAATTATTAATAAATTTATTGCATTCTACTATTTTTATACAATTATTTTTATATTTAATATATTTTCTTTCTATTAAAGCAAATAATAGAATAAATATTAAAGCTAAAAATATTGAATAAATTAAATTTCTCGTTGTATAAAAATATAATCCAGTTAATCCTATAATTAAAATTAAATAATATAAATATCTAATTTCAAATTTAATATTTCTTTTTATTTTTAAATCATTATTTTTTTCTATTTTTTTCATTATTTCCACTCCAATATGAATTAAATTCATTAAACGCTTCATCATTTAAATTTAATTCTTTTTTAAATGATTCTGGCAAAGGATTATATTTATTTGGATAAGAATATAATTCATAATATTTATTAGAATCATTTGTGCCTATTTTGCTTATAAATCTATTTATTTTCCCATTTTCATCTTCTTCTCTACTTAAATAAATAACAAGTTTAAAATGGTCGTAAATATCTTCTAATACATTTTTAAATTTTATATTTTCGTTTTTAAGCATGCACATTCTTCCCATTCTTTTAAACATAAAAGAAGCACTTTTAGCATGCAAAGTTGAAATTGTAGGGTGTCCAGACATTGCAGAATTTAAAATTGAAAGCATTTCTTCTCCTCTAGCTTCACTAACAATTAGCCAATCAGGATTACTTCTTAAAGCGTTTTTAATTAAATTATCAAAAGATATATTTTTATTAAGCCAAATTTGACTATCAATATTTTTTAAAAATTCATCAGTTTCTAATTCTTCAACGTTGTCTATAATTATAATTCGAGAATTTTCTTTTAATTTTGACAATATATATTTCTGAAATTCTGTTTTTCCACTGCTTGTTTTACCTCCAATCATAATCGATTGCTTAGCATTTAAAAATAGTTCTATTAACTTATCAATCTTTTCGTTTAAAAATCCATTAGATTGATTTATTTTTAAAGTTTTACTTGCTATTCTAATAGAAAAATTTATTGAAGGATTTTGATTTTTTCGTGCAATAGCAAAATGAACTGCATTAATTCTATAAATATCATTACTTATATCTAATATAGGAGATGAATACGAAAATTGAGTGTCTGTTAAATTTGCAATATGTCTAATAAAATCATAAACATCATTGCAATCAATAACTATATTAGATTTTTTTCTCCCAAATAAATTATTTTGATAATATACATCTTGCCCATTATATGAAATATCAGTTATATTTGGATCTTGCAATAATTCCTTTAAAAATGAATTATTTAAATATTCAACTAATTCTTTACTCATTATAAACTATTCCTTTTTCAATATGAAATAGGAGATAATTATTTATTTTATAATTTAAATAATAATTTGTTATAAAGTGAATTTGTATTCCATTACACAAACTATTTTCTACTTCTTCTGTAACAATACCATTATCATAGTTGAAAAAATTAAAACCAATTTTATAATTTAAAATTTTATTTTTTAAATTATAAGTTAAGTAATTTTTGATGTCATTTTTTAAATTATCTTGATTAAAATAATAATTA
>CAZDPH010000026.1:0-9687 GCA_964507285.1 uncultured Staphylococcaceae bacterium | reverse complement strand
CATCTGCAATATCTAAAACTTGTTTAACTTTATTTTCATCTTTATCAATACATATTAAACTTTTTCCAGCTTTAGCAAGTTCTTTTGCAAGATGAAGTCCATATTTACCTAAGCCTATTATTCCAATATTTTCATTATTAATACTCATATAATTCTCCTTTATCCTATTGCAATATCTTCACTTACATAACGATATAAGCATTCTTCCTTTGATTTAAAACTCATTGCTAATGTAATAGGACCTACTCTTCCTATATACATTAAAATAATTAAAACTATTTTACTAGATTCATTAAAATATGGAGTAAATCCAGTAGAATTACCAGTATTTGAAAAAGCACTCATTGCTTCAAATGCAAAATCAAACGCACTATAAATTTTACATCCTTCTATATATTCATTATATTTAATTCCATCTTTAATGTAATTAATATCATTTTCAAAAAAACTAATTATAAATGATCCAATAACAAATACTAATAAACCTAAACTAATAATAATAAATGATCTTTTAATTAAATTATCTTTAATATTTCTTTTAAATAAACTAGGATTTTTTCCATTAATTATTGATCTAAAATATGCTAAAAAAATTGCAAGTGTAGTAACTTTAATTCCTCCAGCAGTAGATCCACTTCCTCCACCAATAAACATTAAAATCATATAAATTATTAAAGTAGAATGTCTTAATGAATATAAATTAAAAGCTTCAAATCCACAAGTTCTACTATTAACACTTAGAAAATAAGCATCTAATAAATTAATATTTTGATAATTAATTTCACTAATATACATTAGTATTGTACCAAATAAAATTAAAATAATGCTAAAAATTAATACAACTTTTGTTTGTAATAAAAACTTTTTAAATTTTAATTTTTTTTGATATATATCAATTATAACTATATATCCTAGTCCTCCTGCTATAATTAAAAAAGATGTAACAATTAATAAATAAGTATCACCTCTAAAAGAATTTAAAGAAGTATTTCCAAATAAATCAAGACCTGCATTATTAAAAGCACTAATAGAATGAAATAACCCTTTTGATATTGAATCAGTAAGAGAAAAACCTTCTATAAAATAAAAATCAAAAAATATAAAAATAAATCCAATTAATTCAATAGAAAAAGAAAAAATTAATATTCTAAAAAATAATTTCATTATATCTGAATAACTAGTTAAATTAAAATTTTCTTTAATTAAAGTTTGTTCTTTCATTGATACTTTTTTATTAATTAAGATAATTAAAATTAAACCTAAAGTAGCAACTCCTAAACCTCCTATTTCAATTAAAATTGCAATAATTACAATTCCAAAAGTAGAAAAAGTATTAATTAAACCTTCCTTTAAAGATACTAATCCTGTAACACATAATGAAGTAGTTGCAGTAAATATCGCATCAATAAAATTAATTTCTACTCCTTCTTTTAATGATATAGGTAATGATAAAACTATTCCTCCTAATACTATAACAATCATAAAAGATAACGCTATAAATAAAAAAGGATTTATTGTTTTAAAAAAATTTTTTTTCATAAACTTTATTTATTATATAAAAACTTTTATAAAATAAAAAGATTCTAAAAATAAAAATAAAATGTATAAAAGTTTCATTAAATTTTATATAATAATATTACTTTTAAGGAGATTATTTAAAATGAAAAAAGTTATGACAGTTAACTGTGGTTCAAGCAGTTTAAAATTTAAACTTTACGATATGCCTGAAGAAAATGTATTAACTTCTGGAATTGTAGAAAGAATTGGAAAAGAAGATTCAATCTTCTCAATTAAAGTTAATGGTAAAAAAGTAGAAAAAGTTTTACCAGTTAAAGATCACGCTGAAGCTGTTCAAATTGTTATGGATGCATTACTTGAACATAAAATTATTTCAGATTTTAAAGAAATTAAAGCAACTGGACATAGAATTGTTCAAGGTGGACCTTATTTTTCAAAATCTGCTCCATTCAATAAAGATACATACGATAAAATCGCAAGTTTAATTCCTCTTGCACCTTTACATAATAAAGCAGAATTAACAGGTTTTGATGCTTTTGAAAAAGTTTTACCAGGACTTCCAGCAGTTGCTGTTTTTGATACTGCTTTCCATCAAACAATGGAACCAGAAGATTACACATATCCTATTCCAAAAGAATATACTGAAAAATATATGATTAGAAGATATGGTGCACATGGTACATCACATAAATTCTTATCAGAAAAAGGATGTGAAATCTTAGGTGATAAAAAAGAAAAAAATATTATTGTTTGCCATTTAGGAAGTGGAGCAAGTATTACTGCTACTAAAAATGGTAAATGTGTTGCAACTTCAATGGGATTAACTCCACTTGGAGGAATTTCTATGAATTCAAGAACTGGCGATATGGATCCATCAGTTTATTATCAAGTTTTAAAAATGAGTGGAAAAGATAATGAAACAATTTTCCAAGAATTTAATAAACAAAGTGGTCTTTTAGGTGTTAGTGGAATTTCAAATGATTCTAGAGAAGTTGATGCTGCTGCACAAAAAGGTAATAAAGACGCTATTCTTGCTTTAAATTTATGGGGAAGAAGAGTTGCAGATTTTATTGGTCAATATTTTGTTAGACTTGAAGGTTGTGATATGATTATTTTCTCAGCAGGTATTGGAGAAAATGCTCCTACTTTAAGAAAATATGTCTTAGATAGAATTATTAAACCTTTAAATATTGATATTGACTGGGATAAAAATAATGAAGCACGTGGAGTTGAAATGTGTATTACTAAACCAGGAAGTAAAGTCCAAGTTTGGGTTATTCCTACCGATGAAGAAGTCATGATTGCTCGTGATGCTTATGAATTAATTAAATAATTATGAATGAATTAATCAAAAATTACGAAGTTAAATATCATAAAGAATATGAGGAAATATTAAAATTAATTGAAAAATTCGATCATATTGCTATTTTTAGACATATAATGCCTGATTTTGATGCTTTAGGTACTCAATTTGGATTAGCAACATGGATTAAAGATAATTTTCCTAATAAAGATGTTAAAGTTTTAGGAGATAATCATGTAGTTTTTACTCCAAATGGATTATTTCCTGAAACTGATAAAGTTAATGATTCATGGTTTAATGATGATTTTTTAGGAATTATTGTTGATGTTGGCGATAAAAAAAGAATTGCTGATCCACGTTTTGAGAAAGCAAAAATCAAAGTTAAATTAGATCACCATCCTGAAACAGATAAAATATTTGATATTAGTGTAGTTGATATTTCGCTTGCTGCTGCTAGTGAATTAGTTGTTAATATGCTTTTAAATTTTGACAAATATACATTATCAAAAGAAGCAAGTCATTATTTTTATATCGCGTTAGTTGGTGATAGTGGACGTTTCCAATATAGTTCTACTACTAATCATACATTTTTAATTGCAAGTGAATTAATTCAAAGAGGAATTAATATTACTAAAATTTATGAAGATATGTATGTTAAAAACCTTGAAGATTTAGAAATTCAAAAATTTATTTTAAATAATTTTAAAATTTCTAAAGCTGGTACTGCATATTATATTTTAAAAGATGAAGATTTAAAACGTTTACATATGACAAGTGAAAGAGGTAAAGAAAATGTTAATTTATTTTCTACAATTAAGGGTGTAAACATTTGGTGTTCAATCACTGAAGATATTACAGAACCTTGTTATAGAATTTCTTTACGTAGTAGAAACTTTGTTATTAACGATATTGCAACTGAATTTAAAGGCGGAGGCCACGCTCAAGCTAGCGGATGCCAAATTAAAGATTTAAGTGAACTTGATAAATTTATTGAAGCTTGTGATAATAAAATTTTAAATGAAGGTAAAAAATAGATGAAATATCTCCCTCTTAACACTTATAGTGGCTATTCATTTTTTAAAAGTTCTATTAAAATAGACGAATATGTCAAAGAGGCTAAAAATAGAGGATATAAATATTTAGGTTTATGTGACTATAAAAATATGTATGCTTTTCCTATTTTTAATAAGGTATGTAAATCTAATGACATAATCCCTATTTTTGGAGTGTCAATTTCTTTTAAAGAAATTGACATTTCTTTTATAATCAAAAATGAAGAGGGATATTTAAATTTAATTAAAATATCTAATTTAATTAATAAAAATAAAGAATTATCTGTTTATGATATTCCTTCTTTTGAAGGATTAATTGCAATTATTAAATCATCATCTAATTTACTTTCAAAAATTGATGATTCTAGAATATCTAAATTATTAAAAATTACATCTATTTTTAAAGAAGTTTATTTAGGTTTAGAAAACGAAAAAGAAGATTTACACATTGATTTATTAAGAGAATTTTTAAAAGACAAGATTACTTTAATAGCTTTTCCAATCATAAGACATTTAAAAAAAGAAGAAGCTATCTCATTAAATTTATTAAAATGCATTGAATCTAATCACTTATTTAATAAAGATGAAGAAATTAATGATTATCATTTTTTAAATGATCAAGAAATAGAAAATATTTATTTAGAAGATGAAATTAGAAATTTAAATAAAATTGTAAAAGAAATTAATTTTGAATTTATCAAAAAAAGAGGTCAATTATTAAATTATTCTAAAGAAATTAATTCTTCTTTAAATAGTAAAGAATTATTAAAAGAATATTTATTAAAAGGTTTAAAAGACAAAAATATTGATTTATATTTAAATAAAAAATATAGAGATAGATTAAATTATGAATATTTAACAATTACTAAAATGGGTTTTGAAGATTATTTTTTAATTGTTCAAGACTATGTAAATTATGCTAAAAAATCTAATATTATTGTAGGTCCTGGAAGAGGAAGTGCAGCAGGAAGTTTAGTAGCTTATTTATTAAATATTACAAATGTTGACCCTTTAAAATATAATTTATTATTTGAAAGATTTTTAAATCCAGAAAGAAATACAATGCCTGATATTGATACTGATTATCAAGATATTAGACGTGAAGAAGTTATTAAATATTTAGAAAATAAATATTCAAATAATAAAGTTGCTCATGTTATTGCATTTCAAAATATAAAAGCTAAACAAGCATTAAGAGATATTACAAGAATTTTAAACTACGATACAAGTTTTGCAGATAAATTATCAAAAGCAATTCCAGATAATTTTAAATTAAAAGATGGAAGTTCTTCTTTTACTTTACTAGATGCTTATAACAATATTGATTCTTTTAAAAATATAGTAGATTCTAGTAAAGATTTCCAAATAATTTATGAATATTCAAGAAAAATAGAAGGATTACCTAGACAATCCACATTACATGCAGCAGGAATAATTATTAGTAATACTTCTTTATTTGAATGTCTTCCAATCAATTATATAAATGAAAATGAAATAGTTTCTCAATATGAAAAAGATTATTTAGAAGATCAAGGGTTTTTAAAATTTGATTTATTAGGTTTAAGTAATTTAACAACTATTGCATTAACTTTATCTTTAATTAATAAAAGTAATAATTTAAATACCGAATTTGAAAATTTACCAATTGATGATCCTAAAATTTATTCATTAATTAATAATAATTTATTAATGGGGCTATTCCAAATAGACGCTAGTGCAGGAAGAATTGCTACTATGCAAATAAAACCTAATAAATTTATTGAAATTGTAGATACAATTTCTCTTGCACGTCCTGGTCCTATTAAATATATTAAAAATTATGTTTTAAGAAAAAATAATAAAGAAAAAATAAATTATCCAAGTAAAGATTTAATACCTATTTTATCTTCAACTTATGGAATCATTATTTATCAAGAACAAATAATGATGATTGCAAGAATATTTGCAGGTTTTTCTTATTCAGAAGCTGATTTATTTAGAAGAGCAATCTCTAAAAAACATAAAGATGATATTTTAAAAATGAAAGAAAAATTCATTAAAGGTTCTATTTTAAAAGGCCATGATGAAAATTTATCTTTAAAGATATTTAATGCAATTTTAAAATTTGCAAATTATGGATTTAATAAATCTCACGAAGTAAGTTACGCAATGATTACTGCTAAAATGGCATATTTAAAATCTAATTATCCTTTAGAATTTTATTCATCAATTTTAACAATGGAATTTTCTTCTTCATCTAATAAAATTTTAAAATATATTAGCGAAATTAAAAAAATGGGTATTAAAATTTTAAATCCATCATTAAATGAATCATTTAATTATTTTATTCCTTATAATGGTTCAATATTATTTCCATTTACCTCAATTAAAAATATTTCTAATGCTTTAATAAATAGAATAATTAAAGAAAGAGAAGAAAATGGATTATATAAAGATATTTTTGATTTTTTATATAGAATTAATAAAGGAGAAAAATTATTAAATGAATCTCAATTATCATTATTAATTGATGCAGGGGTTTTTGATTCTTTTATTAATAATAGAAAAGCATTAAAGCAAAATGTTCAAAAATTAATTTCTTCAATTGAATATCGAGAAACTCTTGAAGGTGTTTTAAAAGATAATTTAATTAATCCTGCAATTGATTTAAATGTGAATGACGATCCAATAGAAAGAATTAATAACGAAGTTAAGGTATTAAATTTAGCAATTTCAGATAATTTATTAAATCATGTTAAAATTGATAATAATATTAAAAATAAAATTATAGAAATTAATAATTTAATTATTAATCAAACTAGTTTAATTTTAGGAATTATTAAATCTTTAAAAACAATTACAATTAAAAATGGTAAATTACAAGGTAAATTAATGTGTTTTATGAGTATTGAAGATAATAATAGTGAATTAGAATTAACTTTATTTCCTGAAACATATTCTAAATATCAAGAATTATTAATACTTGGTAAATTACTATTAATTAAAGGTAAATTAGAAAATAGAAACGATAAAAATTCTTTTATTGTTTATGAAATTAATGAGGTAAAAATAAATGAATAAAGTAATTATTTTAGATGGATATAATTTATTATTTAGATCATATTATGCCACATATAATGAAGATGAAAATAAATTATTACATAATAAAGATGGAGTTTTTACTAACGCTATTTATGCTTTTTCTAATATGGTTTTAAAATTAATTAAAGAATTAGATAAAGGAGATGGCTTATTTGTAGCACTTGATAGTTCTAAAACTACATTTAGACATTTAACTTATAAAGAATATAAAGCAAATAGAAAACCTCTTGATGAAAAATTAAAAATGCAATTTCCTATTTTTAGAGAATTTTTAGAAAGTTTAAATATTCCTCATTATGAAAATACTTCTTTAGAAGCAGATGATATTGCAGGTATAGTTGCTAAAATGATGGAAAAATATAATTATAAAGTAGAAATTTATACTTCTGATAAAGATTATCTTCAACTCATTGATGAAAATATTCAAGTTAATTTAATTAAACAAGGATTATCAAAATTTAAGGAAATGACTCCTATTACTTTTAAAGAAGAATGGGGATTTGATCCTATTCAAATTATTGATTATAAAGCTTTAAGAGGTGATGATAGTGATAATTTAAAAGGTATTCCAGGAGTAGGAGATAAAACTGCTAAGCAATTAATTAATGAATTTCATGATTTTGAAAATATTATTAAAAATGCAAATACTAAAACAAAAGTAGGTCAAAATTTAATAGAATTTCAAGAAAATGGAAGATTATGTTTAAAACTTGCAACTTTAAAATTAGATGAAGATTTATCATTAACTCCTAATGATATTATTTATAAAGGATATGAATTTAAAAAGATAAATGATTTTATTTTAAAATATGATTTTTCAAATCTATTAAATAAATTACCTAAAGATTATAAATTAGAGACTTCTTCTTCTATTAAATTAGATTATAAAGAAATAACTAATATTGATTCATTAAATATAAACAATGAAATATCTATAGGAATTGATATTAATAATAATTTAAATTATCATAATACAAATTTATTAGGTTTATCTATAACTTTAAATAGTCAAAATTATTATATAAATAAAAATAATTTATTAAAAGATAAAAAATTATTAGATATTTTAAAAGATCCATTAGTAAAGAAGAACTGTTTTGATTTTAAGAAAATTAAATATGTTTTAAATAAAAATAATATTGAAATAAATGGATTAAATTTTGATTTATTACTTGCAAGTTATTTATTAAATCCAAATTTAAAAAGTGATATTTTCGATATTTTATTATTTAATTCTATAAATTTAGATCATGATAATGAATCTAAATCATTATCATTATTTGAAGAAAATGATCCAGAAACTACTATTATTTATTCATATTTTAGTGAATATTTAAAAGAATCTACTATTAAAAAATTAAAAGAAAATAATCAATATGAATTATTAAATGAAATAGAACTTCCTTTAACAATTGTTTTAGAAGAAATAGAAAAAGAAGGCTTTCCATTAGATAAAAATACCTTATTAGAATTTAAAAAAATATATGAAGAAAAATTATCTAAATTAAAAGAAGAAATATATTTATTATCTAATGAAGAATTTAATATTAATTCTCCTAAACAATTAGCAGAGATTCTTTTTGATAAATTAAATTTACCATCTAATAAACAAAGATCTACAAATGTAGATATATTAAAAAAATTAGAATCATTTCATCCAATTATTTCTAAAATTTTAGAATATAGAAAATATCAAAAATTACTTTCTACATATATTGAAGGATATATTCCTTATATTGACGAAAATGGATTAATACACGCTACATTTAATCAAGCTTTAACTTCTACTGGAAGACTTTCTTCTAGTGAACCTAATTTACAAAATATAAGTATTAGAGATGAAGAATCTAAATTAATAAGAAAAGCTTTCTTTTATAAAGATACTACTTATAACATATTATCATTAGATTATTCTCAAATAGAATTAAGAATTTTAGCACATCTTTCTAATTCTAAAACTCTTATTAATGCATTTAATAATGATGAAGATATTCATTCATTAACTGCTAAAAAGATATTTCATATTGATAGAGAACCAACAAGTGAAGAAAGAAGAGTTGCAAAAGCATGTAATTTTGGAATAGTTTATGGAATTAGTGATTGGGGACTAGCTGAACAATTACATATTAGTGTAAAAGAAGCAAGAGATATTATTACTTCATTTTATAATTCTTTTCCAGAAATAAAAGATTATTTAAATAATTTAGTAGAATTTGCAAAAATTAATAAATATAGTGTCACTATGTTTAATCGTAGAAGGTATTTAAATGATATTAATAATTCTTCTTATCAAGAAAGAAATTTTGAAAAAAGAGCTGCTATGAATGCTCCAATTCAAGGAAGTGCAGCAGATTTAATTAAAATTGCAATGATTAAAGTTAATGAAAAATTAAAAGAAATAGGAAGTGACGCTAAAATAATCAATCAAATACATGATGAAATTATTTTAAAAGTAAATGTTAATGAAACAACTAAAATTTATGAAATTGTTAAAGATATAATGGAAAATGTAGTAAAATTAAATGTAAAATTAAAAGTAGATGGAGGATATGCCAGAAATTGGTATGATGCAAAATAATGCCTGAATTGCCTGAAGTTGAAACTCTAAAAAACATTCTTTTACCATTAGTTAAAAATAAAACTATTATTAATGTTAATATTTTTTATGATAATTTAATTAAATCAGATATTAATGAATTTAAAAAAAATATTATAAATAAAACAATTTTAGAT
>CAZDPH010000025.1:0-9757 GCA_964507285.1 uncultured Staphylococcaceae bacterium | reverse complement strand
GAAGTTAAAAAGTATGAATCTTTAAATTTAAATAAAACATTGTTTTGTTCAATAAAGAATTCAATTAATTCTTCATCAGTTGAACTTCTTAATGCTTCTTGAAGTAATTTAGAAGGAATGTTTACTTCAAAATTGTCAATTCCTTCATAAAAAATTTCTTTTTTTGCAAGACGAGCACCATCTGTTGCCACAAAAACTAATTTATCATCTCTCCCATCAATATGAACAGTTTTTAAAATTGGTTTAGTATCTTTAATCATAGCTGCAAAAGAAACCTCGTTTACAGCTTCTAAAAGCTGAGATTTTTTGATAATTATTCTAGTACCTGTTTCTTCAAAAGATATATCTTGATATTCATTTGATCGAATTACATTAATATTATAAACTGATTTGTCGTTAACGATTTTAGCAATACTTTCATCTTCGACTTCAAAATTAATTTCTTTACTTTCTAATTTTTTAACGATTTCTGTTATAACTTTAGCGTTAATTAAAATAGAACCTGGAATTATATCTCTAAAATATTCTTTATCGTTTTTAAATCTATTGATAATAACTTTAATTGAAGATTCTCCATTACTTGAAATAATAAATAATTTTTCATTAGTAACTTCTAATTTTAAATTTGTTAATATTGCGTTTATTTCTTTACCGGTAATTAATCTAGATGCATTTACTAATGCATTTAAGAAAGTTAATCTTTGAATTGTAAATTTCATATTTTTTAAACCTCTTT
The DNA here is from genome assembly GCA_964507285.1 of uncultured Staphylococcaceae bacterium. Taxonomy (GTDB): domain Bacteria; phylum Bacillota_I; class Bacilli_A; order RFN20; family CAG-826; genus Onthovivens. Next base: position 9,021 of record CAZDPH010000025.1, on the reverse strand, counting down.
AATACTTTATATATTTTATAAAAATTATATTTAATAATCATTTTAATTTTTTATTTATTATATTAATAATAAGCAATGTGGATTGTGTGGAATTGTGGAAAAGTGTATTAATTCTTTAATTTTTCATTAAATTTATCAATAATTTCTTTAATTTGAGGATCATTATGATACTCTTTTTCCACCTTTTCATAACTATGCATAATAGTAGAATGATCTCTATTAGAAAATAATTTTCCAATTTTTTTATAAGGTAAATCTAAAAGAGTTCTTATTAGGTATATTGCAATTTGTCTAGCGTTAGCAATTTGACTAGTTTTAAGTTTACCTTTTAATTGTTCTTGAGATATATGATAATAATCAGAAACTGTTACTATAATTTTGTTTTCATCTAATTTTTTAGACTTACTATTTGATTTTAATTGACCTTGTAAAGCTTCTTTAGTAAGAGCTAAATCAATATGATTTGAATTAGTTAAAGTAGAATAAAATGTTAATCTATTTAATATTCCTTCTAAACTTCTAATTGAATCTTGAAAATTTTCTGCAATTAAATCAATTACATCATCATCAATTGTTAATGTATCTTCATATGTTTTAAATTTTAATTTTAATACTTCTTTACTTGTTTCAATATCAGGAAGATTAATAGATACAGTTAATCCTTGTAAGAATCTTGTAACTAATCTATCTGGAATTCCTTCAAGTGCATTTTGATATCTATCACTAGTAATAACTATTTGTTTATGTGCGTTATAAAATGCTTGATATATATCAAAAAAGAAATCTAAAGTTTTAGTTTTATCTTTTAATTGTTGAATATCATCTATTAAAAGACAATCAAATTTTTTAATAAAAGATGGTAAATCTAATTCATTAGTATTTCCTTTTACAAAATTGACATATTCTTCCATAAATTCTGTAGAAGAAGTATATAAAACATTTAATTCAGGATGTTGTTCTTTGATTAAATTACCGATTGCATTTAATAAATGGGTTTTACCTACTCCAGAATTACCTTGAATATATAAAGGGTTATATAATTTACCAGGATTTGTAGCAGCCACAAGTCCTGCATGACGAGCTTCTTTATTACAAATACCTTCAATAAATGTATTAAAAGTATAATTTTCATTTAATTTAGTTTTATTGAAAAAACCATTTAATATAGACAAATCTTCAATAACTTTATCTTTATCTTCACTCTTTAATTGATCTTGAGATACAAAAATTAATGAATAATTTGTTCCAGTACTTTCTAAAATTTTATTTAAAAATTGATCTTTATAAGAAGATGATAAAATACTAGCAGCTACTTGACTAGGACATGCTACAATTATCTGATTATTTTTAATTGAATAAATATACGTAGATGCAAAAAAATTATTAAAAGTAATTTCATCAATATTTAATTCATATTTTAATGATGAAATTACTCTTGACCATATTTTTTCAAATTCTTTATTTAAATCACTTTTCATAATTAGTTTATTTTAACATTATTTTTATAAATAAAAAGTGCTAATTTTCTACTAGATTATTTTATCCACATTTTTATTTCAAATTAGATTGATAATAAGCCATATTAACGCTTTTCCACATCTTTAATTGTGGATAAATATGTGGACAAATTAATGCACATTTTATCAACATGGAAAGTGTGGAAAGTTTTCAACATATTAATATTTTATCAACATTAAAAATAAATGATAATTATCAATATTTTTAGTCTTTTAAACATATTTTAAAAGTAGTTTTCGACATATATGTTTATAAAATTTTAACCTGTTTTAATTAATTTTTATGACTTTAAAAAAGACTAAAATAATTCTAAATTTTATCATAATAAAAAAAGTTGATTATTGATTGTAAATAATATAAAATATAACGAATTATCGACGGAGGTAAATATTATGGCAAAAAGAACATATCAACCAAGTAAATTACATAAAATGAGAACACATGGTTTTAGAGCAAGAATGGCAACTGCTAATGGAAGAAAAGTTTTAGCAGCTAGAAGAAGAAAAGGAAGAAAAGTTTTAACTGTTTCTTTATAATGAAGAAAATAAACGTTATAAAAAAATATTTAGAGTTTAAAGAAATATTAAATCTAAGAAAATTTAAACGAAATTCTTTATTTACCATTTATTATCGTGCTAATGAATATAATAAAACTAGAGTAGGTATATTAATTACAAAAAAACACGGTAATGCTGTAAAACGAAATCTTATAAAAAGACAAATTAGAAACATAGTTGATCACACAATAGATTATAAAGTTGGCAAGGATTTAATTATCGTAATAAGCAAAACTTATAATCCAAACGAATTTGAAAAAAACAAAGAAAGTTTATCTAAACTTCTCAAAAGTATAATTTAAGAGGTAAATTAATGAAAAAGAAAACTAAATTAAGTTTAATGTTAGGTATTGGTGTTGCATCTTTAGGAGTTTTAGCTTCATGTAATAGTTTTTGTTCAGCACTTGATACTTCTAACTTTAGATATGGATATGATCCTATCAATACCACTTTTTATACTAGTAAAGATGATATTTATGAAACAATTTTAGATTCTTTTAATAAAACATCAAATATAGATACAACAAAAGTTACTAAAGAAAACCTTGTATTAGAAAATGATCAAGGTTCTTTTTCGTATTCAAATGATGTTAGTAAATTTGAAGAGAATTTAATTAATGAATATAATTCATCTTTATTTAGTGTTAATGCTGGCAAAATTAAAATTGAAAAAGCTACTAATGAAGAAAAAGAAGAATCAAGAAGTGATGTTTCTTTTTACGTAGGCATAAATTCATTTACTGCAGAAATGTTTAATAATATTACAAGTGGCAGTTATTATGTAACTCAACCTGGTTATAAAGTATTTGATTACATGGATAAATACTTATTAGAAGAAATTTGTTCAACTGCTAATGTTGGAAGCATCTCTTCTTTAAGTTATGAAAAACTTTATGGTTATTCATCAAGCGAATTAAAAACTTATAAATCATTATCTAATAGTGATGAAAAAACAAATCTTTTAAAAACAATGCAAAAAGAAAGAGAATCATCTTTACTTGCTAATTATGGTTATTTAAAACATTACACTTTAACAACTGATGAAAAAGGTAATGAAAAAGTAGATTACACTGCTAAAATTAAAAAGTGGAATAATCAAATCGCTATTGAAACTGGAAATAATTACTCAATTATGAGTGTTAATTATTTAGAAAAATACGAAACATTATTAGCATCAAAAGTTGGTTCAGTTAAAACTTGTATTTCAGTTTCTGATGGATTCTATGGAAATATTTCAACTGATCCATTAAATACAACAGTTAAAATTGAAGGAAAAGCAAGTGATTTCTGGAGCGATTGGGGAAAAGCATTTAGTGAACATGGATTCTTAGAAGGATTACTTGTTTATCCAATCGGTACTTTTGTAGAAAATTTATCGCATTCATTTGGAATGAATGGTTGGGGTCAAATTGCAGCATTAATTGTTGTTACAGTTGTTGTTAGATTATTATTTATGTTTATTACATTCCCTTCAACTTTATCACAATCAAAAATGCAAGAATTACAACCTGAAATTGCAAAATTAAATCAAAAATATCCAAATTCACAAACAAATCAATATGATAAACAAAGATTAGCTCAAGCTACTATGGCACTTTATAAGAAAAATAATGTACACCCATATAGATCAATGATAGTTCTTGTTATTCAATTCCCATTATTTATTTGTGTTTGGAATGCTTTACAAGGAAGTGCATCTTTAGCTACTGATTCTGTTTTAGGCTTAAATTTGAGTGCTTCTATTTGGAATACATTATCTTCATTTGCAGGATGGCCATCAAACCCTGGATGGTGGACTGCATTAGTTTTAATTATTTTAATGAGTGCTGCTCAAATTGGTGCAATGTTATTACCTAATTTATTAACAAAGAAACGTAATAAAAATATTACTAAATTAAATAAATCAAGTACTCAAGATCAAACTCAAAAACAAATGAAAATAATGCAATATGTTATGACTGGTTTCATTATTATTATGGGATTCACTCTCCCTGCTGCTATGGGTGTTTATTGGTTAATTGGTGCATTATTCTCAATGTTCCAATCATTATTAATGCATTTTATTGTTTTAAAAAGATTTAAAAAGAATAATTAAACTAATTAGAAAAAGGAATAAATAACGATATGAAAAAATTTACAGGAAAAACTTTAGAAGAAGCATTAGAATTAGCAAGTAAAGAATTAAATGTTGAAGCATCTTCTATTAATTATGAAATTTTAGAAGAAAAGAAAGGATTATTTAAAAAAACATGTACAATTGGAGTAAGTGAACTTGCTGATGTAATTGAATATGCTGAAAATTACATTAAAAATGTATGTGTTGCATTAGGTTTAGAACCTGCTATTAAAACTTTCTATAGAGATGAATTAATTAAAATTTTAATTGAAACAAATCATAATTCTTTATTAATTGGTAAAAATGGTGCTACATTACAATCATTAAATGAATTAACAAAACTTGCTTTATCTACAAAATATAAGAAAAAATACAGAATTTTATTAGATATTGGTGAATATAAAGATAAAAAATATAGTAAAGTAATTTCTATTGCAAAAAGAGCAAGTAAAGAAGTTTTAAGAACTCATATAGATATTAAACTCGATCCTATGACTCCAGATGAAAGAAAGAAAGTTCATAATGCCTTAGCAGGTTATAAAAACATTAAAACTGAATCTAGCGGAGATGGTAAAGATAGAGCTATTATTATTAAATGGATTGGAGAAACTTCTTCATCTATTGATTCTTCAAAAAATAATAGCGAAGAAGAAAATAAAGAATAATCATAATTTGCTAAACATTTTGTTTAGCAAATTTTCTTATAAGGAGGAAAAATATGTTTGAAACTATTGTAGCACTTGCAACTGCTCCATTAAAATCAGCTTTAGCAATCGTTCGTCTTTCAGGAGATGATTGCTTTGATGTAGTAAATAAATTCTTTTCTAAAAAAATTAATTTTAAAGAAAATGAAAAAAATAAAATTTATCATGGATATATCTTAAATAACAATGAAAAAGTTGATGAAGTTGTTTTACTTGCATATAAAAACCCTTTTTCTTTTACAGGTGAAGATAGTGTAGAAATTATTTCTCATGGATCTCCATTAATTTATAATGAAATTATTGAAATTGCATTAAAAAATGGTGCAAGAATGGCTACAAATGGAGAATATTCTTCAAGAAGTTTTATGCATAATAAATTAGATTTGATTCAAGCAGAATCAATTAATGACTTAATTAATGCAGAAACAAAGGAAGCTAGAGATATAATTATGCAATCTTTAGATGGATCTACATCAAGTTTAATTACTCCATTAAAAAAAGATTTTGGAGATTTATTATCTTTAATTGAAGTTAATATTGATTATCCTGAATATTTAGATATTGAAGTTGCTAATAAAGAAAAAATTACTAATGTATTAATAAAAAATAAAGAATATATTACTTCATTAATTAATAATGCTAATAAATCTAAATTAATTAGAAATGGCATAAATGTAGTAATTTTAGGAAGACCAAATGTTGGAAAATCTTCTTTATTAAACGCTTTAATTAATGAAGATAAAGCAATTGTTACTGATATTAAAGGTACTACTCGTGATATTGTAGAAGCTAAATTTAATTTAAATGGATTATTAATTAATCTTTATGATACTGCAGGAATTCATGAATCAAATGATTTTATTGAAAATATAGGTATTAAAAAGAGTAAAGATAAAATTAATGAGGCTGATTTAATAATATGTTTATTTGATTCAATTAATTTTAATGATGAAGATAAAGAAATACTTTCTTTAATTAAAAATAAAAATCATATTATTTGTATTAATAAAAAAGATTTATTATCTAATAATGAATTAATTAATAAAGATTATGTTTATATTAGTGCATTAAATAAAGATATTGATTCTTTAAAAGAAAGAATTTTAATTAATTTAGGTTTAAAAGATAGTAATATTAAAAATGTTTCTATTTCTAATACTAGAGAAATAGGAATATTAGAATCCATTAATTCATTAATTGATTCTACATTAATTGATTTAAATAATGATTTATCATTAGATTTAATTAGTATTAATATAAATTCAATATACTTAAAAATCTTAGAATTAACTGGAGAAGATCATGATTTTGATATTGCAAAAGAAATATTCTCTAGATTCTGTGTAGGTAAATAATTATGATATTTGATACTCATATTCATTTAAATGATGAGAAACTTTATTCTAATTTAGATTTTTATTATAAAGATGCTACTAATAATGGGGCTAGTACTTTTATGTGCATTGGATATGATTTAGAAAGTAGTATTAAAGCTTGTGAAATAGCATCTAAATACGATAATGTTTATGCATCTATTGGATTTATTCCTACAGAGCATAATAAATATAATGATAATTCTATAAATGAATTAAGAAATTTATATAAAAAATATTCTTCTGTTATTAAATGTATTGGAGAAATAGGTTTAGATTATTATTGGGAAAATGATGAATTAATAAAGGAAAAACAAAAAAGAATGTTTATTGATCAAATTAATTTATCTAATGAATTGAATTTATGTGTTTCAATACACGCTAGAAACGCTATTCAAGATACTTATGATATTTTAAAAGAACATAAAGTTAATAATAAAGGAATAATGCATTGTTATTCAGGTAGTAAAGAAATGGCTGAATTATTTATTAAAGAAGGTTATTTAATAGCTTTTGGAGGAGTATTAACTTTTAAAAACTCTAAAGAATCTAAAGAAGTATTAACTTCTATTCCTTTAACAAAAATTGTATTTGAAACTGATGCTCCCTATCTTGCACCTACTCCTTATAGAGGAAAAGTAAATGAACCAAAATACATTATAGAAACTATTAAATATGCTTCTAATTTATTAAATATTAATTATGAAGAATTATGTAATATTGCGTATAATAATTCAAAAAAGGTATTTAAATTATGATTAAAATAGACGCTTTAATTGTAGTAGAAGGAAAAACTGATATTGATTTTTTATCTTCTTTTATTGATAGTAATTTTTATTTAGTAAATGGAAGTGCAGTTAATAAAAAAGATTATGATTTTATTAATGAATATTTAAAATTAAATAAAGATGTTATTATTTTAACAGATCCTGATTATCCAGGTATGAGAATAAGAAATTTAATTAATGAACATTGTCCAAATTGTAAAAATGCTTATATTAGAAAAGAAGTTTCAATTAAACATCATAAAGTTGGAGTAGCAGAATCTACTAAAGAAGAAATTATTAATGCTTTAAAACATACAATTAAATTTAATGATAAATCTTATAATGAATCTAATTTAAAAGAAACTGATTTAATTGAACTTGGATTATCAGGGTTAGATGATTCATCTTTAAAAAGAGATATAATAATTAAAAAATATCATTTAGGCTATTCAAATTTTAAAAGTATGTACAAAAAATTAAAAATGTTAAATATTACAAAAGAAGAATTAATGGAGGTATTAAAAAATGCTTAAAATAGATGAAATTAAAGACTTTTTTAAATTAGAAAATAGTCATGCTAAAAAAGAATTAGGTCAAAATTTTTTAATTAATCAAGAAGTTATTGATGCTATTGTAAATGCTTTAAATATTACTCCTAATGATAATGTTTTAGAAATTGGTCCAGGACTTGGATCATTAACTGATGAACTTGTTAAAAAAACTTCTAATTTAACTTTAGTAGAATATGATCAAAAATTTTATAATTTTTTAACTAAATGTCATGGAGATAAAAATATAAATATTGTAAAAGGTAATATTTTACATTTTAAAGATTATTCAATGAATAAAGTAATTGGTAATTTACCATATTATATTACTAGTGATATATTAGAATTTATAGCAAAAAACTATAGAAATTTATCTTTAGGAGTATTTATGATTCAATATGAAGCATTAAAAAGAATTACTTCTAAAAAAGGAAAAGATTATAATGCTTTGAATATTTTTTTAGATTATAGATATGAAATTATTGAATTATTTAAAGTTAAAAAGAATAATTTCTTTCCTGAACCTAATGTTGATAGTGTAGTTTTTTCTCTTGTTCCTAAAAAGAATAGTGATTTTAATTTAGGTAATAGTATTTATAAAGTATCTAAGATATTATTTAATAATAGAAGAAAAACAATTCAAAATAATTTAAAAGTTATTGTAAAAGATAAAGATTTAATGAATGAAATATTAACTTTATCTAATTTAAATCCTTCTTTAAGAGCAGAAGATTTATCTCTTTTGGATTATATTAATTTAACTAAAATATTAATTGATAAATCTTTAATTAAAAATGAATATTAATTAAAATATTATTTATAAATAAAAGGAATATATGGAAATAGTAGAAAAAGCATACGCTAAAATAAATTTATCATTAGATTGTATTAATAAAAGAAATGATGGATATCATGAACTTAAAAGTATTATGTTACCTTTAAAATTTCACGATACAATTAATTTTCAATTACTTCAAAAAGAAATTACTGATGATTTTATTACTTGTGATAGTTTTTCTTTAAAAATATCAAAATATAATTTATGTCATAAAATGATTGATGTTTTGAGAGAAAGATTTAAATTTAAAGATCATTTTAATATTAAAATACATAAAAATATCTTTCTTCAATCTGGTTTAGGAGGAGGAAGTGCAGATGCTGCTGCAGTATTTAGATGTATTATTAAACATTATAAATTAAATTTAAAAGATGAAGAAATTAAAGAAATATGTAATGAGGTAGGAAGTGATGTTTATTTTCAATTCTATAATAAACCTGCTTTAGTATCTGGAAGAGGAGATAAAATAGAATTTTTAAATATAAATGAAACTTATAATTGTTTACTTGTTTCTCCTGAAATTGGTAATTCTACAAGTGAAATATTTAAAGAAGCAGATAATATGGAACTTGTTCATAAAGATATAAATAAAGTTAAAGA
>CAZDPH010000024.1:0-9773 GCA_964507285.1 uncultured Staphylococcaceae bacterium | reverse complement strand
AAGATATTTATTTACCTTTAGAAAAAGTAACGATGTTAGATATTTCTTCTTTAACTATCAAAGAATTAAATCAAAAATTAATTAACATTCCTTATACTAGAATTCCAATTTATGAAGAAAATAAAAATAATATAATAGGAGTTTTAGTATTAAAATCTTATTTTGAAGAATACACTAAAGATAATCATTTAAGTATAAATTCAATTTTAGAAGATAAAGTGGAAATTGATATTAATACACCTTTAGATGATGCTTTTAAAATATTAAATCTTGAAAAAGTTCATTTAGGAATAGTTAAAGATAAAGAATTAACTTTAGGTATTGTTACTATGGAAGATATTTTAGAAGAATTAATCGAAGATATTGATGAATCTAAAATAATAAAATCAAAGGAGAATAAATAATATGAAAGAGTTTATTATTATTCTTTATAGTATTGTGATTATTATTTTATTATTTTTATCTTTTATATTTTCTTCTAGTGACATGGCTTTTGGAAGTGTAGATATTTTAAAATTTGAAAGAGACTCAAATAAAAATAATAAAAGATCTTTTAAAAATGCTTATAAATTATCAAAAAATTACGATTCAACAATTTCAACAATTTTATTATTAAATGATACAGTTAACGCTGGACTTGATTCAGTTTCTACATTATTAGGTGTTAATTTAGCAATTACATTAATAAATGCTGATCCAAGTGGAAATGTTGCAGAAACTTGGGGCTTAATTGCATCTTTAATATGTTTAGTTATTAAAATTACTTTTGGAGAAATTATCGCTAAATCGATTGGAAAAATTTATAACTTCAAATTAACCGTTTTATATTCTAATATGCTTAATTTCTTTAGTTATTTATTATTACCTATTACTTTTTTTGTATCAAAATTTTCTAAAGTTATAACTTATCCTGTTACTAAATTTATTAAAGATGGAGAAGTTTTAGATGATGACTTGCATGAAATGATTGATGACATTGAAAAACAAGGTGAAGTTGACGAAGAAAAAGCTGATTTATTACATGGTGCTGTAACTTATACAACTACCGAAGCTTATGAAATTATGACTCCTAGAGTAGAATTGTATGCTTTCGATATCGATGATGACATAAATAAAATAATTAACGATCCAAAAACATATAGATACACACGTTTACCAGTTTATGAAGGAACTATTGATAATATTATTGGATATGTTAATACTAGAAATTTAATTCAATTAAAATTTGCAAATAAAGAAATTGATGTAAGATCAATTTTAATGAAACCATTAAAATTTCCTCGATCAATTGAGATTAATGAAATTTTAAAAACATTTAAAAAAGAAAAGAAACACTTTGCATTAATTTTAGATGAATATGGTGGCCTTGAAGGTATTGTAACAATGGAAGATATCTTAGAAGAAATAGTTGGAGATATCTGGGATGAAAATGATGATCCAAACGCTTTAATTAGTGAAACTAGTGATGGAAGTTATATTATTGATGGAAAATTAAATCTTGAAGATTTTTGCGAATTATTTGATTTAAATTTTGATGATATTAATACTGAATACGTATCAATTGGGGGATTTATTATCGAATTACTTGGAGATAGATTTGCTAAAGTTGGAGATTTAGTTAATTATAAAAATATTGAAATGAAAATTATTGCAATTGATGAAAATAACGCAATAGAAAAAATCAAAGCAAGTAAAATAAATGAAAAAGATGCAAGTGAAGAAAATAATCTTCCTAAAATATTAGATAAATAAAAATTAATTCTCTTATACAACATAGTATAAGAGAATTTTTATTTACATTTGTAATTAAAACAATTTTATTTTAACTATAATAAAATATTTTAAATTATTATTTTATAGGTATAAAAAAAGAATCCTTACGGATTCATATTTTTTATTAAATGGTGGCCCAACCCAGGGTCGAACTGGGGACACAAGGATTTTCAGTCCTTTGCTCTACCTGCTGAGCTATCGGGCCAATTAAGTCGAATAATTGGCGGACCAGACGAGAATCGAACTCGCGATCTCCACTGTGACAGAGTGGCATGTTAACCGCTACACCACTGGTCCGTTTCGCTTAATGCTTTAATAATATAGCATATCTTAAAGCATCAAGCAACATTTTTTTTATTTTTTTTAAATTTTTTTAATTATTTAAGAACACCTAGATAATAATTCTTTTTTCCTCTTTTAATAACAAGATATTTACTAAACAAAGCTAAGGAAGAATCAATTAATTTTGTAGTTTCAGTAATCTTATCACCATTAATAGAAACAGCGCCATTATTAATGAATTCTCTTGCTTCTCTTTTACTTGAAGCAGCTTTAACGCTGATTAATAAGTCTTCTAAAGGAAGAGGAGAAACATCAACTTTTAAATTACCAAATAATTCGTTAATTGCATTTTCAGATAAATTTTTAAAATCTCCAGAAAATAATGATTCACTCATCTTTTTAGCTTCATTTGCAGCTTCTTCACCATGAACAATTTTAACAACTTCATAAGCTAAAACTTTTTGACCAATTCTTTGACCTAATGATGCTAAATGCTCTTTTTCTATTTTTGTTATCTCATCTTTAGTTAAGAAAGTAAATACTTTTAAATATTTTATTGCGTCTTCATCGCTTTGATTAATAAAGAATTGATAAAGTTTATATGGTGAAGTTAAATTAGGGTCTAAGAATAATGCTCCATCCTCACTCTTACCAAATTTTTTACCATCACTTCTAGTAATTAAATGTCCAGTCATGCATTCCACTTCTGCATCTGCACCTTCAACTTTATGAATGAAATCTAATCCTGCAGTTAAATTACCCCATTGGTCACTTCCACCAATTTGAATATGACATCCTTCTTCTTTATATAAATGATGGAAATCTAAAGATTGTAAAGTTATATATGAAAATTCTGTTAAAGAAATTCCACTTTCAAGTCTACTTGAAACAATATCTTTGCTTAACATATAAGAAACATTAAAAAATTTAGCGTAATCTCTTAGCCAATCAAGTAAACTTAATTTTGAAATCCAGTCATAATTATTTAATAAAATACCTTTTGATGGATCTTCTAAATCAATATATTTACTTAATTGTCTTCTTAATGCTTCTGTATTTTCTTTTACTTTATCTTTTGTTTGTAAATTCCTTTCTTTACTTTTACCACTAGGATCTCCAATCATTCCAGTTGCTCCACCAACTAAAGCAATGATTCTATGTCCTGCTCTTTGAAGTCTCATTAAAGTAGCAATCATAACAAAGTTTCCAATATGCATACTAGATGCACTTGGATCAAAACCACAATAAATTGTTTGTTTTGTATTAAACATTTCATGAACTTTTTCTTCGTTAGAATAGTCTTTAATTAATCCTCTCCAATTTAAATCATCAATAATATTTTCCATATTTCCTTCCTTAATTAATCTCTATATTTAATATAAGTTTGACGTCCATTCTCACCATTTTGAACAATAGCAATAATATCGTCTTTATTAACTACTTCAGTTGTATTATCTTCAAATTTAACTAAAATATCATTTTCATCAACTTTATCTTCATATTTTCCAATTAAGAATTTTTTATTATTTAATCTTAATTTATCACCTTTATGAAGTCCATAATTAACAATAGATGTAACAGGAATTCCTAATTTTTTATATCCTTGTAACGATCTTAATTCAATTACAAATAAACCTAAGATTGGTATTCCACCAGCTTCAACAACTAAATCAACCATAGCTTTAGCACTTCCACCAGTTGCGATTAAATCATCTAAAATAATAACTCTATCGCCAGGTTTAATAGCATCCTTTGGAATTTCAATAGTTGCTTCACCATATTCTAATTTATATGATTTACGATATCCAACAAGTGGTAATTTACCAGCTTTACGAGCTAAAACTAATCCTTTATTATTCATTGAACATAATGGAGCAGCAAAAATAAATCCTCTTGATTCCGCAGCAATAATCTTATCCCAATTTTCATAACTTGGTAATTCCTTATTTAAATCCATAATAACTTGATGATATGCATCACCATTAGCTAATAAAGGTGTAATATCTCTAAATTTAATACCTTTAATTGGATAATCTGCAATTGTTCTTATATAAGTTTCATAAACATCCATAAACTTTCTCCTTAAAGACTTATAAATTATAAAGTATTTAATAATATTTTTAAACTTAAAGTGCTAAAAATTAGTAGAATCGTTTTTAATATATTTAGATTCAAATTTATAATTTTTTTCTGTTAATCTATTATTTATTAAATCTATTAACATATGCATACTTCTTTTACCAACTTCAAACATATCAATATAAAAATTAGAAATAGATGGTTTAATAATATGCGAATATTTTGTACCTATAACAGAAATTACTTCAATATCTTGAGGAACATTTAACCCACTGTCACTTGCAGCATTTAAAACAGCAGCAGCAATTGAATCTCGATACGCAATAACTAATTCTTTTTTTCCATGCTTAAATCTTTCTTTAAAATCACTATAAGTTCTCGTATAGCTATCGTCACAGTTTATAATATCATATTCTCTATCATTATCTAAATGAGTTTGAATAAATAAATTTTCTATTTTAGCCAATATTTTACCTGCATTATGAACATGTAAAAAAGTCATTTTTTTATTTCCTTTAGAAAAATAATCTAGCATAATTCTTTTAAACAAATTTTCGTATTCTAAAGAAATAGAGGCAATCTTTTCACCTTTAAATTCATTATTAATATTAACTACAGGAACACTATATGAACTAAAGCCCATTAAATCATTAGCATTTAATTCATCATCAAAAACAATAACTCCATCAACATGAGAAGTAATAACTTTTTCAATGCAATTTAAAGCATCACTTCTAGAATGACTTGTAGTATATAAAGAAACACTAAATCCATTTGATTTACAAACTTCAGTAACACCTGCTAAAAAATTTGATAAATAAACATAATTTGCACTAGGAATAATGACACCAATATTTGTAGTTTTATTAGTTGCTAAAGCTTGAGCTAAACCACTTGGCTTATATCCTAGTTTTTTAATAACTTCTAAAACCTTATTTTTTGTTTCTTCTTTAACAGAGTCAGCATTATTTATTACACGAGAAACAGTAGCTAATGAAACTCCACTAGCTTTTGCAACTTCATATATTGTAACTCTTTCTTTAAAATCATCCATAATCTTCTCCTAATGAAAATTAATGTAAAATTTTTCACTAATATTATAAATGATTTTAAATTTTATTCAAAATTTATTTATAAAGATTAATTGTCAAGCACAAAAAAAGCTTATTTAAAATAAGCTTTAAAAATTAATTTAAGAAAAAATCATCTCCAATTTTATAAGAGTCATCTAACTCTAACAATCCATGAATATTTTCATATCCTTCAAGATGCAATTCTCTTCCGCTACAAAGCATTCCATTACTTTCAATTTTTAATAATTTTCCTGGAACAATTTGTTTTCCATCAGGCATAAAAGTATAAGGAGTTGCACATACACATTTTAATCCTTTTTTAGCATTAAATGCTCCACAAACAATTTGTAATTCTTCTTTTCCAGTATTAACCTTACAAATATGTAAATGATCACTTTCTGGATGCTCTTCAATATCAACAATTTCACTAACTTTAAATCCGCTTCCTTCTTTTATTTCTAAAATAGGAAACCCAGCATTTTCTAATTTAAAATTAATAATTTTTAAAACGTGTTCTTCTAATACAGGAATATATCCATTAGCTTTAATTTTAACAATTTCAGAAATATTGAAAATATTAATTCCTACTAACTGATCATCATGATATAAAGCAACGCAATCATCCTTTCTTTCAATTTTATTAGGATATTCATTTGGTAAAAATTCAATAATTAAGATATCACCAATAGTTTTATAATTATAATAAACACCATAATTCATAATTTATTCTCCTTTATTTAATAAAATATTAGAAACATTACTTCCATTATTTAAAATCATTTTTTTAATTTTAATATTTTCTAATAAGTATTTACTTTCAAATTCAGTACATGCATCAAAATCATGTTCTTCTTTGTAATCTATTGAATCAAATTCTAATTCATAACCATATCTTAAAAAATTCTCTTTAGAATATTCATACAATCCATCATTATCAGTTTTCATATAAATTTTATGATTTTTCTTTAATATTTTTGAATAATTAATTAAAAATAAGTCAGATGTTAATCTTCTTTTTTCGTGTCTTTTCTTAGGCCGTGGATCGCTGAAATTTAAAAATATTCCATCAAAAGATTCATTTGGTAAAATATCTACTAATTTATAAAAATCATCTGCAATCATTTTAACATTATTTAATGAATTATTATCAATATTTTTTAATCCGATTCCTGCAACAGTTTGATTTATTTCAACAACTAAATAATTAAAATCAGGATATTTTTTTGCTAAATCAATAATAAATTTTCCTTTTCCAGGACCAATTTCTAAATAAGTTGGTTTTAACTTTAAATACTCAATAATTAAATCTTTATCGTCTAATGTAAAAATATTTTTAGATTCTTTTAAATAATCAACAGCCCATTTTTTAAATTTTGTTCTCATTAGTCTAAATTTCCTAAACAATAAATAGCATGTGCATAAATTGAAATAGAATTATAAAAATCTTCTAAATCAATTTTTTCATTTTCTTCATGAATATGATCAATTTTTCCAGGGAAGCAACTTCCAAATGCAATTGTATTTTTTGCTTCTTTTGCATATGTTCCTCCTCCAATTGTCATAGGCTTATTTTTTATATCTCCAGTTTCTTTTACGTAAACATCTGCTAAAGCTTTAATAAATGGGGTTTCTGGATCAAAATATAAACATTTGCTTACTTTATCTTTATCATAAATAATAGGGAATGGTGAACATTCTTGAATCTTAGAAATTACTTCATCAACATTAACTATTTCTGGATATCGAAAATTAACACCCATTTTAAAGAATCCGTTTTCATAATTTATTAATCCAACATTATAAGTTGTTGAATGTAAATTAGGAGTATCATAATAAACATTCATATTCTTTCCATGAACTTCGTTATATTCATTTCCTAATAATGTAAATTCAGGTATATTATAAACTTTTCCTAAACTTAAAAGCATGATTGTTCCAGCATTAATTCCTAATTCAGGAGTAGATCCATGTGCACTTTTTCCAACAAAAATAATTGTATTAGAATCTTTCTTTTCAAATTTAATATTTTCTTTATTTAAATAAGATTCTAATAATTCAGGATGTTTAACTTTAACCTCTGCTTTATCTATAACAGTATTTAAAACAATGCCAGCTTTTATATATTCGATTTCATCAAATTCTTTATGTCCTTCATAAAAATAATTAGCAATACCTTTTTCTCCATAAATTAAAGGGAAATCTCCATCTGGAGTAAATCCGTAAGTAGGATCTTCTTTTTTTAATTCATGAAAATAATATTCCAAGCAACTGCTGCCTCTTTCTTCATCTCCACCAAAAACAAGTCTAACTCTAAAATTTTTAATTAATCCAGCATCTTTTAAGGCTTTTAATGCATAATAAGATGCAATTCCAGGTCCTTTATCATCACTAGTACCTCTTGCATATAATTTGTTATCTTTTAAGGTAGGTATAAAAGGATCACTATCCCAAGCTTGACCTTCAACAGGAACAACATCTTGATGTGCTAAAATATAAATTAATTTTTCACCTTCTCCACATTCGATCTCTAAACAATGTCCATCACATTCATCAACCTTAAAACCATCTTTTAATGCTAATTCCTTTAAAAATGCAAAACAATCTGCAACTCCTTTACCATAAGGATGTTCATTTGTAATTGTATTTTTATCATAAATACTATTAATAGAACAATCTTTAATTAAACTATCGTAAGCTTCTTTATAATATTTTTTTACTAATTCTTTAAAATCTATCATATATAATCCTCAATTATTTATTATATCAAAACAGTAATTATTTAACTACTTTTATAAATTAAAAAGTGCTTCAATTAAGAAGCACTTGTATTATTATTTATTTCATTAGATTCTTTAATTTCTTTTACTTTATATGATGAATCATTTTCTTTAATAAATTTAATCGTTCTTAATGCAAAGAATGCTGCAGGAACAATAATAAAGCTTGCTGCTGCTTCTCCTAATGCACCAATGAAAGTTGCACTACCTAGCATAATAATAAATCCTGCTTGATTAACGTTATTACAAAATTCTTCAAGTCCTAATGCTTTTGAAATTTTAAAAATATCTAAAATTCCAAAAATATAAACACATCCTAAAGTTAAAACAGTATGGATTAAAGTTAAAATCGCAACTAGAAAAGGTAGTAGTATTCCAAAACTTTTTAATGTCATATGCTTTTTTAATAAATCAATTATAATTCCAGAAATAAGTCCAAATAAAACTCTAGGTAAAATTGAAACAAAAGGATTTATAAATAACATATTAAATTGACTAGCACTGGTAAAAGCAGCAATTAAAGATGAAATTCCAAAAAATAATCCATACAAAGTAGCTCTTTTCCATCCAAATAAACTTGCTCCAATTAATACTACTAAATGAACAGTTGTAATTGCTAATGTTCCAGGAATAATTTGAATATATCCAATTTGAGGAACAAAAGTAAATAATAAGATTAACGCTAATATTAAAGCGTCTGTAACTAAATTTCTAATAATTTTAATATTTTTCATGTAAATTAATCCTTATTTAATCTATAAATTTCGCTTAATCCAATGATAGAAAGATGTTCTTCAAAATAAAAACCATCTAAAATATTTTTAATGATTTTGGAATACCCGCCAGTTAAAATTCTATTTAACTTATAACCCAGTTCTTGTTCAATTCTTCTAATTAATTCATCAACCATATAAGCTTGACCATAAAGTAAGCCTGATTGAATTGAATCTTTAGAATTTTTACCAATAATATGATTAGGAGTTTGAAATTCAACTTCAAATAATTGTGCAGTTTTATGACTTAAGGCAATCATACTAGTTCCAATTCCTGCAGTAATTGTGCATCCAATAAAATTACCTTTTTGATCAACAACTGAAATTTTTGTGGTTGTTCCATAATCTGCTATTGCAAAAGGAGGCTTATATCCTTTTTTAAGTGCTCCAACTGCTGTACAAATAAAATCACTACCTAATTCACTAGGATTATCAATTTTAATTGCTATTTTACTTTTCAAATTTTTATTTAAAATCTTAGCATCAACTCCATAAATTTTATTTATTGCTAATTTTAAAATATTTGTAAGCTTTGGTACAACAGAAGAAATAATAGCTCCTTCAATTTTAGGATGTTGATTACAAATACTCTTTAATCTTAAAGCATATTCATCACTCGTTAATTCTTGATTAGTTTTTATCATCAAAAAATCAACAATACCAAAATTATCGTCAACAAAACCAATTTTGATACAAGTGTTTCCACACTCTAAGCAAAGTATCATAATAACCTCCAAATAATCTTACAATCATAAAAATGTATCGTAGACTAAACTTTTAATATTAAACAACTTATTAAATAATAAAACAAGAAAAAAGACACTTTTAATAGTGTCTTTTACTTTAAATTGCAACAATATTTACAATTTTACCTTTAACATAAATGAATTTCTTAATTTCTTTTCCTTCAATAAAATTTTTAACCTTTTCGCTAGATAAAGCTTTTTCTTTTACTGAAGATTCTTCTTCATCAATTCCAATAACAATTGTATCTCTCATTTTTCCGTTAACTTGAA
>CAZDPH010000023.1:0-9827 GCA_964507285.1 uncultured Staphylococcaceae bacterium | reverse complement strand
TCTTCCAGTAACAAAAGAAACAACTAAGCCTAAAATCATTAAAATAATTAACCAAGGCAACCTTTTCTTTAAAGATTTTAATAATTCTTCTTTAATTTCATCTTCTTTAGTAAGACCTGCAAGTTTAGCATAGTCTTCTGATATTTGATCATCAACAACTTCAATAATATCACTTGAAGTAATAACTCCTACTAAAACATTTCTTTTATCTAAAACTGGCACAATTTGCATATCATAATCTCTAACATCATTAATTACTTCATTAATAATTGCATCATCTCTTACAAATGGACAATTTTTTAATATTATAGTTTCAATATCAGTTTCTTTTCTAGCACAAATTAAATCTTTTAATTCAATTAATCCATATAATGAATTATCTTCTCGTACTACAAATAAAGTATTAATATTATCATTTTCTCCTGCTTGTTTAACAAGTTCTTTCATTGCTTCTTGAATATTAACTCCATAATTTACTTTTATAAAATTAGTAGTCATTAAGCTTCCTATTTCACTATCTTTATAAGATGCAATTAAATTAACATCTTCTTTTGCATCTTTATCCATTCTATTTAAGATTTCATTAGCGTCATCATCATCTAATTCCTCAAGTAAATCAATAGCATCGTCTGCATCCATTTGTTCAACAACTCTAGCAGCTTGATTATAATTTAATTCTTCAACATAGTCTTCAACATCATCTAAGAAAGAGAATATCTCACCAGTTTTTTCAGCACCTAAAATCTTATATAATCTTAGTCTTTCTTCTTTTGTTAATTCTTTTATAACAGTTGCAATATCATTTTCATGATATTGATTTAATTTTTCCTTTATTTCTTCATCACTTAAAGAAGAATCAATTAATTCTTTAATTTCTTTTAAAAATTCTAATTCCATATATTCCCCTCCTAAAATCATATTATAATAATACAAAGAAGAATAAAAAGTCTACTATAAATACAAAAAATCTCGTTAATTTTTAACGAGATTTTTAATTTTATTCAAGTTCAAATACACCAGTATATAATTGATAGTAATACCCATGTTGTTCTATTAATTGTTCGTGAGTACCTCTTTCAATAATATGACCATGATCTAATACCATAATAGCTTCAGCATCTTTAATTGTAGATAATCTATGTGCAATTAAGAATACAGTTCTACCTTTCATTAAATTTTGCATACCTTTTAAAACTATTTGTTCAGTTCTTGTATCGATTGAAGAAGTAGCTTCATCTAATATCATAACTGGACAATCACTTACTGCTGCTCTTGCAATTGATAAAAGTTGAGCTTGACCTTGAGAAATACTACTTCCATTTCCTTTAATAAATGTATTATATCCTTGAGGTAATCTAGAAATAAAACTATCAGCATTAGCAAGTTTTGCAGCCTCAATACATTCTTCATCAGTTGCATCAAGTCTTCCATATCTAATATTATCTAAAATAGTTCCACTAAATAAATTTGTATCTTGTAAAACCATTCCAAGAGATCTTCTTAAATCATTCTTTTTAATTTTATTAATATTAATTCCATCATATCTAATTTTTCCATCTGCGATATCATAGAATCTATTAATTAAATTAGTAATAGTTGTTTTTCCTGCACCTGTAGCACCAACGAATGCAATTTTTTGACCAGGTTTTGCAAATAAAGAAACATCATGTAAAACAATCTTATTTTCATAATATCCAAAATCAACATCAAACATACGGATATCACCTTGTAACAATGTATAAGTAACACTTCCATCTGCTTTATGAGGATGTTTCCATGCCCATAATGTATGTTCTTTTCTATTACATTCTACAATATTTCCATTTTCATCATATTTACCCATTACTAAAGTAACATAACCATCATCAGTTTCACTATCAGTATCAATAATTTCATAAACTCTTGAACATCCTCCAATTGCACTTGCAATAGGATTGATTTGATTAGAAACTTCGCTTACATTTTGAGTAAACATTCTAACCATAGGTAAAAATGAAACAATAACACCAATTCCAATAGTTTGATTTGGATAATATCCAGTAATTGTTAAAGATGGAACTTCAAAAATAAATAATAAAACACCACATACTGCAACAATAACATATAATAAATTTCCAATATTATTCATAATAGGCATTAAAATATTTGCAAATTTATTAGCATCTGTTGCAACTTTTTGTAATTCATCAAGTTGTTTATTTAAATCTTTAATAGATTCTTCTTCATGAGTAAATGATTTAACAACTTTTAATCCATTCATGATTTCTTCAATATATCCTTCTTCTTTAGCAAGAATTTTTTGATTCATCATGAAGTTTTTAGCACTCTTACCACCAACTTTTTTAGAAACAAGAAGCATAACTGCAGTACCAATTAAAACAATTATTGTTAAATATAATGATGACATTAACATAATAACAAAAACTGCAATAAATGAAACTGTACAAATTAAAATAGTAACAATAGATTGAGTTAAAAGTTGTCTAATTGTATCAATATCATTTGTAAATGTAGACATAATTTCACCTTTTTCATGTCTATCAAAATATGAAATAGGTAAAGTTTCTAAATGATCAAATGCTCTTTGACGAATATCATGCATATAAATTTGACCATAAACAGCAGTAATTTGAGAATAAGTAAATCCTCCAATTAAAGCAACTACATAAGATGATACTAAAATAACTACATCTAATGAGAATTCATTAGCAATTGAATCCCATCCATTTCTTACACCATTTTCAATTAAGCTTGTAATACTATTAATCATAATAGGACCAATAATAGTACCAAGACAAGAAATAAATACACATATACAAGAAAGTATTAATGCAATTGGATGTGATCTAAAATAATCTGAGATACATCTTAAAATAACGATTTTATTCTTTGAATATTTTTTCATTATTCTGCACCTCCTATTTTATTTTGAATTTCGTAAACTTCTTTATAAATTTCATTATTCTTTAATAATTCTTCATGTGTACCAATTCCATTAATTGTTCCATTATCTAAAACAATAATCTTATCAGCATCTTCTACTGAAGAAGTTCTTTGAGCAATAATAATTTTTGTAATGTTAGGACAATATTCTTTTAATCCTTTTCTAATAAAAGCATCAGTTTTAGTATCAACTGCACTAGTTGAGTCATCCATAATTAATACTTTAGGATTTTTAAGTAATGCTCTTGCAATACATAATCTTTGTCTTTGACCACCTGAAACATTAACTCCACCTTGTTCAATGTAAGTATCATATTTATCAGGGAAAGTTTGAATAAATGGATCAGCTTGAGCAATTTTACAAGCATTTATAATTTCTTCATCGGTTGCATTTTTATTACCCCATCTTAAATTCTCTTTAATTGTTCCCGAGAATAAGATATTTTTTTGTAAAACCATTGCAACATTATCTCTTAATGCTTTAACATCATATTCTTTAACATTTTTATCACCAACTTTAACTTCGCCTTCACTAGCGTCATAGAATCTAGAAATTAAGTTAACAAGAGTTGATTTACTACTTCCAGTAGAACCAATAATACCAATTGTTTCTCCAGATTTAATTTTTAAATTAATATTACTTAAAGCATATTTTTGAGCTTTTTCATTATATTTAAATGAAACATTATTAAATTCAATATTTCCATTTAAAACTTCAGTGTCTTTTCCTAAATCATTTTGAATTGTAGGAGTCTCAACTAAAACTTCATAAATTCTCTTAGTAGCAGGAACTGCCATTAAAATCATAAATAAAACCATTGAAACCATCATGACAGCACTTAAAACTTGAGCACTATAAGTGATTAATGAAGAAATACTTCCAACAGTCATTTTACCCCAAACAATTGTACTTCCCTCAATATGAGCAGCATTAATAACAAAAATTGAACCTAAAGTTAAAATTAATGCATTAGAAGTATACATAACTGCTTGCATAGCAGGATTTGTTGCACTTAATAATCTTTCTACTTTTTTACCATATTTAGCAAGTAATGTAGATTTACTTTTAAACTTATCTTTTTCAAATTCTTCTCTAGCGTAAGTTTTAACAACTCTAATGCCTCTAATATTTTCTTCTGTAACATCATTTAATTCATCATAAGCATCAAATAATTTATAGAAAGTTTTATAAGATACTAAAATTAAAACTACTAATATAACTACAATTAATGGAACTGTAATTGCAAATATCCAGCAAAGATCTGGAGCAATAATAATTGACATAATAAATGCAAAAATAAACATAAATGGTGCCCTAATTGCAATTCTAATTAACATCATATATGCATTTTGAATTTCAAAAATATCAGTTGTTTGACGTGTAATTAAACTACTTGCAGAGAATTTATCGATATTATTAAATGAAAATTTAGTAATTTTCTTAAAAATATCTTCTCTTAAATTTCTAGCAAATCCACATGCTGCAACTGCACTCATTTTTCCTGCACTAATACCAAAAATTAAAGAAAGTGTAGCAATAACAATTAATATCCCACCATAAATCAATACTTGATATAATGCATCAAGTTTATAATCTCCAACATTACCTTTAGAAATTAAATCACCTAAAACATTAATTAAAAGCATCATGACATATGGAATAAAACATTCCATTAAAGTTTCACAAAAAATAAAAAGAATTGATAAAAATGAATGTTTTTTATATTCTCTAGTACTATGAAGTAAATAGGTAAATTTTTTAATGAAACTTGGTTCTTTATTTATCTTTTTTTTCATTTCTCTTCTTCTCCTTTATCTTATTAATTAATTTTGAATATAAATTATAGAAATTTTCTTTTTCTTCTTCAGTATCAAATAAAGATAATATTTCGTTTTGAACATCATTTTCTAATTTTAAATTAGAAACTGCAAATTCTTTACCTTTATTAGTTAAATATAAGTTATCTTTTCTTTTATCAAGTTCATCTTTTTCTTTATAAATCAATCCATCATTAATCATTTTAGAAACAAGTTCACTTGTAACAGATTTAGGTGTTAACAATTCATCTTGTAAATCTTTTTGAATAACTTTTTCATTATTTTTATTCATGTTAAGAATTAAACCACAAGACATAGAATAGTAACTATTAATACCATTTCTTAGATCTTTTTCATGAAATTCATCACAAATATAACTTAATAAATACTTTGTTAAATAAAAAATATCTTTTTCCATAATAGTTCGAAACCGAACAATATTATATCGGTTTTAAATCTAATGTCAAGAAAAGAATTTGTTATTTTTTATTAATTAAAGTAAATCTACAAAATGATAAGAAACGCTTTCTTTAAATGTTGTTTCAATATAATTTTTAACTCTTTCATCTTTAAAAGAATCTACTAAAACTTTAATTTTTTCACTAGTTTTGTCTTCTTCTCTAATAGCAATAATATTTGCTTTTAGATCTTCTAAAGCTTTATCATTTTCACTTAAAACTATTTTAGATGAATAATCTTTTATTCCAGTCATTGCAGTATTTCCAGGAATTACTCCAAAATCATAATCATCTAAAGAAGTAGCAAGTAATTCTTCTGCAATACAAGTTAATTTACAATCTGTATATCCTTCTAAAAAAGTAACATATTTTTCAGGATGTGTACTTTCAAAATTACTAAATTCATTATTTTCATTATATGCATTATCATTAATTTTTAAAATGTTATAAGATGCTAATAAATTTAAAGCTCTTTCTACATTAGAAATATCATCAACAATTTCAATAGATGATCCATTTTTAATTTCTTTATTGTTCTTATTTGAAGCATATAAACATAATCTTTCATAATGAACTTTACATGCAGGAATTAATGATATATTTCCTTTATATGTATTTAAATATGGAATATGTTGAAAGTAATTAGCGTCTATTTCATAATTTGCTAATGCATCATTTTGCAAAGTCCAATCTAATACTTTTATATCTAAGTTGTAACCTTTTTCATTTAAAATATCTTTAACACATTCTTTTAAAATTTGAGCATGAGGTACTTCACTTGCTGCAATAGTAATAGTTTTATTTGAATCAACTTTATTACATGAAGATAATAATAATCCTCCTAAAATAAATCCTAATGGTAATAATTTAATTTTTTTCATAATTTTTTTCTCCTTTTTATTTATTTACAATTCTTCTTTTATCTAATTTTTTAGCAATTAATAAGCTTCCTTCTTGAATAATCCAAACAAGTAATACAATTAATAAAATAATAATCCATATCTTATAACTCCAAGGAGAGGAAGGATCTTTTCTATATAAAGAATAAGCTTCACTTATTAATCCTCCTGCTCCAATATTATATGCAAATGATGTATAACCTAAAATTGATACAGAACTTAATGCAATTCCAGTAATTAAACTTATTTTAGCTTCCGGAAGAATTGAATGAATAATAATTTTAAATGTTGATCCACCTAACGCTCTACTTGCTTCAATTATTCCTTGATCAACTTCTAATAATGATTGTTCTACCATTCTTGTACAAAATGGAAAACTTGCAAAGAATAAAGGGATAATAATTACATACCATTCTCCAGTTCCTTTTCCTAAAATAAGTCTAGTTAATGGAAGTAAAACAATTATTAAAAGTAAGCAAGGAATTGATCTTAATAAATTAATAATTCCTCCTAAAACTTGATTTAATATTTTATTTTTTATCCATCCTTTTTTACCAGTTAAAAATAATAATATTCCTAATGGTATTCCAACAATATATGCAAGAAAGGTAGAAATAAAAGTCATTAATATTGTTTCTTTTAATGCTTCTAAAATAGTAAAAATATCCATATTAATTATCTATCTCCTCATATTTAATCTTTTTATAATTTAAATAATCTATTAATTTATTTTTATCTTCAATATTATTAGGTAATTTAAATGCTAATTGACCATAAATTTTATTATCAATAATTTTAGTATCTGCATGTAAAATAGATACTTTAATATTACATTTTTCAATAATATCAAAAATAATTGGTTCATCACTATTTCCATCAAATAATAATCTAAGAGAATGTTTATCACTTAATTTAGTATTTATATATGATGAATAAATTAAACTTTTAGCAAGTTCACTTTTTGGATTAAAAAATACATCTTTTAAAGAGCCTTCTTCTACTATTTTAGATTTATCAATAATAGCAACTTTATTACATATTTTTTCTATTACTTGAAGTTGATGTGCAATTACAATAATTGTTAAAGAATAATCATCATGTAATTTTTTTAATAAATCTAATATTTGATTTGTAGTTTCAATATCTAATGCACTTGTAGCTTCATCACATAAAAGAATCTTAGGTTTAGTAATTAAGCTTCTTGCAATTGCAACTCTTTGCTTTTCTCCTCCAGATAATAAGCTTGGATAAGAATCAAATTTATCTTCTAACCCTACTTCTTTTAAACATTTAAATGCTTCTTTATGTTTTAATTCTGCTATTTTTCTTTTTTTGTATCTTTTATAATCTTTAATATTATTTTTATTTAATTTAAGTTCTTTTTTTAAATCTTTTAATTCTTTTTTAGAATAAGTAATCTTTTTACCTTGTAATTTTAATCCTAGTTCAATATTGCTTATTACATCTTTTTGATTTAATAAATTAAATGATTGAAAAATCATTGATATCTTTTTTAAATCTTCTTTTTCTATTTTTTTATTTGAAGATACTAATAATTTATTATCTAAATAAATTTCACCTTCATCTATTTTTTCAAGTCCATTTATACATCTTACAAGAGTAGATTTTCCAGCACCTGAAAGACCTAAAATTCCATATATATCATTATCATCGATTTTTAAATTTATAGAAGATAAAACTTGATGTGATAAATAACTTTTTGATAAATTTTTAATTTCTAACATATTCCCTCCTTTAAAATTTTATTAAAGAGCAATAAAAAATCGCCCTAAATTAAAGGACGAGAATATTTAAAAATAAAAATTTCGTGTTACCACCTTTATTCACTTATCTATCACTAAATAAGCCTCAAAGAGTTCAATCAAACTCATCTTCTATTACGGGAATTCCCGGATTAATTTACTTTAATTTCAACTAACCAACTCCAAGACCATATTCATTTTCTTTTCAGTTATCTCCTTTCACCAATCGAGACTCGCTAAAACCTATTAAAAATTACTCTTTCTTTTCTATGTTGTTATTTAAATTATAAATGGATTTTCAAAAAAGTAAAATTAAATTTTTATTAAGATTTTACTTTTTTAATTCATTGTTATTATTATTTACATTATTTAATTTAAAAAATAAATAATAATATGGATAAATAACTTTTATACATGAATTAAAAAATAATCCACTAATAAAAAACATAAATGCGAAAATAAATGTAAAATTAATATTATCAAAATTTGATGCAATATTATACATATAGGCATTTAAAATAAAAATAATAGCAATTATTAAATAATAAATTGTAAAAGAAATGAAAAATTTATAATTAAATAATTTAATTTTATTATTATTAATTATAAATATAATTAATAAAATTATAAAAATAGAAATAGCAATTAATGTAACTATAAAAGAAATTAAATTCTTTTGCATTATCAATAAAGAAATTAATCCCATTACAAAAATAAAATAATATTCAATTATATTAAATAATCTTTTAATTTTTTGAAGATCATTATTATTATAAATATTATCATTTATTCCAATTACAAAATAATTAATAATATCTAAATTTATTTTTCTTTTTTTATTAATAATTTTCTAGAATAATTATAATTAAAAAACATCATAAAAATTAAAATTATTAAAAATATTAAAATGTATAATAAATTTATATTTATTCCTTTATTATAAATATGAAAAATATAGTTATAAATAAAAGTTAAAACTATGTATAAAGGAAATACAATATAATTACTTAAAAATATTTTTTTATAATTAGAAAAAGGTAAATTAAATGAACATTTGCATGCTAAAAAATAACAAATAATAGAAATCATTAAAAAATAAAATTCAAATAGATATCCAAAATAAAACCGTTTATTTTCTAAAGTAAATTCAAATAGCCCATTAAAAATAGAGAAAAAAAATTAACAAAAAATAAGAAACAAAAATTTTATCAAAATATGTTTTTACTAAATTATCATTACTTAAAATCTTACTCATAAATACCACAAACAAATTCCTATTTTTTTAAAATAATTTAAAAATTAAATTTTGTCAATTAATTTTATTTTATTATAACAATTATTATCTTCCTATCCAATTTTACATTCAAAATTACTTATTTTCTAATTCTTTTATTTTCATTCTAAAAAATAATTCATAATAAGGATATATAACTTTAAACATTATAGAAAAGAAAGTTCCAGTAAGTAAAAGTCCTGCAAAGAATGGTAAAACTAAAAGACTATTATTAAAATCAAAGTTATTAATAATTATTAAAGATGAAATAACATAATAAGAAGACATAAATAATATATATAAAATTAATACAATATAATATTTATAATTAAATAATTTAATTTTATTATTATAAAAAATAAATAAAATTAAAATAATAATTGATAAAATAATTATTATTCCTATCCATAAATAAAAGAATATATCTAAACTATTAATTTTATTTAATAAAATTATTAAAGCTATTAAATTTAAATTAAAAATAAAAATAAAATAAAATAAATTATTTAATAATTTTATTTTTTTAATATCTTTTAAATTATAAATATTATTTTTATTAACTCCAATTACAACATCATTATTTATTTCATTTTCTTTAAATTTATTTAAAAATTTATATTTTTTATTTAAATATCGATGATTATATACAATCATAAAAATTAAAAATATATTA
>CAZDPH010000022.1:0-11456 GCA_964507285.1 uncultured Staphylococcaceae bacterium | reverse complement strand
CTAACGCCAGGTTGTACTCCTAAATAATCACAAACTTGATTAGTGAGTTCAACACTAGAAGTTAATGAAAAAACAATAATATCTTTTAACATTGATCTTTGTCTCCTAATAATATTTAAATTATATCTAAATTAATTTTAATTATAAAGTTTTAAATTATTTATCAAAAAAAGTTAATATGTCTTTATAAACTTTTTTATTATTTAATTCATTTAAAATTTCATGCTTCATATTTTCATAAATAATAATTTCTACGTTTAAATTATGCTTTTTGTAAAGTTTATATAAAGAATTTAATCCTTTTCCATAATTTCCTACTGGATCATCTTTTCCACCTACTATTAAAATTGGTAAATTTTTATTAATAGTTTTAATATTTTTATCTTTTTGAATTGAATCTAATCCTTTAATAAATTCTTTATAGAAATTATTAGTAGGTTTTACTCCACTTAAAGGATCATTATCATATGCTTTTATATTCTCTTTATTATAAGATATCCAAGCATTTTTACTTTCGTCATTTTTACAAGTTTTTTCATAACTTCCTAATACTAAATTATGTAATAAAGTAGCTTTTTTATCTTTATTTTTATTATTTACATAAATTTTAGTTAATAATTTACCAACTTTAATTAATGAATTTCTTCCATTACTTCCCATAATTACTACTTTATCTACTGAATTAGAATATTTTTCAATAAAGCCTTGAGTAATAAAACTTCCCATAGAATGTGCTAAAAGATAAACAGGTAAATCAAATTGTTCTTTTAAAATTTCAATATATTCTTTTATAGTATCTTCCATTTTAAAAAAATAATTACTAGGTGGATTCATGTCATTATTATTTTTTCCTTGTCCATAATGATCTAAACAAAAAACATTAAATCCTTCATTATTTAAATATCTAGCAAATTCATCATATCTTTCACTATGTTCTGCCATTCCAGTTACAATTAATAATATTTTACTTGGATTATCAATAACCCACTTATTTCCAAATAAAGTGTCATTATAACTATTTAAAAAACTAATTTCATCCATATAAAACTCCTTTAAAATTATTATTCATTAACTTGTTTAATAGATACTCCAATTCTTTTTTTCAAAAGATCTACTGAAATAATTTTAACTTTTACTATTTGATTTATATGAAAATATTCATTTAAATCCTTAATATAGTTTTTACTTGCTTCACTAATATGACATAAAGCATCTTGATGAACATTTATATCAATAAACATTCCAAAATCCATTATGTTATGAATTGTACCATTTAAAATCATTCCAACTTTACAATCATTAATGTCTTTAACATTATTATTTAATTCTACAAGTTCTAATGAATCTCTTATATCTCTTCCTGGATTTTTAAGTTCATCAATAATATCTTCTAGAGTTTCTTTTCCAACCTCATGAGTTTTTAAAAATTCATTACTATTAAATAAAGATAATTTATTATCTCTAACTTCTTTAGAATCATTTTTTAAATCTAAAGAAGTTAATTTAATAATTTCTTTAGCAATTTTATAACTTTCTGGATGAATACCTGTATTATCTAAAATTTCATCTCCATCTTCAATTCGTAAAAACCCTGCACATTGTTCAAATGCTTTAGGACCTAATTTAGAAACTTTTTTAAGTTCATTTCTATTTTTAAATGGTCCATTAACTTTTAAATGTTCATAAATATTATTTGCAATAGAAGAATTAATTCCAGATACATAAGAAAGTAAAGATACACTAGCAGTATTTAATTTAACTCCAACTTCATTAACCGCATCTTCTACAACTGTTTTTAAAACTTCGTTAAGTCTAGTTTGATTTAAATCATGTTGATATTGACCTACTCCAATTGATTTTGGTTCAATTTTACAAAGTTCTGCTAAAGGATCTATAACTCTTCTTGCTAATGAAATTGCACTTCTTTTTTCAACAGATAAATTAGGAAATTCACTTTCGCCTAATTTAGAAGCACTATAGACACTAGCACCACTTTCATTAACAATAAATATTTTAGTATTTAAATTATTTTCTTTTATTAAAGAAGAAACAATAGCTTCTGACTCTCTACTTGCAGTACCATTTCCAATAGCAACATAATTTAATTTATATTTTTTAATTAAATTAAGAATAATTTTTTTACCTTCTTCAATTTGAACTTTTGAATTACTTGTAATAAATAAAACTCCTACTTCTAAAGGAATTGAATTTTTATTAACAACTGCGTATTTACATCCAGTTCTAAATCCAGGATCAATTGCTAAAATATCTTGATCTTTTAAAGGTGGATAAAGTAATAATTCTTTTAAATTCTTTTTAAATACAATTAATGATTTATCTTCTGCTTTTAAAAATAAAGAAGAATATATTTCATTTTCTACACTAGGAAGAATAAGTCTAGATAAAGAATCATCTACTATATCTTTAAAAATATCTAAATAAATATTATTTTTATAATTAAATAAAATATAATCTTTAATTCTTTCTTTATCATAAATTAAAGATAAAGATAAACATTTTTCTTTTTCTCCTCTAAAAAGAGCTAAGATTTGATAAGATTTTAATTTATTTAATGAACAAGTAAAATCTTTATATGTTCCATAAGTATCTTTTTCATCTTTTGCTTTTTCTTTAGATTCAATTTGACCATATTTATCAATTTGATCTTTAATATATTTTCTATATTTTGCTTCATCGCTTATTTCTTCTGCGATAATATCTTTAGCGCCATTTAATACTTCTTCTACACTATTAACTTTCTTTTCTTCGTTAATAAAAGTTTCTAAATAAGCATTAAAGTTATCTTTTTTAATACTTTTCTTTAAAGTTTCTGCAACTGGTTCTAATCCTTTTTCTTTTGCAATAATTGCTCTTGTTTTTCTTTTTTGTTTATAAGGACGATATAAGTCTTCTACTTCTTGTAAAGTTAGGGCATTTTTTAAAGAGTCTTCAAGTTCTTTAGTTAATTTACCTTGTTCATCAATTAATTTAATAACAGAATCTACTCGATCATTTAAATTTCTTAAATAAATTAATCGATCATAAAAATTTCTTAAAGTATGATCATCAATATTACCTGTTACTTCTTTTCTATAACGTGCAATAAAAGGAATAGTGCATCCTTCATCTATTAAATTAATTGTATTTATAACTTGAGTAGAAGAAAGATTAAATTCTTCTATTAATCTATTATTTATTTCCATTAATACTCCTTTAAATTTATATGTATTAGTAAATAATTAATTATTGGCTGGCCTAATTGGATTCGAACCAATGTATGTAAGTTTCAGAGACTTATGACTTTACCGCTTGTCTATAGGCCAATAAAAGGTACTTATTAGTACCTTTATTTTTCTTCTTTTTTACGTTTTAATTCTTGAACTTGGAAATTATATCCATCTTTACAAGCATCTAAAACACTATAGTCACATTTAAAACCTAATTCATTTTTAGCTTTTTCACAATTTGCAAAGCTTGTTGCAATATCTCCACTTCTTCTAGGTTTAATGCTATAAGGAATTTTAACTCCACTTGCTTCTTCATAATATTTAATCATTTCCAAAACAGAAGTTCCTTTTCCAGTTCCTAAATTATAAATAACAAGTCCTGGATTTGTAGAAAGTTTTTTTAAAGCAAGAACATGTCCCTTTGCTAAATCGCAAACATGAACATAATCTCTAACTCCTGTTCCATCAATTGTATCGTAATCATTTCCAAAAACATTAACTTCTTTTAATTCACCTGTCGCAACTTTTGCAATATAAGGTAATAAATTGTTAGGAATACCATTTGGATCTTCTCCAAGTAATCCAGATTTATGTGCACCAATTGGATTAAAGTATCTAAGCAATGCAAAATTAAATTCTTTATGAACACTTGCAAAATCAGTTAATATTCTTTCAATCATGACTTTAGTTTCTCCATATGGAGAAGTAGCACTTTTTACTTCATCAGTTTCAATCATTGGAACATGATCTGGATTTCCATAAACAGTTGCACTACTTGAAAATACAAAATTTTTACAAGAAGGATATTTTTCCATCATTGAAAGTAAGCTAAAAGTAGAATCTAAATTATTTTTATAATACATTAAAGGCTTTTTGCAACTTTCTCCAACTGCTTTATAACCTGCAAAATGAATAATAGATTCAGGTTTTTCTGTCTTAAAAATCTTATCTAACAATTCTTCATTTTGACAATCACCAATATAACATTTAATGTTTCTATTATTAATTTTATTTAATCTATCTAATACAACTTTTTTTGAATTATATAAATTATCAATAATAACAACATCATGCCCATTTTCAATTAAACTGCAAACAGTATGTGATCCAATAAAACCTAATCCACCAGTAACTAAAACTTTCATTATTTTCTCCTTAATAAATTTTATTTTTTTCTACTAGAGAGCTTTTTAGCTTCTTTAGTTTCTTTTTTATTTTCTAAATGTTTTACTTTTTTATCATCTTCAAAAAGTGAAGAAGGTAAAACATCTTTAGATACTTTTTCAATAACACTATCTGCAATATATTTTGTAACTTCGCTTTCAATATAAAGTCTTAAAGCAACATAACATAAATCAGCATTTTCTTCCATTTTATCTTGTTTTTTCTTATTTGATTTTTCCAATGCTTCAAGTCTAATTTTTACTTTTCTTGCTTCACTTTTAATTATTTCATCTTGCATTGTTTTAAATGTTGAATAAAGTTTTTCTTTATCGTCACTTAAAAACTTATCAAATTCAATTAAAGTTGCAATATCTTTCATAGAAGCACTTTTTTTAAGTAAAGAAATTGCAATTAAATATCCAATATGTTCTTTATTATATTTTTTATTTATTGGAGCATCTACTATTTTAGCTTTTACATAATTATTAACCATGAATGGAGTAATTAATGAAGAAATATCTTCTTCACTTTTACATAACGGACTTAAAATTTCTTGAATATATCCAATAACTTGTTCCATGTATAAAGGAATTGAGGATATTTCATTATATTCTGGTAATGTAAAATTTTCTATTTTTTTAATGTATTCTTTTAATTCAACAAAATTATCTTCCATATATTTATTATACATTTTTTAAATAGTTTAATAAAATATTTTTAATGTTTCTTCATCACAATCTTTTCTAGAATAATAATTATTACCTTCATAAATAAAAGAAAAATTAACATTATTAGAATCTAAAGAATCATTTTCATTTATAAATGAATAAGTATAATTAATATCATAATTAGATAATAAATCATTCTCTATATATAAATTAGAATTTAAATCTAATGTTAATAAATATGTATTATTATTCTTTTTAATTTTAGAAGATTTATAGATTTTATAATTAGAATAATTATCGTTATTAATTAAATAATAATAATCATTATTAGAAGATTTATCATATGTATCAAATTTAAATATTTTAGAAGAATTTAAAAGAAGAATTGATTCTAAAAAATCAATTGTAGTTCTTTTTTCAAAATTTAAAAATTCATATTTTAAATCTAAAGATTGGGAATAACTTAAGTTTAAATCATTATTAGAACCTTCTAAAATATTAACTTCATTTTTAATAGATGAATAAGAATAATATTTTTCATCAATAATAGCATTTACGTATTTATTTATGTAATAAGCACTAGATCCTATTACTTCTATATTAGTAGAAGAAACATTATTAGAATAAATATTTCCTTTAGTAATTGCTCTTATTTCATTATATTCATTATTTACATTATATTTAAATTTAATTAATGAATTAAATTCACTTAAACTTTCTTTTTCTTTTTCTTTTAATTTATTTAAATCTAAACATAATTTTTTTCTAGCGTCAAAATTTTCAAATTCAAATTCACTTAAATTTGATTTAGAACAACTTATTAAATTTAAAGAAATCATTCCTAAAACAATAAAAACTTTCTTATTCATATTTTCCTCTTTAAATATTATTAAATATTGATTATTTAATATCAATATCAAAATTGTATGAAAAATCAGTAGTATTTAATTTATTTTTAATACTTTTATTTTCATTATTAATTCTAAAAGAATAATTTTTATTATTTAAAGTGTCAAATACACTTTTAGAAATAAAATTAGATTCAGAATAAAAATATTCATTATCTATTTTAGTAATTAATGAATTATCAAAATTAACTTTATTATCAATTTTAAAATCATTATTATTAAAATCATTTTCATTAAATTTTGATAATTTAAATTCATCAATTGAATATTTGTTAATTAATAAATTCTCTTCTTTAAAATAATCTGCTTTAATGTTACTTAATTCATCAATTGATTTAATTGATGAATTAGAAGAAGATTCATTAATAATATAATTAAAATTATTCATATTAGATTCAATTAAATATTCATCATTATTAAAAGAAGAATAAATATCATTAAATTTCTTATTATTAATCGAATTTAATGTAGAATTTATTTCATTTTTATCTATATTGTTATTTAATTTAAAGTCATCTTTACTTACTTTATTTCCAATTAAAAAAGTAAGTAAAGAAACTACTAATAATTTTTCTATCATACATTAATTTTATAATATCATTAAAATTTATTCTATTATTAAAATAAAAAACTATGTCATAAGACATAGTTTAATTTAATTTTATAGTGTTTTAAGAAAACGACATTCAATTTCATTAGAAATATCATTATCTTTTACTACTACCATTTTACCTTGAATTAAAAAATCATGAATTAATGCAACATTATTACCATCTTCATAATTATTAAGTTCAAAAATATATCCAAGATTCATCAAATTAGTTTTTTCTTGAGGTGAACTATAAAGGTAAGTCCATTGAAATTCATTTTCAGTTTCCCCATGTTGAGTAGATAAAGAAGGTTCATCATCGCTATAAGATTTAGAATAACTTATTGAAACTTCGCTTTCTTTTTTTCCACCAATTTCAGCTTCAAATCCATTATTTGTAGAATATCCAATTGTAACTTCCCCTCCATGAGAATCTTTTTCTCCATAAGTTGTAGTAATAATGCTTGCAGAAGGCTTAGAAAGTGGGAAATAATCTTTAATTACTGGTTTGCCCCCTTTTCTAATTTCGTTATATCCATAATCAGACACATTTTGAATTGCTTTCATATGAGTATATCCGCCATAATTTTTGTAATTCCCATATCCACTTTCATCATTTTTATTAAGTAAACTGCCACAAATAAATTCTTGAGTAAGTTTAACATAAATTAAAGAAGATTCTTTACAAAAATCATAATGATAAGATTTATAATCATAAACAATTCTTCCATAAGGTTTAAAATTTTTAGTAAAATGATATTTATGTAAATCTTTAAAATTAGAATAAGAATTATTAGTTATAGAAACTTTGTTTAATTCAAGAAGTTTTTCATTATAAAATTCTTTAATTTCATCTTTTATTGATGATAAATTTAAAGAAGTAGTTTCTAAAAAATAATAAGCATCATTATTTCTTTTATAATAAATTGCACAATATTCATCACTTATTTTTTTATTTATATCATAAATAAATATATCTTTTGAATTATTTAAATTTTTAATATCATCTAAAGAATAATTATTAGAATTATTACTAACATAAATATTATCGTTTTCTTCTAAATTTAAAGTTTCTAAAGTAGAAATATTTTTATTTGATAAAGATAATAAACTTAAACATACTGTAGATAAAATAGTTAAAATTTTTTTCATAAATTCTCCTATATACTTATATTATAATATATTAATATTTTAAATGCATTATCTATTTAATAGCTTAAGAATATCTTCAATTATTAAATCTTTATCTAATCTATTTTCTTTTAATAATTTATTAATATCATATCGATCAATAAATTCTTTTTTTAATCCATAATTTAAAACATAAATATTTTTATTACCCAAATAAGAAGATATTTTTTCTCCAAATCCTCCATTAAGTAAAGTATCTTCTAGAGTAATAATTATTTTATGATCAATTATTAATTCATTAATTAAATCTTTATCAATTCCTGAAAGGAATCTTTGTCTAATTAAACTAATATTATAATTTTTATCAATTAACTCTTTATAAATATCTTTTGCTAAAAATTCTAAATTACCTACATAAAATATCGCAATATCTTTTCCTTTATTAATAACTTTAGATTTATTAATTAAAGAATAATCATTATTATCTATTTTATTATCATAAATAATTTCATTAGGTACTCTAATTATTAAAGGATTATGTTTATTATAATAAGAATAATCAAGCATACTTAAATATTCTTCAATACTAGTAGGATCTAAATAAATAATATTAGGAATATTAGAAATCATTACTTCATCAAATATACCTAAATGAGTAACATCTTTTGATGAATATAAAGAAGGAAGACATAATAAAATAGTAGCATTTATATTATTTAATGCAAAATCTTCAATTAATTGATCAAATCCCCTTTGTAAAAATGAACAAGTAACTGGATAATAAGCTTTTATATTAGCTTTGCTAAGTCCTGATAAAAATCCTACTGCGTGAGCTTCTTCTATTCCTAAATCAATAAAATAATCTTTATATTTTTCTCTTCTTTCTTTATTAAATCCAAATAGATACGCTACTGCAGAAGTTAAAATAACAACACTTTTATCATTATCCATTTTTTTAGAAAAATATTCATAAGAAATTTCACTATAATTTAATCTAGGAGAAGATGAATTAAATTCACCTGTTTCAATGTTAAATGGTTTAGCGTAATGAAATTTTTCTTTATTCTCAATTGCTTTTAAATATCCATTTCCTTTTAAAGTATGAATATGTAATATTAAAGGATGATCAATATCTTTGGCTTCATTTAAAGTGTTAATTAAAGAAGAAATATTATTTCCATCTTCTAAATATCTATAATCAATAGATAAAGTTTTAAAAATATTATTTAATGATTTTCCATTAGATTCTCTTAAATCCTTTAAAGAAGAATATATTCCTCCTACATTTTCTTCAATACTCATTTCATTATCATTTACAATAATTAAATATTGACCATTTAAATTAGATACATTATTTAAAGCTTCTAAAGCTTCTCCTCCAGATAAAGAACCATCTCCAATTACATTGATTATTTTATATTTTTCATTTAATAAATTTCTTCCTTTACATATTCCACTAGATAAAGAAAGGGAACTTGAAGTATGTCCAAGTTTAAATAAATCATATTCACTTTCTTCAAAAGAAGAAAATCCTGATATATCATTAAATTTATTTTCATTAATAAAATATTCTTTTCTATTAGTTAATATTTTATGAGTATAACTTTGATGAGACACATCAAAAATTAATTTATCATATGGAAAATTAAAAACATAATGAAGTGCTATAGTAAGTTCAATAACGCCTAAATTAGGTCCTAAATGACCTCCTACTTTACTTACTTTTTTAATAATTAAAGAAGAAATTTCTTCTTTTAAAATATTTAATTCATCTATATTTAATTTTTTTATATCTTTAGAATCATTAATTTTATCTAATATCATACATAAATATTACATTAAATCAGTTATTTTATCTATTTATTTAATCATATTATTTGCAAAAATAATATAAATTAAAATATAATAATTAAATTATTATTTTTAATTTTATTTTTATTATTTTAGCAACATTAATTGCCTCTATTATAGGAAGTTTACTTTCTATTTTATTTAAGAATTTACACAAAGAATTTTCTAAATTCTTTCAAAATTTTTCTATAGGTGCAATTATAGGATTAATTTTTTTAGAATTAATTAATGAAGCAATTGAATCTTTTGATAATTTTAATAATAATGAATTTATCAATACTTTAATTCCTATTAGTATTATTTTAATTACAGGATTATTATTTTTTATTCTTCACGAATTATTACATCATTTTTCTTTTCATCATAATCACGATAAAAATGATAAAGATGAATGTCATGATCATTTACATTCAAATGAAATAAATAATGAAAATCATTCATTATTTATTTCTTCTTTAATATTTTTAGCTGCTATTGCAATTCATAATATTCCTGAAGGATTATCTTTAGGGTTTTCTTTCATTAATAAAAATAATGAATTATCAATAAATGGAATAATTACTTCATCTATTTTATTTATACATAATGTAATAATATCTTATTCAATGTGTACTTCTTTTATTAATTCAAATAAGAAAAAGAGTTTTTCTTTATTATTAACTATTATTTCAAGTTTACCTGCTTTAATATTTGCAATACTTGGACTTTCTTTAACTTCATTAGAATTAAATGAAGTAATAATAGGAATTATTTATTCTATTAGTTCAGGATCTTTATTATATGTTTTATTAATCGAATTATTACCTCAAGCATTTAATGAATATAAATCTAAATATAGTTTTATTTATATAGTGTTAGGTATTTTATTAACTGCACTTTTAATTTACTCTGTTCATACACATTAAATTAACTATTTTAAAAAATATGAATTAAATTATAATAATTGTTATAAAGGTATAATATGCATTTTAAATCTACATTAGATATTGTTTTATTTGTAATCCAATTAATTGGATGTATCTCTTTTTCTACTAGTGGTGCAATTAAAGCAATAAGAAAGAAAACTGATATTTTAGGAGTATGGATATTGACTCTTATTGAAATATTTGGAGGAGGACTTTTAAGAGATTTAATTATTAATAAAGAACCTCCACACATATTTTGGGATGAAGAATATCTTCTTCTTGCAGGAGTTTCTTTAATAATATCTACTATATGGTTTATTATAGGATATAAAAAATCAACCGCACATTTAATTGAAAAGAAAAGACATGATTTTTGGATATATCTTCTTGATGCTTTAGGAACAAGTGCATTTGTAATTTCTGGAAGTAATTTAACTTATTCATTGACACCTGATAGTTTTTCTATATTTTCAAAATGTGTATTTATAATATCTTTAGGAGTAATTACTGGAATTGGAGGAGGAATATTTAGAGATGTTTTCTTAGGAGATATTCCTACTGTATTTAAAAAACATTTCTATATGACTCCTTGTATATTAGGAGCAACACTATATACAATTTTATTAATTAATAATGTAAATTCATTATTCTCTATTATTATTTCTATGATATTAATGGTAACTTTAAGAGTTTTAGCAACTATCTATAAATGGAATTTACCTACTTGTAAAGGTTATAATGAATTACAAGATAATAAAGATAATAATAAATAAAAAATGTATTTGGAATAATTCCAAATACATTTTTTAAACTACTAAAAATAACCACCAAGCAAGTCCATAATAAATTACAATTGCAATTAAATCATTAATTGTTGTAATAAATGGTCCACTTGCAACAGCAGGATCAATCTTAATCTTATATAAAACAATTGGAACTAAAGCACCTATGAAATTAGATATAAGCAAAGCTACCATAGTAGATAAACTAATAACTAATGAAAGCATCCATGT
>CAZDPH010000021.1:0-11597 GCA_964507285.1 uncultured Staphylococcaceae bacterium | reverse complement strand
GAATTAATCGATTTAGTCGAAATGGATGTCAGAGACTTATTAAATAAATATGGTTTCCCAGGTGATGATACACCAATTATTAGAGGAAGTGCTAGAAAAGCTTTAGATGGTGATCCAGAAGCTGAAAAACAAGTTATGGCTTTAATGGATGCTGTTGATGCATATATCCCAGATCCAGTAAGAGATACAGATAAACCATTCTTAATGCCAATTGAAGACGTTTTAACTATTACAGGTAGAGGAACTGTCGTTACTGGTAGAGTTGAAAGAGGTACTGTTAAATTAAACGATGAAGTTGAAATCGTTGGTATTAAAGAAACAAAGAAATCAGTTGTTACTGGTATTGAAATGTTTAGAAAAACATTAGATTTCGCAGAAGCTGGTGATAACGCAGGTATCTTATTAAGAGGCGTTAATAGAGATGAAGTTGTTAGAGGACAAGTCTTAGCTAAAGTAGGAAGTGTTACTCCACATACAAAATTCACTTGCCAAGCTTATATTTTAACAAAAGAAGAAGGTGGAAGACATACAGGTTTCTTATCAAATTATAGACCTCAATTCTATTTCCATACAACAGATATTACTGGTACAATTACTCTTCCAGAAGGAACAGAAATGGTTATGCCAGGCGATAACGTTAGCTTTACAGTTGAATTAATTCACCCAGTCGC
Source organism: uncultured Staphylococcaceae bacterium (assembly GCA_964507285.1). GTDB lineage: Bacteria > Bacillota_I > Bacilli_A > RFN20 > CAG-826 > Onthovivens. The sequence continues at coordinate 10,926 of CAZDPH010000021.1, read as the reverse complement.
AGTTGAAAAAGGTACTAAATTCTCAATCAGAGAAGGCGGTAGAACTGTTGGTGCTGGTACAGTTAGCGAAATTATTAAATAATATTAAAAGTATATTTAAAAAGAGGATATTATATCCTCTTTTTTTAATTTCAAAAATTTTTAAAAATTTTCTATAATATTTATAAATAAATTAGCAGCAATAAAACTACTTGTTTCAGCCATTTTGATAAATTCTTGATTTCCACCTGAATATGAATCACTTATTCCTTTTAAAAATAAACAAGGAATATTATTTTGAAAGCAAGTTAAAAAAATTCCAGCAGCTTCCATTTCACAAACATCACAAGAAAAATTTTTATTTAAAGCAAGCCTATCGCTTTCTAAATCAATAAATTTATCACCACTTGCACATCTATAAATAGGTAATTTTTTAATATCTAAAACTTTTTGTATTAACGAATTATCAGGCTTAAGTATTAAAGAATCAATTTCTGTATGGAAGCCAACACCTTTATGATCAATAGGATCCGTATCAAAATCATAATTAACTATTGAATCAATTAAACAACAAGATGAAGTTTCAAGACCTGGCTTTAAAGCACCACAAATTCCGTAATTAAATATTAAATCAATGTTGTATTTAGTTATTAAATATTGAGTAGCAATAGAAGCAAAAATTTCTCCACATCCAGAATGAATAACATATAATTCATTATTGTTTATTTTTGAATAATATATTTCAAATTTATTATCGTTTATTTTTATAAAACTTTTTCCTGTTTTTAATAAAGAATTAATTTCTGTTTCTATTGCTACTACTAGTCCGAATTTTTTCATAATTTATTTTATAAATACTAAAAAAACTTTTCAAGTTTTATTATATAATATACTTATGAATATATTAGTATGTGGAGCTGGAGTTAGTGGTATATTTTTTTCTATTTTTATTAAAAGCAAGTATCCTAAAGCGAATGTTTTATTGTTTGATAAAAATAAAATTATTGGAAAAAAAATATTAGTAACTGGAAATGGAAGATGTAATATAGGGAATTCTTATGTTAATGAATATTCTTATAATAATAATTATGTTAATGAAGCAATTAAAAATTTTTCTTTAAAAGAAGAGAAACTTTTAAATGAATATGGCATATTTTTAAGAAAAATAAATAACTTATTTTATCCAGTTTCCTTGTCAAGTAGAGCTTTAAATAATTATTTATTCAGTTTATTAGAACATTATAAAGTTGAATTGCACTTAGAAGAAGAAATATTAAAATATACAAATAAAAACTTGATTACTAATAAAAATAATTATGATTTTTCAAAATTGATTTTTTGCTTTGGCGGAAAATCTATGAAATCTACAGGAAGCGATGGGAGTTTATTTAATTTATTTAATTCGCATGGCTATAATATTATTAATTTAAGACCTGGCTTAGCACCCATAAGAGTAAAAGAAAACGTTAAATTGTTAGAAAATCTTAGATTAAAAGGAATAATAAAATTAATTAATAATAATAAAATTATTTATAAAGAAGAAGGAGAAGTTATATTTAAAAAAGATGGGATCAGTGGAATTTCTATTTTTAATATAAGTTCAATAATTAATCGTAAAAATTTAATAAATTCTATTATTTCAATAGATTTATTTCCGAATTTTAAAATTGATGAACTTAAAAAAATATTATTATTAAACTTCAAAAATTTTAACACAGATTTTTTAGAATCTTTATTTGGAAAGCAATTTTTTAATTATATTTATAAGTTTTGTAATAATAATGTTGAAAAATACGCTTATTATTTGAAAAATTTGAATTTTAAATATGATTCAACTTATGAATTTGAATATTCTCAAGTTACATTAGGTGGAATTTCTTTTAATGATGTGGATGAAAACTTTGAATCAAAATTAGAAAAAAATATTTATTTTTTAGGCGAATGCTTAGATGTTGATGGATTATGTGGTGGATACAATATAATGTTTGCTATATATAGTGCTTATAAATGTTCTAGTTTTATAATTCAATCTCTTTAAATTCGTATTTTAATTCTTTATTTTTATTTAAATATAATATTAAATATGTGCCTTTAGAATTATCTCGTGGTTTTGATATACTGCCAGGATTAAAAATGTAAATATTATCTAATTTAGATGCTAATCGAGTATGAGTATGTCCAAATAGAAAAATATCAGCATTAGTGTTCTTGATATAATTTTCTTTATATAATGTTTTTGTAAAATTTATTCCGTGTTCTAAATAGATTTTAAAATTATTTATTTCTATTGTTCGAGAAATTGGTTCGTTAGAAAGATAATCACAATTTCCTTTAACTAATAAAAAATTATTAAGCAAATATTCTGGAAGTTCATAGTCACCTAAATGTAAATAAATATCCACATTTTTTTCTATATTAAGAACTTTTTTAATAATTTCAAAATTTCCGTGATTGTCACTTAAAATTAATATTTTCATAAAAAAATAATATCAAATAAAAATTAAAAATAAAATAATCTATATTATATTAAATGAATGTGTTATTATTTTTAGGATGAAAAAGAGTGATTTTCAAGATCAAAATAGAGTGCCTTATTTAGAAGCTTATAAAAAATATTTAGATGAAAAGACAACAGTTTTTGATGTTCCGGGACATCATCAACATTCTTTAAATACAGAATTTGAAAAAATTTTTGGGAAAAAAATATATAAAAATGATGTTAATGCACCTAGAGGAATGGATAATCTATCGCATCCACAATATGCAATTGCTGATGCTCAAAATTTATTTGCAAAAGCTTGTGGAGCAGATAATTGCAAATTTTTAGTAAATGGTTCCACTAGTGGAAATTTGATAATGATAATGTCGTGCTTAAAAGCAAAAGAAAAAATTTTATTACCAAGAAATGTTCATAAATCAGTCATAAGCGCAGTTATTTTAAGTGGAGCAATACCGGTTTTTGTAATGCCAGAAATAGATAAACAAATTGAAATTGTTAATCAAATCTCTTTTAAAAGTTGGAAAAAAGCAATTAATGATAATTTAGATGCTAAAGCTATTTTTATAATTAATCCGACTTATTTTGGAGCGACTTGCGATTTAAAAAGAATAGTAAAATATGCTCATTCAAAAAAAATTATTGTTTTAGTTGATGAAGCGCATGGAAGTCATTTTTATTTTTCAAAACATTCTCCTATTACTGCAATGGAAGCTGGCGCGGATATGTCTACTTTATCTATACATAAAACAGGTGGAAGTTTAACTCAATCAAGTGTTTTATTAATTAAAGGAAACTTAGTAAGTGAATATGATATAAATAAAAGTGTAAATTTAATTACTACTACATCTCCGTCTTCAATATTAATTGCTTCATTAGATAGTGCTAGAAAATTTTTAGTATTTAAAGGGAATAGATCTATTTATAATGCAATTAAATTAGCAAGAATTTGCAAAGAAGAAATTAATAAAATAAACGGATTTAAGGCTCATGGGAAAGAATATTTTATCGAAAAAGGAAGCTATTCCTATGATGAAACAAAATTAGTAGTAGAAATTGATAAACTTTCAATTACAGGATTTGAACTATATAAAATTTTAAAAGATGATTACCATATTCAAATTGAATTAGCTGAAACTTATGTATTTTTATTATTATTTACAATAGGAAGTCGTAAAAAAGACATTGAAATAATTGTAAATGCATTAAAAGATATATCTAAAAGATTTTATAATTCTAAAATTGAATATGAGGAACATTATTTTACAACGAATTTTCCTAAATTAAAAATCAGACCACGTGTTGCATATCATGCTCCTCTAGAGGTTGTAAAATTAGATAATGCTATTGGAAGGATATCAAAAGAAACTATTATGATTTATCCTCCAGGAATTCCTATTATTATACCTGGTGAAGTATTTAGCGAAGAAATAATTAAAGAGTTAAAATATTATATTAAGATAAAAGCGAATATTATGTCAGATTGGGAAAAATTAGGTGAAGTTTCTATTGTAGATGAAATAAACGCTGATAATTTAAAAACTATAGAAGATTATGACTTAGAATAATTCTAAGTCATTTTTTAAATAAAAAAACACGATATATATCGTGTATTTTTCAAATGGGGCGAAATACCGGGATCGAACCGGTGAATGCTTGGTTCACAGCCAAGTGAGTTAACCGCTTCTCCAATTTCGCCATGCTTAATTATATTATCAAAAACTAATAAAAATATCAATAAAAATATATTTTTAAATAATAAAATTAAATTTCTTTTTCCCAAAGACCATGCAAATTGCAAAATTCATATACTTTTAATGGTGTTTCATTTTCAATATAAAAATCTGCAACTGGGTTTGATCCTGGAAGTAAATCTATTCTATGAGTTGCTTTATCTGTAATTAAATAAATAAATTTAATAGAATGTTCTTCTAACATAGGATGTTTAACTTGTCCTACTTGAACATGAATATGATTACCTTCTATTTGAACAACTGGGATATGTTTTTCTAATGAACCTTCTTGAGAATTTGCAACAAGTTCTACCATAGGACTTCCACAACAAACAGTAGGACATCCGTGAGTTCCAGGAAGTCTTTCAATAATTTTTCCACATGATTTGCATTTTAATATTTTTAATTCCATAAAATTACCTCTTTTAAATTTTACTTTAAGAAATAATAGAAATCAAATTTAATACTTATTTAAAAATTTAATTAAGTATATAAGAATTATTTGGTATAATAAAATATATTTAAAATAAAACAAATTATAATAAGGAGTTTACATTATATGGGAAAGATAGATTTTAATGAATATCAAAAGCATGCATATAATTTAATTTCTGAAGAAGGAAAAAAAGATTTAATTACTAATGGAGTTCTTGGCTTAGCAGGTGAAGTTGGTGAATGTTGCGATATTGTTAAAAAATATAAATATCAAGGTCACGAATTAGATAAAAATCATTTAAAAGAAGAACTTGGTGATGTTTTATGGTATATAGCTGAAACAGCTAGTGGATTAAATATAACTTTAGAAGAAGTTGCACAATATAATCTAGATAAACTTCATAAAAGATACAATGGAGAAAAATTTAATAAAGAAAATTCAATTAATAGGAAGAAATAAAAATGGATAAAGTTTATGATTGCATAATAATTGGGGCAGGAATTATTGGTAGTTTTATTGCGAGAAATTTATCTAAATATGATTGCAAAATCTTAGTTTTAGAAAAAAATAATGATGTTGGCGACGAAACAACTAGTGCGAATAGTGCAATTGTTCATAGTGGTTACGACCCTAAACCTGGTACCAAAAAAGCTTATTTTAATGTTAAAGGCAATAAAATGATGGAAAAAGTTTGTAATGAACTTGATTGTGATTTTATTAAAAACGGAAGTTTAACAATAGGTTTTAATGATGAAGACTTGAATGTTATAAAAGAATTAGATAAAAGAGCTAAATTAAATGGTGTAAATTCTAAAATTATATATTATGATGAATTACATAAAATGGAGCCTAATTTAAATAATGAATGTAAATACGCTTTATATTGTCAAGATTCAGGAATAGTAAATCCTTTTAGATTATGCGTTGGTGCAATGGAAAACGCTATTGATAATGGAGCTCAACTTAAATTAAATAGTAAAGTTATTGATATTAAGAAAAAAGAGAATTTATATGAAGTTAAAACAAATAGTGAAGTTTTTTATTCAAGATCAATTATAAATTCATCAGGGGTATATGGAAAAGAAATTTCTTCTTTGATAGAAAATTCAGACATAGAAATTATTCCTCGTAAAGGAGAATATATTTTATTAAATCATTTTAATAATGATTGGGTTAGACATACTTTATTTATGTGTCCTACAAAAGTTGGAAAAGGTGTTTTAATATCTCCAACTACTTCTTTTAATTATATTATTGGACCTTCTAATGAAATATCTTCAAAAGAAGATACTTCTACAGATTCTATAACAATTGAAAATATAAAAGAAAGTGCAAGAAAGTTAATAAAAAATTTACCTTTAGATAAAACTATTAGATACTTTGCTGGAACTAGAGCAAATCCAATTAATGATGATTTTATTATTAAAGAAAGTGAACAAAATCCTTTATTTTTTAATGTTATTGGAATTATGTCACCAGGTTTAGCATCATCTCCTGCAATTGGAGCAGAAGTTGCAATAATGATAAAAAATAAATTAAATTTAAAAGATAATAAAAATTTCAATCCATTTATTAAAAAACATATAAATAAGAAAAATATGACTATAGAAGAAATTAATAGAAATATTAAATTAAATCCTAAATTTGGTCATTTAATTTGTAGATGTGAAAAAATAAGTGAAGCGGAGATTATTGATGTAATACATAGAAATTGTGGTGCTACTACAGTTAAAGGTGTAAAAAAGAGAATCAGATCTGGCTTTGGGTTATGTCAAGGAACTTTTTGCCAAGAAGAAGTAGTTAAAATTTTAGCAAGAGAATTAAATAAAAATATTTCTGAAATTGAATACTCTAATAAAGGAAGCATCATTATGAAATATTCTAATAAAGGAGCAAAATAATGATTTATCATGATTTAGTTATTGTTGGCGGAGGAAGTGCTGGATTAAGTGCTGCTAAAAGTGCTTATGATAATGGTATAAAAGATATTATTATTTTAGAAAGGATGAGTGAACTTGGTGGAATTTTAAATCAATGTATTCATAGTGGTTTTGGATTACATTATTTTAAAGAGGAATTAACAGGTCCTGAATTTGCTTATCGTTTTATTAGTGAAATTAAAAAAAGAGGAATTGAATATAAATTAGATACTCAAGTTTTAGATATAAATAAGAATTTAGAAATTACTTATTGTAACGAAAATGAAGGAATTGTAATAATAAAAGCGAAAGCTATTATTTATGCTTGTGGATGTAATGAAAGAACTGCTGGTCAAATAGCTTTACCAGGAGAGAGACCTAATGGCGTTTTTACTGCAGGACTTGCTCAAAAATATTTAAATATTGATGGATTTTTAGTTGGAAAAAAAGTTTATATTTTAGGAAGCGGCGATATTGGATTAATTATGGCTAGAAGAATGACTTTAGAAGGCGCAGAAGTAATTGGAGTTAGCGAATTAATGCCATATTCTAATGGATTAAATAGGAATATTGTTCAATGCTTAAATGATTTCAATATTCCTTTAAAATTGCACAATACAGTAATTAAAATACATGGTAAAACTCAACTTGAAGGAATAACTATTTGTGATGTTGATGATAATTTAAAACCCATCAAAGGAAAAGAAACTTTTATTAAATGTGATACATTATTATTATCGGTAGGATTATATCCATTTAATGTATTATTAGAAAATGCAGGATGTGAAATTTATAAAAATACAAAAGGATGTTCAATAAATCAAAATTTAGAGACTTCAATTAAAGGTATTTTTAGTTGTGGGAATGTTTTACATGTTCATGATTTAGTTGACTATGTTGTTGAAGAAGCGGAAGTTGCTGGTAAAAATGCTGCTAAACTAATTTTAGAGGGCGAAAAGAAAATTTTAAAAGATGTTAAAACTACACATAATGCAATGCTAGGTTATTTACTTCCTAATCATATTGAATTTTATAATGGCTTAAACGAAGTTGAATTTTCTTTTAGGGTTAAAAAGCCACTTAAAAAAGCAAATATATTTATAAAAAATAATGATAATGTAATTAAAAAAATTCTTAAATTAAATTTAATACCATCGGAGATGATAAAATTAAAATTAAATGATATAAACTTTAATAGTATTGAAAATTTATCAATTGAAGTTGAGGAGATTATTTAATATGGAAAAAGATTTCATCTGTATAGTTTGCCCAAAGGGATGTAGAATTAATGTTAAGGATGATATAATTAGTGGCAATAGTTGTCCTAGAGGTAAAAATTATGTTATTCAAGAATTAATTGACCCAAAAAGAATGATTACATCTTCTTTTAAAGTTAAAAATTCGAATTTTTTAGTTTGTCCATGTAAAACAACTTCTGCAATAAGTAAAAATTTGATGTTTGACATTATGAATGAAATTAATAAATTGGAAATTTCTTCTCCTATTAGATGCGGTCAAATCGTTATTAAAAATGTTTTAAATACTGGAGTAGATATAATTGCAACAAAGGAGATTAAATAGTGGCAACAATAAAAAATTTTCTAAAAATAAACGGAAACAAAACAATATCAGAACTTCCATTTTGTGAAACTGACATTTTAATTTTAACATGTATTTCTTATTGTGCTTTTATAAATTCACCAAAATATGATGAAAAAATGAAAGATAAATTTTTTAATTTTTCTGTTTTTGATGATAAAAATGATTATCAAATTTTAAGAAAGCCATTTTTAACTCCTGGAAATTCATATAATCTTTTTATTGAAAATTTTTTTAAATGTAAAAGATATAAAGAATTAAAATTTGGACATGTAATGAATTATTTTTCAAAAGAAAAAAATGCTCAATTTTTTGCAACTACATATAGATTAGGAAATACAACATTAATTGATTTTAGAGGTACTGATAATTCGATTACAGGTTGGAAAGAAGATTTTAATATGGCTTTATATGATACTGTACCTGCACAAAAATATGCTAAAGAATATGTAGAAAAAATAGCAAAAAAATTAAAAGGAAATTTTATAATTGCTGGTCATTCAAAAGGTGGCAATTTAGCATATTATTCTTATTTTAATCTTGATGACGAAACAAGAAAAAGGATTATAAAAGTTTATAATTTAGATGGCCCTGGCTTTAAAAACGATAATTATGACTATAATAAATTTAATAATAAAATAATTAAAATTGTACCAACTGAAGACATTGTTGGTGTATTATTTGACAATAGTAATAATTATAAAATATGTTATACCTCTAAATTAAGTGTTTTTGCTCACGATTTATTAACATGGAAATTAGACAAAAAACAAAACTATACAAAAGTATTAGTTGCTAATAATTTAACTCCTTATTCTCTAGCTTTTAAAAATTCAATTAATAGTTGGTTTTATAACTATGATTCTAATTATATAAATGAAATGACAGACTTTATTTTTACATTTTTGGAGTTAAATAATTACAATACCTTAGGAGATATTTCTAAAGACTTCTTTTTACATGGATATATATTTTCTTCGAAATTATCTAGTATGGAACCTCAAAAGAAAACAATTGTATATAAAATGTCTAAAGAATTTATTAAATTATATGTAAAAAAATTATTTTCTAATGACGAGCAAAAAATTAGTAAATTTAAATGGTTAAAAAGAGGTAATTAATTATGAAATTTGTTTTAGCGATTGATCAAGGAACCACTTCTACAAGAGCATCTTTGATAGATAAAAATGGTAATATTTTTTATAAATCTCAGCAAGAATTGCAATGTTATTTTCCTCATGATGGATGGGTTGAACAAAACGCCATAGACATTTGGCTATCTGTTTTAAATGTAATAAATGATTTACTTGCTAAAACAAATTTATCATATGATAATGTCGATTGTATTGGAATTACAAATCAAAGAGAAACAACTATTGTATGGGATAAAAAAACAGGTATGCCAGTTTATAATGCTTTAGTTTGGCAATCTCGACAATCAGCACCAATTTGTGATTCTATAAAAGATAAAGAAGAAATGGTTCATAATAAAACTGGATTAATTATTAATCCTTATTTTAGTGCAAGTAAAATAAGATTTATCTTAGATAATATCCCAAATGGACAAAAAAGAGCTGAAAATGGCGAATTAATGTTTGGAACGGTTGATACATGGATAATGTATAAAATGTCTAAAAACAAAATTTTTAAAATAGATATTTCTAACGCTTCTAGAACAATGCTTTATAATATTACAACAAACGATTATGATGATGAGTTATTGAAATTATTTAATATTCCTAAAATAATGTTACCAGAAGTATGTGAATCAAGTTCATTTTTTGGATATGCTTCATTTTTAAAAGATGATTTAAAAATCTGTGGTGTTGCTGGAGATCAACAAGCTGCGTTATTTGGACAAAATTGTTTAAATATTGGTGATTTAAAGGCTACTTATGGAACTGGATGTTTTGTATTAATGAATATTGGAGATAAACCAATAATTGAGAATAACGGATTAATTACTACTATTGGTTGGAAAATTAATGGAAAAATAACATATGCTTTAGAAGGATCAGTATTTGTTGGAGGAAGTGCGATTCAATGGCTTAGAGATCAAATGCGAATGATTAAAAAAGCAAGTGAAAGTGAAACATATGCTTTAAGAGTAGAAGATACACTTGGTGTTTATGTTGTTCCTGCTTTTGTAGGGCTAGGTGCACCATATTGGGATGATAATTGTAGAGGTGCTGTTTTTGGATTGACAAGGGCTACAACAAAAGAACATTTTATAAAAGCAACTTTAAATAGTATCGCTCTTCAAACAAAAGATGTTATAAGTTTAATTGCTAAAACTTGTAATAAAGAAATTAATTTTGTTCGTGTAGATGGAGGTGCTACAAGCAATAATTATTTAATGCAATATCAAGCCGACATTTTATCAAAAGAAGTCATTCTTCCTAAAAATTTAGAAACTACTTCTTTAGGTGTTGCTTTTTTAGCAGGTTTAAATAATGGATTTTGGAAAAATATTGATGAAATTAAAAATATAAATAATATACAAAAGATTTTTAAACCTAAAATGGATAAAAATAAGATTAACGAAATTGATCGTAAATGGGTAATTGCAATAAATGCAACAAGAGAGTTTAAATAGTTTGAATTATTTAGTTGAAAATTTAAAAAATTATAATGGTAACATATTAGTAAATAATGAAAAAGATTATAATTTTTTAATAAATTTAAAAAAACATTATCAATTTAATTATGAAGTTTTTTATAATGATTTTATTTTAATTAATGATTATAAAGAATTTAATTTTG
>CAZDPH010000020.1:0-11652 GCA_964507285.1 uncultured Staphylococcaceae bacterium | reverse complement strand
AATATATTATTCTATTATTGAGGTAAAATTATGTATTGTAAAAATTGTGGAAGAGAATTACCAGATGGATTAGATATGTGTCCATATTGTGGTGCAGATAGATATAATAATAAAGTTTATGAAGATAAAAAGGTAAAAAAGAATAAACAAAAGAAAGTAAAATATGTTGCTCCTAGAAAAAAAGGATCTGCTTTATATTCTATTTTAGGTTTTGTTTTCTCTCTTTGTGGAATTAGTATTTTTCCTTTAGTTGGTTCTATTATTGGATTTGTATTAAGTTGTATTGGAATTAGTGAAAGTCGTAAAACAAACGCTAATTGTGGAGGACTTGGAATTGCTGGATTAATTATCTCATTAATTTCAATTATCATTTATGCTGCTATTATTACATTATTTGTTTTAATGGCTTTAGGAATCATTACTAAATTTTCTTGGATGAGTTAATATGTATTGTCAACATTGCGGTAAATTAATTGATAACGATAGTAAGTATTGTATCCATTGTGGAAAGCCTACTAATGATGATGAAATATTAACTTATGATTACACTAGTGGAAGTGAAACAGGAGTTAATAATGTTGAAAAGCATCTATTTTGGTGGGGTTTATTATACTTTTTTATTTTTCCACTTGGTTTAATTGCATTTTTTAAATATCGTGGTAAAAAGAAAAAAAGAAGTAAGTTAGGATTAATAATGGCTTGGTGTGGATTAATATTTTATTCTTTAATTATATTGACATTATTTATTTTAGATCTTTTAGATATATTTAAAATTTTTAAATTTTAAGGAGTTTATTACTCCTTTTTTATTTTTTAAGTCTATTTTTTAAAATTTAAGTTTACAAGAAAGGTCTAAATCTATATAATATTATGGACACTAAATCTAAACAAAATTTAAAGTCCCGGTACGATTTTATATTTATTGGAGGAATAGTGAAATGAATAAAGAAACTACAAGTTTAAAAAAAGAAGAAATTACTCGTAAGTGGTATGTCGTTGATGCAAAAGACAAACCTCTTGGTAGATTAGCAACTGAAATTGCTACTTACTTAATGGGTAAAGAAAAACCATCTTGGACACCAAACCAAGATTGTGGAGATTACATTATCGTAATCAATTGTGAAAAAGTTAGTGTTAGTGGTAATAACAAACTTTTAAACAAAAAATACTACAACGTTAGTGGTTATAACGGTGGTATGAGAATTAGAACATTAGAAACAATGCTCGAAAGATATCCAGAAGAATTATTCGAAAGAGTAGTTTGGGGTATGCTTCCAAAAGGAAGATTAGGCCGTCAAATGGCTAAAAAATTATTCGTTTATAAAGGCGAAGAACACAAACATGAAAGCCAAAAACCAGAAGTTTTAACTTTCAAAAGTTTAGAAAAGAAAGGAGGTAAATAATAATGGCTACAAAGAGTGCATATTATGGAACTGGAAGAAGAAAATCTTCAGTAGCTAGAGTTTATTTAGCTGAAGGAAATGGAAATATTATTGTTAATGGACAAGACGTTTCAAGTTATTTCCCATATGCTACATTAGTTTTAGATTTAAAACAACCTCTTACTATTTTAGGTGTTGAAGGCAAATATGATGTTAAAGCTTTTGTTAAAGGTGGTGGATTCACAGGCCAAGCAGGTGCTTTAAGATTAGGTATTGCAAGAGCATTATTAGAAGCTGGAGAAGATAGAAAAGCTTTAAAAGTTAATGGAATGTTAACACGTAATTCAAGAAGTAAAGAAAGAAAGAAATACGGTCTTAAAAAAGCAAGAAGAGCTCCACAATTCTCAAAGAGATAATTTGTTTATTTCAAAAATATTCAAGATTATTATACCCAGGATTTATTCCTGGGTTTTCTTTTACTCATTTTATAAATAAGAATTAATTAATGATTTGAATTAATGTTTTAAAAAGTAAAATAGTAAATAATAGTAAAAAATATTTTAAATAGTAAAGAATAGTAAAAGATTTTTAAAATAGTAAAAAATAGTGTATAATAGTAAAAAAGTAATAAGGAGTAAATCATATGAAAGATAATCCATTTACATTAATGTTTGGATCTAGTCCAATTTTAACAATAGAAAGGCCAGAAGAAAAATATGAAATTATTAACACATTTCAAAGTGAATATATGAATAATAAAGTATATTTAATTTCTTCTATTAGAGGTTCTGGAAAAACAGTTTTAATGGTGGATATTGCAAATTATTTTAAAACTCAAAAAGATTGGATAGTTATTCAACTTGATCCATTAACTGATATGAAAAGTAGTTTATTATCAAGGCTTAATTCTTCTTGTGGAGCATATTTAAAAACTTTGAATTTTAACTTATCATTATTTAACATTGTTACAATTGGTGCTAATTTAGAAAATAAAATTACTGATATTGATACTGCTATTATTAAAGTATTAGAACATTTAAAAAGTAAAAACATTAAAGTCTTAATTACTGTAGATGAAGTAATAAAAAATGAAAACATGAAATTATTTACAAGTATGTTTCAAATGATTTCTGGTAATGATCTTCCAGTATTTTTGTTAATGACTGGATTATATGAAAATATTAAAAATTTACAAGATGATAAGTCATTAACTTTTTTATACAGAAGTTTAAAAATTAATTTATCGCCTTTAAATATAAATGCAATTGCATTTAAATATAAACAAGTTTTTTCTTTAGATGATATTGAATCATTAAAAATGGCAAAACTTACTAATGGATATGCTTTTGCATTTCAAGTTTTAGGTTATTTAACTTTTAAACATAATGGAAATTATAAGGAAGTTATTGATGAATACAAATTATATTTAGAAGAATATTCATACGATAAGATTTATAGTGAATTATCTAATAAAGATAAAGAGATTTTATACGCTTTATCAAAAACAAAAAGCAATAAAATAAGTGAATTAATGGAATCTTTAAATATGGATAATAATCACTTTAATCCTTATAGAAAAAGATTAATTAATAAAGGAATAGTTATTTCAAAAGAAAGAGGAAAATTATCTTTTGTCTTACCTTTATTTAAGGAATATATTTTAAATAATTATTACGAAGAATAAAAATAAGGCAGAAATTATTCTGTCTTATTTTTATTTTCTACTTGTTTATTTTCTTTTTTAATTACTTGATTAGATATTTTAAATAATAAATGAAGTAATATTGATCCAATTCCATTACCTATTGCTGCTATTACGAATGAAATAATTACTCCTATATGATCTATTTGATCATAGAATAATGAATAATATACTACATTTGCAATACTATGTTCACCTTTTAATAAAACCATAATAGTAATAGAGAATACAATTCCTAATACTTCCATAATTGGATTAGTAAACTTTTTAAATGCAATTGTACCTAGATATACTAAAATACCTGCAAGCATACTATTTAAGAAGAACTTAATAAACCAATTAAAACTAAAATTATTAAAATTAATTATTTTAGAATTAACAAATTCATTATAGGTTGATGAATCAATTATATTAGTAGCATGCATCATAAATCCAAATAAAGAAGCTCCTACTATATTTCCTAATATAATATAAATAATATTTATTTTAAATTCTTTATCATTATCAAAGAAAAAACCTATTTTTCCAGTATATAAATTTAAATCAAAGAAACAAATAAATATTAATCCAAAAGTAAACATTACTGCTCCTAGGAAAGTATAACCTAAACCTTTTAAATATAAATTAGTAGTAGCACCAATTCCAATTAAAAACCCTGCTAAAATAGCTTTAACAAAACATATTATAAATTTTTTCATACCTAAAAATTATAAAACTTTTTAATTCATTATTCTATTATTAATTAAGTTTATAATTAAATAATAACTTTTTATAATACATCATATATTTTTAAAAATTTTAAATATTTTCTTTACTTTTTATTAATTCTTCTATATAATATCTAAGCATTCAAATAATGGGCCTTTAGCTCAGTTGGTTAGAGCGCTTCTCTGATAAGGAAGAGGTCGCTGGTTCAAGTCCAGCAAGGCCCACCAATTATTGAATGAAAGAGGAAGCATCAATAAGGGTGCTTAGCTCAATGGGAGAGCGTTTCCTTCACACGGAAAAGGTCATTAGTTCGATCCTAATAGCGCCCACCATAAAGTTGCCTTCTTAGCTCAATTGGCAGAGCAACTGATTTGTAATCAGTAGGTTGCTGGTTCGATTCCGGCAGAAGGCACCATTGTTTTATTAAATAGACTTGTTGTTAATAACAAGTCTTTTTTTATACTTAAATATAAATTATTGAAATAGGTTGTAACATATGTTACAATTTATTTAAAGGAGATGTTACATGTTTTATAATTTAAATAAAGATATTGAATATGCGAAGATAGCTTTAGAAATGAATGAAAATGAAATTTCAAAGTTTTTAGAAGTATCAAGAATGACTTTATTAAGATGGAAAAATGATAATATTAAACCAAGTTATGAATCTTTAGAAAAAATATATAATAAATTATACGAGTGTGGTATTAATTTAAATAGGCTTAAAGAAGAAATGTATAATTCATCTAAAGATAATAATCATGTTATTTTGTTTCATGGAGCAAAAAATGAATTAATTGGAAATCCAAGTATTAAATATAGTGAAGATAAAAAAGATTTTGGAAAAGGATTTTATCTTGGAGAAAGTATTAATCAAGCTGCTAGTTTTATTGTTGGCTACTTTAAATCTTCTATTTATATTTTTGATTTTAACAAAGAAAACGTTTCAATAAAAGAATATTCAGTTTCAGAAGAATGGATGTTGTTAATTGCATATTTTAGAGGAAAATTAGAAGATTATAAAGAATCTAAATATATAAAAAAATTATTAAACAATTTAAAAAACATAGATGTTATAATTGCTCCAATCGCAGATAACACAATGTATACAATTTTAGATGATTTTATAGATGGAAAAATTACTAATTTACAATGTTTAAATGCTTTAAGTGCTAATAGATTAGGATTACAATATGTTTTTTTAAATGATGAAGTTTTAAATAATAATCTTAAAATTCTAGAAAGATGTTATTATTGTGAAAAAGAAAGAAATGATTATAAATCTTATAGATTAAAAGAAAATGAAATTGGAAAAAATAAAGTTAAAATTGCATTAAGAGAATACGCAGGTAAAGGCAAATATATTGAGGAACTATTATGAAAAAAAGATTAAATGATGCAGAATTATTTTCATGTAGATTTACTTCAGATTTATTTGAATATTCTACTAAAATAAAAGATTGTTCTTCAAAAATTTTCATTAAAGCTTTTATCTATTCAAATACTTCAAAAATAATATCAAATAAAGCTTTTATTTACGATTCTAAAGATGTTAGTTTGATTTATGAATTATTAAAAAAAGAAAAGAAACTAACTAGAGGGAAAGATATATATCCTTCTTTTGTAATGTCTTGGATTGGATATATATTAGAATATTTTACTTTATCTACTAATATTCCATTAACCATTTTTTATAAGAAAATTAAGCCAGAAGAATTATACAAGTTATATGAATCTTATCATTCTTTAGATAATGACTTAGTAGTTAAAAGAATCTTAGAATCAACAAACATAAATACTGATTTAAATAATGTTTTATTATTAAAGAAAATTTATAATGGATTTTCAAAATAAATTGATAATGTTAATATTGAAATAATTATATTAAAAATACTGAATAAAAAATCACTGAAAAATAATTCAGTATTATTTATAAATAATAAATTATTAAATTTAATTATTATATTTGTATAAATTCTTTAAAAAATATCTAATTAAAAAATAAAAAATAACAAGGTTGAACCTTGTTATTTTTCAAATTGTAATTTATATAATTTATAATAGAAACCTTTTTGTTTTAATAATTCTTGATGATTACCTTTTTCAATAATTTGTCCATTTTGTAATACGATGATTTGAGTACAATGTTGAATAGTAGATAATCTATGAGCTACTACAAGCATTGTACCTAATGTTGAAATCTTTTTTAATGAGTCTTGAATTAAACTTTCAGTTTCTGTATCAATATTACTTGTAGCTTCATCTAGAATTAATATTTGAGGTTTTGAGATAACAACTCTTGCAAATGAAAGAAGTTGTCTTTCTCCACTTGATAAATTAGATCCACTTTCCATTATTTCTTCATTATATTGATTTGGCAATTTCTCAATAAAACCAGAAGCATTTACGTATTTACAAGTTTCAATAATTTCTTCATCACTATATTTATCATTATTTAAAGTAATATTGTTTTTGATTGAACCACTAAACAAGAATACATCTTGTAACATTTGTCCAATTGCTTTTCTTAAAGAAGAAATTGTAATATCTTTAATATTTATATCATCAATATAAATATCTCCTTTTTGAGGTTCATAGTTTCTTACAATAAGTTGTAATATTGTAGTTTTTCCAGCCCCTGTAGCACCTACAAAGGCACATGATTCTTTAGGATTAATTTTAAAAGAAACATCTTTTAAAATCCAATTATCATCGTTATATGCAAACCAAACATTTTTAAATTCAATTTTACCTTCAAATTTATCAATATCTCTAGCATTTTTAGAATCTAATACATCAGGCTTAACATCAAGTAAATTAAATAATCTTTCACTTGAAGTAAATGCTTTTTGTAAGTTATTGATTTGATCTGCTAAATTTTGAACTGGGTTAAAGAATTTTGATAATAATAAATAGAATGAAACAAGTTCTCCAGGATTTAAAGTAAACTTTAATCCTAAATAGAATGTTAATGCAATTGTAGAATAATAAATTAAATTAATAGCAGGTCTAAATAACCCAAATAATAATGATAATTTATATTTATTTTTCCATAATCTAGTATTTTTTTCTTTAAATTCTTCATGCTTATCATTTTCTTTATTAAATATTTGAATTAATTTCATTCCTGATAAATTTTCATTTAAGAATGTATTCATTTCAGAAATATATGCTCTTTCTCTTTTGAATATTTTTTTACCTTCCTTAGAGAAGAAATAAGAAAGAACAAATACAAGTATAACAATAGGAAGAAGTGTTAATGACAATTTCCATGAAATAGAAAGCATAACTCCATAAACTGCAAATATTGTTAATAAGTTTTTAATAACGTTAACTAATACATTAGTAAATAAATCACTCATTGATTGAGTGTAATTACAAACTCTTGTAACTAAACTTCCAACACTCATTTCATTAAATTGATTTATGGACATTGATTCAATGTGTTTAAAAACTTCTACTCTTAAATCATAAATAATTGTTTCACCTGCTTTTTGTAAAAACATTGATTCAAAGTATAAGCATATGTTATTTATAATAGAAATAATTAAATAAGATACAACAAAGAATAAAATTACTTGAATATCAATAGTTTCTTTTTTTAAATTATTAGTAACTTGACCAGTGATTAATGGTAAAATAACATCTAAAATAACATTAATAACAATTAAAATAGCAGCTGCTAGAAATCTTTTCCATTGTGGTTTAATGTAATGGAAAACTTTTTTCATTGTAACTTTAAAAGGAAGATGATGATCACCAATAAGCTTATCTTTTTCTTCTTTAATCATTTTGGTTAACCTCCTTTTCTAATTGTTGTAAATAATCCATCTTTTGATATGTTGGAGATATTTTTAATAAATTTTCATGAGTATCAAATGCTTCTAGTTTACCTTCATTTAAAACAATGATTCTATCAAGTTTTGATACAGTAGAAATACGACTTGCAATTAAAATAGTAGTTTTATTTTCTCTTTCTGAATAAATATTATTTAATATTTTTTCTTCTGTATTTAAATCACATGCTGAAACACTATCATCTAAAATTAAAATAGGAGTTTCTCTAATAAATGCTCTTGCAATAGAGATACGTTGTTTTTGTCCACCAGATAAAGTAACTCCTCTTTCTCCAATTACAGTATCATAACTTTCTGGGAAAGAATTAATATCATCATGAATGGAAGCAAATTTAGCAGCCTTAATAACTCTTTCTTTATTAATTGATAAATCTGCAAATTTAATATTATCTTCTATTTTAGTAGAAAATAAGAAGTTATCTTGAGGAACATAAGAAATATTATTTCTTAAATCTTGAATATCTAAATCCATGATATCTTTTCCATCAATTTTAACTGTATTTTTATCAACATTATATAATCTTAATAAAATATTAACTAAAGTAGATTTTCCACATCCAATTTTTCCTACAATTCCTATTTTTTCTCCAGGATTAATCTTTAAATTAATATTTTTTAAAGATTCAACTTCACTTGAAGGATAAGAGAAAGAGAAATTATTAAATTCAATTTCACCCTTACAATCTTTTAAATATAAAGGATTTTTAGGATTAACGATTGTTTCAGGAGTATCTAAAAAATTAATAACTCTTCCTAAAGAAGTTTTTGCTCTACTTCTTTGAGTAAATATCCCTCCAATTGCAATTAAAGGATATACTAATGTATCAAAATAACCAATAAATGTAATTAAATTACCAGAAGTTAATTTAA
Organism: uncultured Staphylococcaceae bacterium; assembly: GCA_964507285.1. GTDB lineage: Bacteria > Bacillota_I > Bacilli_A > RFN20 > CAG-826 > Onthovivens. The sequence continues at coordinate 3,133 of CAZDPH010000020.1, read as the reverse complement.
TTTCTTGATTGAATATAATAAGTGGATTACCACTTACACATGAATAAACAATATATGATCCAAATCCTAAGATAATAGAAATAATTAACGCAATAATTAAAGATAATGTACTTTCAAATAAAGCATCTGTTCTAACAAAGTCAATATTAGCATCTTTAGTTCTTTTAGCAGCTTTAGAAAATGCAAAAATTTGAGCATTTTCTTGAACAAAAGCTTTAATAACTCTTATTCCTGTAAAATTTTCTTGAGCAAAATCATAAACTTTATCATATTCTTTTTGTCTTAATTCCCATTTTTTAGAAAATACCTTTTCTACAAAGAATCCCCAAACAATAATTAATATCGCAGGTATCAATGCTACAATTGTTAATGCCCAATCTAATTTAAACATTTTATATATTGCTAAAATAGATAAGAAAACTGCATCTACAAGTTGAACAGTACCCCATCCAATAAATTCTTCAATTGTTTCTAAGTCATTAGTAAAAATAGACATAATTCCACCAAGTTTATTTTCATGATAGAAAGAAGTTTGAAGTCTTGTTGCTTTTAAAAACATTTCATCTCTTAATCCTGCTTCCATATTTCTTGAAGCATAAAATAAGGTATATCTATATATAATTCTTCCTACAAACATTGCTATTGCAACAAGTAATACATTAATAATAATATTTAAAATTACTTCTTGATCTGCAATATCAGAATCAATTTTATCTCCATTAAAAAAATCAACTATCTTTCCTACAAATTCAGGAACATATAATTGACAATAATCAATAAAAATTAACGCCACAATACTAATAAGAAATAAATACCAATATTTCTTGTAATATTTATTTATATACTTTCCAAACAACATACCGATATTTTAACACTAAAGTAAAAAAATAAATAAAGAATTATAAAAAATATATTAATGTAAAGAATATTTAAATAATTGTAAAGTTTATTTTACATTTTAATTTTAATTAATTATTTTAAGTTTTATTATAAAAAATATTTAATTTAAGTATAATATACAAGCATTTTAGGAATTAAAATATGGAACAAAGAGAATTAGAATTAGTAATGGATTTATATGAACTCACAATGAGTAATGGATATTTCTTAGAAAATAAAATAAATCAAAAAGCAATTTTTGATATGTTTTATAGAAATAATCCAGATAATGGAGGATATGTAGTATTTACAGGACTTGAAGATTTAATTGATTATATCTTAAATTTAAAATTTAATGATTCTGATATTAACTATTTAAAATCTTTAAATATGTTTGATGATAAATTTTTAGAATTTTTAAAAGATTTTAAATTTGAAGGAGATATTACTTCTTTTGAAGAAGGAAGTATTGTATATCCTAATGAACCATTAATTACTGTTAAAGGAAGATTAATTGAATGTCAGCTTATTGAAACTGCATTACTTTTAATAATTAATCATGAATCTTTAATTGCTACTAAAACAAATAGAATTGTTTTAGCAAGTAAAGGAAGAAGTGTATCAGATTTTGGTGCCAGACGTGCACATAATGTAGATGCAGCAGTTAAAGGTGCTAAAGCTAGTTTTATAGGTGGAGCAAGTTCAACTGCAACAGTTTTAGCAGGTAAACTTTATAATATACCAGTTAGTGGAACAATGGCACATTCTTGGATAATGTCATTTAAAAGTGAATATGAAGCATTTTTAACATATGCAAAAATATATCCTAATAATTGTATTTTATTAATAGATACATATGATACAATTCATTCAGGTATTAAAAATGCTATTAAAGTTTATAATGATTATTTAAAAATAAATGGATATTCTTTAAAAGGAATAAGAATTGATTCAGGTGATCTTACTTACTTAAGCAAAAAGATAAGAAAAATATTAGATGAAAATAATTTAAAAGACACTAAAATTATTGTATCTAATGCATTAGATGAATATAAAATTCAATCTTTACTAGATCAAGGAAGTGAAATAGATTCTTTTGGAGTAGGTGAAAATTTAATTACTAGTGCGTCTTCTCCAGTCTTAGGAGGAGTTTATAAAATTGCTGCTATTGAAGAAGATGGAGTTTTTATTCCTAAAATTAAAATTTCTTCTAGTATTGAAAAAATTACTAATCCAGGTGAAAAAGAAGTATATAGAGTCTATGATTCATTAAATAAATCAGTAGCAGATTTAATTTCTTTAAAAGATGAGAAATTAGATTTTAATTCTTTAGAATATATAGATATTAAAAAGCCTTGGAAAAATAGAAAATTTGATAATAATTTTAAAATAGTTAAAATAAGAAAAGAAATCTTTAAAAATGGAAAATTAGTTTATAAAGTACCATCTATTATAGAAAGAAGAAATTATGTAAGAAATCAAGTTAATAATGAGTTATGGGATGCTGAAAAAAGATTTGTATATCCTCATGAACATTATTTAGATTTTACTAAAAAGTATTATGATTTAAAGATGAAATTAATTGAGGAAAATAAATTTGATGAATAAATTAATTGTTTTTGGAGGAACATTTAACCCTTTAACATTCGCACATGATGAAGTAATTAAACTTGCTAAAAGTTATTTTAATGAAGAAAAAGTTATTTTATTACCATCTTCTGATAAATTTTTATATTCATGGAAGAATTATTCTAAGAATATGATTATTGATTCTTCTTTAAGAATTAAAATACTTAATGAATATTCTAAAAAAAATAATAATATTGTATCTTTAATTGAAATAAATGGAACTACTTTTAAAACATATGATTCAATTAAAAAATTAAAAGAAGAATATAAAATAAATGAATGTTATTTTTTACTAGGTAGTGAAAAAATAAATGAAATTTATTCTTGGTATAAAATAGAAGAATTATTAAAAGAATCTAAATTTGTATTTTTTAAAAGAAATAATGATGATATATCTAAATTAATTAATAATAATGAATTTATTTTAAATCATTTAGATAGATTTATTTTTATTAATAAAACAAATAATAAATATCAAGATTATTCATCTAGTAAATTAAGAGAATTATTAAAAAATAAAGATTATAATAAATCTAAAGAATATACATTTGATTATATAATAGATTTAATAAAGGATAATGAATATGAAAAATAAAAGTAAATATTTAAAATCAAACTAAATAAA
>CAZDPH010000019.1:0-12095 GCA_964507285.1 uncultured Staphylococcaceae bacterium | reverse complement strand
TTCTAAAGTTATTACAACTTTTGAAGGTAGTGGACAAAAAGTAGTAGGTCAATATATGGGAAAAGAAGTTACTAAAGATGATACTACTAATCCTTTAAAAGTTACATATTCTAGAACTGGAAGAGTTGCTAATCCTACTAGTAATAAAGAATATTCTTTATCTAATCCTCCTTATATTTATAGAGAAATGTATTTAGAAAATTTAAAATTCTGTAAGACAGGAGATTATTATTTAATTCCAGTACATTTTTATGGATTTATTTATGATGGTTCTGCAACATATTTAAATAATTTAGGAGTTTCTTATAATAAAGATATAAAAAATTTTGTTTTTACTCAACCTCAAACTGTTACTTTAAGTGATAATTATACTTGTACTTATTTATTTTTAGATAGACAAATTAAATCAAATGATGAAAATAATTCTATAAGTAAACAAAATGGTTGTTATACAAGTGCAGGTGGTAAAACTGATTATACATGGTTTTTATATATTTATGTAAATAAAGATTTTGAAGGTAATTACAATACAAAGTTTAATAACGTTTTAATAAAATTAATTGATTTTGATTCAACAGCTTCTGGAGTATCAGTTGGTACTTATTTTAAAGCATAGATAAAATTTATATATAAAATATGTTGAATATAATTATTTCTTAAAATATTTAATTGATATTTAAATTAAAGTAAAAATATAAGTTTTATTATTATTATATAATATTATTGTTCTTAAAGAAAAATTAAGGAGAAAATAAAAAATGAATAAAAAATTATTAGGTATTGCAGCAGTGGCTCTTCTTGGAGCAAGTGCTGCATTTGCTGCTACAACATCAACAGTTTATTTTACTGCAAGTGGTACATTAACAAAATTTATTAGTCCTTTAAGTGGAGTAGAAGAAACTAGTGATGATCCAAGTAGTGGTACTAGACCACATACTGATGAAAAAGATGTAGGCGTTTCTTTTGTATATACTAATTTTGAAATTACTAAGAATGAATCAAGTTATCAATATCCTTGTCAAGGAAAATATAATGGAGAATCTATTACAAAAAATGAGACTGCAAATCCTTTAAGCGTTACTTATTCTAAAGTAGGTAGAGTTGCTAATGCTTCTAATGTAACTGATTATACTCCTGTTACACCTCCATATATTTATAAAGAAATGTATTTAAATAATTTAAAATTTTCAAAAGCTTATGATTATTATTTTATTCCATTTTATGTTGTAAACTTAGATATTTCAGCACATAGTTGGTCAGGCTTTGATTACTATGGTAATAATAGTAAGACTCTTACTGCACCTACTGAAATTAAATTAACAAGTTCTTATAGTGCTTATTATTATGTTCAAATTGAAGATGGTATGAATGATTTATCAACTGACGATTCTAAAAATGCTAATTCAATAAATGAACAACCTTCTATTACTAGTAATGGATCTTTACTTGCTTACTTAGTAATTTATACTACAACTAATTATACTGGAGATAGTACAACATTTAATAGTGTAAGTATTAAATTACCTGAATTTTATCAATAAATTAAAATTAAGTTTAATTATGAAACCCTTTCAATTTTTGAAAGGGTTTTAATTTATTAAAAATATTTTTAGCAGTCTTCTTGACAAAGTGCTAAAAAAGAGTTAAATAATATATGTTAGCAATCAAAGCGTGCGAGTGCTAACGATATTAGGAGGAAAATTTATGATAAAACCATTAAATAATAATGTAGTTTTAAAGAAAGAAAAAATTGAGCAAAAAACTCAATCTGGTATTATTTTATCTCAAAAGGAAAAAGATACAGAATATGCAATTGTAGTAGCAGTAGGAAAAGGGAAATTAGATAGTAATAATAATTTAATTCCATTAGATATTAAAGTAGGAGATAAAGTTATTTATAAGAGTTATTCACCTACAAAGATTACTTTTAAAGACGAAGAATATTTAATTGTTTCTAGTGATGATATTTTAGCAACATTAGAATAAAAGGAGGATTAATAATATGTCAAAAGAAATTAAATTTGGTAAAAATGCAAAAGATAAAATGTTAGAAGGAATTGATGAACTTGCAAATACTGTTAAAGTTACATTAGGTCCTAAAGGAAGAAATGTTGTTTTAGATAAAGGATATGGATCTCCATTAATTACTAACGATGGAGTATCAATTGCAAAAGAAATTACTTTTAGCGATCCATTTAAAAATATGGGTGCTAAATTAATTTATGAAGTTGCAAATAATACAAATGATTTAGCAGGAGATGGAACAACAACTGCTACAGTATTAGCTCAAGATATGATTCATAATGGATTAAAAGAAGTAGAAAAAGGAGCAAATCCTGTATTAATGAGAGAAGGAATTGATCTTGCTAGTAAAAAAGTTGCAGAAGAATTATTAAATAAATCAAAAGAAATTGATACTGTAAATGATATTGCTTCAGTTGCTACTATTTCTTCAGGAAGCAAAGAAATTGGAGAAATTATTGCAAAAGCAATGGAAACTGTTGGGAAAAATGGTGTTATTAATGTAGATGAATCTAAAGGTTTTGAAACATCATTAGAAGTTACTAAAGGTTTAAAATATAATAAAGGATATATTTCTCCTTATATGTTAAGTGATAATAATTCAAAATCTATTACATTAGAAAATCCATTAATTTTAGTTACTAATAATAAAATTAATTCTATTCAAGATATTTTACCTTTACTTGAAGAAGTTGTTAAAGCACATAAACCATTATTTATTATTGCAGATGATATTGATCAAGAAACAGTATCAACAATTATCATTAATAAATTAAGAGGAACTTTTAATGTAGTTGCTACTAAAGCACCTGGATTTGGAGATTCTCAAGTTGATGAATTAAAAGATATTGCGTTAGTTTGTGGAGCTAAATTCTATGATAAGAATTTACCAGATGGTAAACTAGAAAATATTTCAATTAATGAATTAGGAAGTGCTACAAAAGTAGTAGTAGAAAAAGACTCTACTACAATTATTGATGGAAGTGGTTTAAAAGAAGATTTAGATAATTATATTAATAATTTAAAAGTAGAATTAGAAAATGAAACTACTAAATACAAAAAAGACCAAATTCAAGAAAGAATTGCTAAATTAACTAATGGAGTTGCTTTAATTAAAGTAGGAGCTACTACAGAAAGTGAATTAAAAGAAAAGAAATTAAGATTAGAAGATGCTTTAAATGCTACTAAAGCTGCTATTGCTGAAGGTATTGTTCCAGGAGGAGGTGAAGCTTTATTATCAGTTTATAAGAAAGTTAAAAATGAATTAACTAGTGATGTTACTGATGTTAAACGTGGTATTAATGTAGTTTTAAAATCATTAGAAGCTCCTTTATATCAAATTGCAGAGAATTCTGGATATTCCGGAAAAGATATTGTAGAAACTCAATTAGAACAAAAAGATGGAATTGGATTTGATGCTAAAAATGGTACATGGGTTGATATGAAAGAAAGAGGAATTGTTGATCCTACTAAAGTTACTCGTAGTGCATTATTAAATGCAGCATCTATCGCAGGATTATTTTTAACTACTGAAGCAGCAGTTGGAGATATTAAAGATAAAAAAGAAGATAAAGAATCTTCTGAATATTAATTAAATAAAGAATCATAAGGAATTATGATTCTTTTTTTAATTTATTTAAAAATCTTCTTACATAAAATTTTTAGATTTGATAAACTTTAAAAGTTGTGAAATTAGTCTTTGGATAATACATATCTCCTTACTTTGGTAACAATTTATTATTACTATTTAAGGAGGTATATATGGAAAATATTAATAATAATTATTTAATTAATGAAAAACCTATCAAATTACTTTTAAAATTTGCAATTCCTTGTATTTTATCATTATTAATTAGTGCTTTATATAATGTTGTAGATCAATTATTCATTGGGAATTCAAGTATTGGTGCAATTGGAAATACCGCTACTACAATTGTTTTTCCTTTAACTTGTATTGCTTTAGCATTTGCTTTAATGCTAGGAGATGGATGTGCAGCATTTATGTCATTAAAAAGCGGAAATGGAGAAAATGATAAATTACCAAAAGCAGTAGGAAATACTTTACTTGTAGGAGTAATTATTTCTATTTTATTTTTAGTAATTTGTTTTCCTTTATTACCACAAATATTAGATTTTTTTGGTGCTAAAACTGAAGAATCATTAAAATATTCGTTAGAATATGGATATATTATTTTAATTGGTATTCCTTTTTATATTTTATCTACTGCTTTAAATTCTATTATTAGAGCAGATGGATCGCCAAAAACTGCTATGTTTTCTATGGTACTTGGTGCACTTATTAATGTTATTTTAGATGCTACATTTATTTTTGGATGTAATATGGGATTATTTGGAGCAGCTCTTGCAACTATTATTGGTCAAATTGCATCTTTTATTGTTTCTTTTATATATTTATTTAAAACTAAGACATTTAAATTAAATTTATCTTCTTTTAAAATTGAAATTAAAGATTTTTTACATGTTTTAAAATTAGGATTATCATCATTTTTAACTCAAATTTCAATTGTTATTATTTCAATTGTATCTATGAATTTACTTGCTAAATATGGTATGAATAGTATTTATGGTGCTAATGATCCTCAAGCTATATTTGGAATTGTTATGAAAATATTTTCTATTGCAGTTAATATTGCAGTAGGTATTGCAGCAGGTGCTCAACCAATTATTGGATATAATTATGGTGCTAAAAGATATGATAGAGTTAAAAAGTTTTTAAGTTTAATATTAATTTCTAATTTAATTTTAGGTATTATTTGTACTTTATTATTTGAACTTATTCCAGGAGAAATTATTTCTTTATTTGGGAGTAATTCTCAATCTCCAAAACTATATTTAGAATTTGGAATTAAAACTGTTAGAATTTATTTAGCATTTATTACTTTTACTTTAATTCAAAAAGTAGTTGCTATTTATTTACAAGCAACTGATTCTCCAATTAAAGCTACTATTTTATCTTTATTAAGAGATGTTATTGTTTTAGTACCTTCAATGATTATTCTACCTATATTTATGGGAATTGATGGAATATTATATTCTTCTTGGATTACAGATATAGTTGCAATTATTATTTCTATTATATTTATTATATTAGAGTATAAAAAATTAGATAAAGAATCTAAAAAAGTTAATAATTAATTATTTTAAAGAGTATCATTAAGTAAATACTCTTTTTTAAATAGAATATCCTAATTATTAAATATAATAAATACATTGATTATTTTATAAAAATTAAAAATATTTATTTTTTTGTAAATAATTTTTTTTAACAACTTCTTGATATATGAAGGAATATTTAAGGAGTAGAAATTATGCCAAACTGGATAAGAAATAAATTTATTCTAGGGAATAAAGAAAAATTAAATGAATTATTTAATAAATATGTAACAAAAATTAATGAAGAAGATGAAGAAATTTTTGATTTTAATAAAGTAATTAAAATGCCAGAAGAATTAAATATTGAATTTTCAAGTAAAAGCAATGATTCTTTAATTTTATATTTAAATTATATTAATCCAAATAATACTTATTTTAAAAATAATTCAAGTATTGAAGAAAAAGAATTTTTTAATATATATAACAAAATTAAAGATAAATTATTTATTAATAATTCTAATATCATTTTAAATGAAAATGAAATAAAAAAAATAATAAATAAATATATAGATAATGAATTAGATGAATTATTGCTTTTAGGAAAAACTCAAGTTGATAATCTAATTAAATATGGTTATATGAATTGGTATGAATGGAGAATTAATAATTGGGGAACAAAATGGAATTCAATTAATTTTAAATTTTATGATGATAATAAAAGTTTTTCGATAGATACTCCATGGGATCCTCCTATTCCAATTTTAATACAATTATCAAAAGATAATCCATCAATAAAAATTGCAATGATTTATGCAGATGAAAATATAGGAAGTAATACAGGATATGTTTTAATTTCTAAAGGAAAAATAGAATATAAAGGAAAATTTAAAGATTATAGTGTAGATGCTTATAAATTAGCTTTTGATGTTTGGGAATGCAAAGATCAATATAAATTTAATGAAATTAAAAATAATTATGAATATATCTATTGATTGAATAGTGTTTTTTAGTTCAAAAAAGTAATTTTTAAGTTGATAAAAATAAATATTTATATAATAATATTTTCATTATGTGGTATGAAGTTTTATATAAGGTTTTATCAATAATAAACTATATTGTTTTAGGTATAATTTTTATACCTTTATTATTACAAGTTATTTATATTTGTTTTTGTTGGGTAAAGAAAAAAGTTTATCCTAAAAGTAATAAAAAAGGAAAAATAGCATATATTATTCCTGCTCACAACGAATCTAAAGTAATTTATGATGCTGTAAAAGATATTATAGATAATCAAAATTATCCTAAAGATTTATATGATGTTTATGTTGTATGTGATAATTGTACAGATGATACAGAAAAATTAGCAAAAGAAGCAGGTGCTAAAATTTTAATTCACGAAGATAAAGATCCATCTCATCATATGGCTCTTTACCCTTTAAAATATGGAATTGATATTTTAAGAAAAGAAGAATTAGGATATGATATGATAATCCATTTAGATGCAGATAATCATATAAATAAAGATTTTTCATCATTAATGAATGATGCTTATCAAAGTGGAGTTGATTTTGCTCGTCCTTATGAAGGAAGCTTAAATGCTACTCAAAATTTTTATACAAAAGCTTGCACTTTATTTTATACATTTGATTCAAGATTTGGTTCTAGAGTAAGAGAAAGATTAAATATTGCAGCACACGTTAATGGAAGTGGTGCAATGATGTCTACTAGAATGTTAAATAAATGTAATGGCTATGATAGCGTTTCTATTTCTGATGATGCAGAATTTAATTTTAATAGAATGTTAGAGGGTTATAAAGGTCATTATGTTGAAGACGCAATAGTTTATGAAGATATGCCTTCTACTTTTAAAGACACATTAAATAGAAATAAAAGAATTGGCAGTGGTTCAATGAAATTAATGAAGCAAAAATTATTAAAAATGTTTTTTAAATTTTTTACTACTGGACGAATTTCTTATATTGAAATGTTTTTAACTTATATTTTTAATTTCATTACGATATTAGTTTCTATTTGGATTCCATTATTTTATATTTATAAATTTTTATTTTTAGGATTTGGTGCTAGCGGAGCATTTGGAAATAATGGATACAATCTTTATTCAATTGAATATTATTCTAATAATTTATGGTTAACTTTATATTTAGTTATTGGAATTGTTATTGGATTATTTGTATTTTTTGGTATTTTACAAGCTATTTTGCTAGTTTGCTTAGACTATAAAAAAATGGGTGCAAAAAATAAAAGAGAATTAATGTCTGCTGCAATATTTTTCCCTATATTTTTAATCTTATATAGTATAACAATTTGTATTGGAACTTTTTCTAAGCCTAGTTGGGGAAAAGTAAATAGAAATGCGTTAAAAAAGGATTAATTCATTATGGAAAATATTCTTGAAATTAAAAATTTGTCTAAAAGTTATGGTTCATTTAAAGCAGTAGATGATATTTCTTTAACTGTTAGAAAAGGATCGTTATTTGCCTTTTTAGGAATGAATGGAGCAGGTAAATCTACTACAATTAATATTATTTGTAATATTTTAGAGAAAGATAGTGGAAAAATAATTGTTAATGGAAATGACTTAGACAAAAATGCAGATTTAATTAAAAATGATATTGGTATTGTTTTCCAAAATAGTGTATTAGATAAAGATTTAACAGTTTTAGAAAATTTAGAAATTAGAACATCTTTTTATTCCTTATCAAAAGAAGAAAAAAAGAAAAATATTGATCAAATTGTTAAATTATTAGATTTAGAACCTATTTTAAAAAAGCCTATTAAAACTCTTTCTGGTGGTCAAAAAAGAAGAGTTGATATTGCTAGAGCTATGGTTCATGCTCCAAAACTTTTAATACTTGATGAGCCTTCAACTGGTCTTGATCCAAAAACAAGATTAATGGTTTGGAATTTAATTGATAAAATTAGACAAGAAACAGGAATGACAGTATTTTTAACAACTCATTATCTTGAAGAAGCTGAAAAAGCAACTTATGTTGTTATTATGAATAAAGGTAAAATTATTGCAAGTGGGACTCCTTTTGAATTAAAAAGTAAATATAGTTATGATTACATTTTAAATCATTTAAACAAAAACGAAGAATTAGAAAAAGAATTAAATTTAAGAAATTATAAATATAGCTATATCAAAGATTTAAAAGCTTATAAAATTGTAATTAAATCAAGCAATGATGTTAAAATATTATTAAATGAACTAAGTGATTATTTTAATGATATTGAAGTTTTAAAAGGGACAATTGATGATGTATTTTTAAATGTAACTGGTAATAATATTTCTAATGAGGAAAATAAAAATAATGAAAAGTAAATCTTTAAATAAAACTAGAAACATGAATATTTTTTTAAATCTTACTAAAAGACATTTTTTAGTATTTTTTAAAGATAAAATGAGATTATTTTATACTTTAATGGTTCCTTTGATTGTTTTACTTGTTTATGTTTTCTTTTTAAGACAACTTGAAGTTTCTAGCGCATCAAGTATTTTAAATAATTTTAAAGATTCTTATGGAAACTTTTTAGGTAGCAATCAAGAAGTTAAAAAAGAAGTATCAACGTTAATAGATAGTTGGATGTTAAGTGGAATTTTAGCAATTTCTACATTAAGCGTATCAATTCAAACTAATAATATTATTGTTAATGATAAAGAAAATGGAGTAAATAGAGATTTTTCAAGTTCCCCAATTAGTAAAAATGTTTTAATTTGTAGTTACTTTTTATTTAATTTTTTAGTAACCTTACTTATTTGTTTTGTTGTTTTATTAATTTGTCTAGTTTATATGCTTGCTAATAATGAACTTATTGGTTCTATAGATTTTTTAGATTTTTTAATAATAATTGGAGTATTAATTCTTACTACAATTTTATCTACATTAATTACATTATTTATTTGTTCATTTGTTAAAAAAGAATCAACTTTAGCAAGTTTAATTGCAGTTATTAGTGCTGCTGCAGGATTTTTATTTGGTGCTTATATGCCATTTAGTATGTTGCCTAATTGGGTTAGAAATGTTTGTGCTTTTTTTCCTGGAACCTATCAAACGAGCTTATTTAGATTTGCTTTTTTAAGAGGACCTATTGAAAATGCAATTAATTTATTTAATGATTTAAAAATTGTTTCTTTAGATGGGAGTAGTAGTTCTGATTTAATGGAGCAATTAAATTCTTCTTTTGGATATAATTTAAACTTTTTTAATCATGAAATTACTCCATTAATGTCACTTATTTTTGTTGTTCTTTGTATTATTTTATTTATTGTTTTAAATATTATTTTTGGATCGAGATTGACTCAAGTTGCTGGAGATAAAGTTAAAAAATTAACTAAAAAAACTACAAAAGTAATTTCAAGTAAAAAAGATAAAATATTTGATGATAAAAAAAGCGATTAATTTTTAATCGCTTTATAATCATTCATAGCTTCTTTAATTGCGTCATCCATATCAAAATATTTATATTTTCCAAGTCTTCCACCAAAGAAGACTTTTTTATTTTCTTTTGATTTATCTAGATATTTATTATATAAGTTGATATTTTTTTCATTTATTATTGGATAGTATCTTTCTTTTCCTTTTTCATATTTTAAAGGATATTCATAAGTTACATATGTAACATCTGAAGTTGAATTAGTAAAAAATTTATGTTCAAAACTTCTAGTGTATGGAATTTCTTTTTCTGTATAATTAATTACTGTATTGATTTGATGTTTATTTTCATTAAATTTAAAAGTTTCAAATTTTAATGATCTATAATCTAATTATCCAAATTCATATGAGTAAAATTCGTCAATTGGACCAGTATAAATTATTTTGTCTGCTAATGATTCATATTTTTCTTTATTTGATAAAAAATCAGTATTTAATAATAAATCGCAGCCTTTAATCATTTTTTCTATTAAAGCAGTGTATCCCTTTAAAGGAATTCCTTGAAATTTATCATTATAATAATTATTATTAAACTCAAATCTTAATGGAAGCCTTTTGATTATTGATGAAGGTAAATTTTTACAATCATCACCCCATTGTTTTTCAGTATAACCTTTTATTAAAGTATTATAAATATCATAACCTACTAAAGAAATAGCTTGTTCTTCTAAATTAGTAATTGAATTAATATTTTCTTTTTGAGAATTAATAATTTTTTGAGCTTCTTCTTTACTAGTTACTCCCCACATATCTTTAAATGTATTCATATTAAATGGTAAATGATAGTATTTGCCTTTATAAGTTGCTAAAACTTCATTAATATAAGGTTTAAATTCGCAAAAAGAATTAACATATTTCCAAACATCTTCGTAATCTGTATGAAATATATGTGGTCCATATACATGAATATCAATATTATCTTTTCTTTCAGTATATATATTTCCACCAATGTGATTTCTTTTTTCAATAATTAAAACTTTTTTATTATCATTTATTGCTAAGTTAGCAAAAGTAGCACCATATAATCCAGCACCAACAATTAAATAATCATATTTTTTCATGGGTATATTATAACTTATTATTATAAATATGATAATTATTTATGATATAATTTTATTTATCTAAGTTATTTAGAAGGAGTTAAATTATGAAAAATGTTTTAGATTTTATTAATTTTTTAAAAACCAGTACAAATCCATATGAAGCTACTTTATCTATTAAAGATTTATTAAATAAAAGTGATAAAAAATTTATTGAATTAAAAGAAAATGAAAGTTGGAATCTTATAAAAGGAAATAATTATTTTGTAACTAGAAATAATTCTTCAATTATTGCTTTTTCTTTACCTAATGAAGTTGATGATTTATCTTTTAATATAGCAGCTGCTCATACAGATTCTCCAACCTTTAAAATTAAACCTAATAATAATATTTTAATTCAAGATCATTATTCAATGTTAAATACAGAAGTTTATGGAGGACCTATTTTTTCTTCTTTCTTTGATAGACCATTATCAATTTCTGGAAGAATTTTTGTTAAAAATAATAATAAAATAGAAGAAAGAATGATTAATTTTGATAGAGATTTGCTTGTAATCCCTAATGAATGTATACATTTTAATAGGGAAGTTAATGATGGAAAAAAATATAATGCACAAATTGATTTGTTGCCTTTATTAGGTGAAAAAGAAAATTTAAATAATTTAATTGAGAATGAATTTAAAATTAATAAAAATAATATCTTATCTTATGATTTAACTTTATATTCTAGATTTAGAGGAAGTGTAATTGGATCTAATAATGAATTTTTCTTAGCACCTCAAATTGATGATTTAGAAAGTGCTTTTGGATTATTTAAAGGATTTATAAGTTCTGATTTAAACAATAAATCAATTAATATTTGCGTAGCTTTTGATAATGAAGAAGTTGGAAGTCAAACTAAGCAAGGAGCAGCATCTACTTTTTTAATTGATACAATTAATAGAATTAAAGAAGGGTTATCTTTAAACGAAGAGGAAATTAAAAAAGCTTTTGCTAAATCTTTAATGGTAAGTTGTGACAATGCTCATGCAGTTCATCCTAATGATGTTAGTAAAACCGATCAATTAAATAAAGTTTTTATGAATGATGGAATAGTAATTAAACATAATGCTGCTCAACATTATGCTACTGATGGTTATAGTGAAGCTATTTTTAAAATGATATTAAGTAATGCTAATATTAAATATCAAGACTTTACAAATAGAAGTGATGTTCGAGGTGGAGGAACACTTGGAGCAATTTCAACTAGCCAAGTAAGTATTCCTACAGTTGATATTGGACTTGCTCAACTTGCAATGCATTCATGTATTGAAACTGCAGGAGTTAAGGATTTAACTTATTTAATTGATGGAATGAAAAAGTTTTATTCTTCACATATTACTAAAGAAAATAATGATATTATAATTAAATAAAATAAGCTTTGGGTTCTACCCAAAGCTTTTAAAATTTCATCATTACTTCATCT
>CAZDPH010000018.1:0-12263 GCA_964507285.1 uncultured Staphylococcaceae bacterium | reverse complement strand
CCCCAACAAGCAAAAACGGCTGGGTAGCACCCAGACACTGCTTGCCAGTTTGTGAGAGGAGGTAAATTTGACATATCAGTATACGGAAAGCGGCCTTGAAGATTTCAAGAAAAACTTGATATTTTAATTGCGACTTGATATACTTAATTGTAAAGATATTGTTGCAACTATTTGCGATTCATATACTCAAACGGGAGGCCCTCAAAATGGCTGTTTGCTACAACAAGCTGTGGAAAATGCTGATAGACAAAAAGATGACAAAAACTCAATTGTGCACTGAAGCAAAGATCACGACAAACGCAATGGCCAAACTAGGCAGGAATGAAGATGTTCGAGTGGAAGTTCTTGTTAAGATCTGCTCAATATTAGATTGTACGGTTGATGACATATTGGAAATAATCCCTGATGAGCCATGAAATCAATCCCACATATGCTAAATGAGGTTATTTGAGAGGTGCCTATTTTAGCTTTTACATTGAGATACACATTTTTTCATAGAAAAGGGGTAATTGTCATGGCTATTCGCTTATGGCCGCAGGATTATGAGAGAAAAGAGCATATCACAAAGGCTGAAAAGGCTTTACTGCGGAATGCTGCGCGTAATTTTAAAAGTGGCCACATAGCTGTTGGGATTGATCCTTTAGGCATGAGTACAGCGACCGTGAAGATGGGAATGTACATCTCTCCAACGGAAGGTTTGCTTACGTATTCACTTTATGTGGGAAAGTTGGATCCTACGAAGATTGATGGCTATCTGATGTATGTAAAAATGGTCGAGGATCAGATTTATGCGCGGTTACTGGATTCGAAGATGTTGATTGTCCGTACTGGAGACTACAAGGTTCTAAAGTTCCCATATAAGCATATTGTCATGTTCCCGGATGAGAAAATCGGGAAGGTATCCGGAACAAAAGCGCAACTTCAACGTTTGTATGCTTACGCTACCTATGGATTTTTTCAACCCATCACCTCTGAGGGCAAAGAAAAACTTGTTAAGGATCTCAAAATGTTCAGTGATATTCGGAAGTCCTATGACAAATCCTTTACAGAGATAACCGAGTCTGAATGCCGAGCAATCTTTGAAAGATTGGCACCCGAATACACGGTCGTCATGAATGAGACCGAAGAAGTTCAGGTAGAAACCAAGCGTATTGCCGTGTCCGATGAGGATATGAAGATTACCGGCAAAGAACAGGAGTACAAGACCTTCTTCCTGGATGAATATCAGGTTGGTATCGTCAATGATATGGGAAAAGGGCACCGTGTTATACTCGCTAATCCCGGCGCGGGGAAAAGCGTTCTGCTTCTGTCTAAAGCATTTAAATATGCTAGCACGTACAAGGATTCCAATGTGCTTCTGACATGCTTCAATAGCAACCTTGCAGATTCTTATAATTTCAAGAAAAGCTGTGCCAGCTTTGGAGCTAATCATCACCTGTACATTATGACGTTTCATAAGCTCGTAAAGAAAATTTACGAAGAGTGTTTGAATAGTCATTGTGATAACAATATTGCCTCAGAGGAAGAAATTCAGGCCTGCATTGAACAGGTTCGAAACGGTAATGTTAAGCTACGCTTTAAGGCAATTTTTATTGACGAGGTCCAGATTTTTGATCCGCTGTAATTGAAAAAGTACCCTGGCAGAAAGACGAAATTCATCTGGGCGTCGCACAACTATATTACGAACAGAAGAGACCTTGCTCTTTTAGATAAAGCAGGCATTGCATATTTTAATGATTCTGCCATTGAGTATTATAGCGAACTTGCCAAGCATCTCGGTTCCTGTTCAAGATATCAGCTTCTTGGTAATTTGTTTGCCAATCAAGAGATTAAGAATATGGATGATCGTGTTCCTGCAATACAGGGAAAGATGGGGGGCTACATTTACTATTCTTTTTCGATTGAGCCAGAAAGGCTATTAAAAATAGGTTATGTACTGCATCGTTCAGAAGCAAATCAAAATATGATGCCTACATACCAGCGCATCATTAAGAAAAAGCGTCTTCAGGACGTGCGTGGTTTTATCAATAATGGAGGATACTTCCCTAATTCTATTATCATCAGCATAGATACAAATGGAAAAGGATTAGTATTTGACCAGTCTGCCACGAAAATAGATGGGACAATTTCAAAAATAGGAGTGCTGCATATTCCAAAGAGATATCGTTCTGCATATATCATTGATGGTCAGCATCGGCTTTACGGATACTCAGATTCTAAATATGCTTCTACCAATACAATACCGGTAGTGGCATTTGTTGACTTGGAACGAACCGAGCAAATTAAGCTTTTTATGGATATCAATGAAAACCAAAAAGCTGTTCCCAAGTCTCTTAGAGTTACATTGAATGCAGACATGCTATGGGAATCGCCTGATATGGGTGAACAGCGCCAGGCACTTCGTTCTAAAATTGCACAAATGTTAGGAGAAGAGCCTACATCGCCTCTTCACGCAAGAGTTGTAATCGGTGAAAATGAGTCCACACCTGACCGCTGCATTACGGTCGAAGCCGTTCAGTCGGCTTTAAAGAAATGCCGATTCTTTGACACATATGGAAAGAAAAATACACTGCAAAAAGCAGGCACCTTCGATTGCGGAAGCAATCAAGAAACATGCGATTTGTTTTATCCGTTTATTGAAAAATGCCTTCTTTACATAAGAGAAGCATGTTTGGATGAATGGAATAAGGGCGATCGAGATAGCGGAATGCTGACAATGAACAGAGGCATTCAAGGGGTTATCCGTGTAATTGATGATATTGTGAGTATGCTCGTAGACAAGTCGATGATTATGCCCAAGACACAGAATCTCGACGATATGTTTGGACTTATTCAGTATTATCTTAAGCCCTTAACTACTTATATAAACAGTCTGACTGCAGATCAGAGAAAAGACCTTAGAGGATATTTTGGAGGAGGTGCTGACACAAGATTTTGGCGGGCTTACCAGAAGGCCATTGCAGATGCAAGACCAGACTTTACACCAGAGGGATTAGATGAATATTGGCAAAACGAAACCAAAATTTACAACGAAGAAACCAAGAGTATGCTTCGCGAGATCGAATCTAAAGTAAAACTAATCGTTTCTGAAAGACTGCAAGATTATTATGGGGATAGTTGGCTTGTAAAAGGACTTCCCAAGTCTATTTATACTAGGGCTAAAGGCGTTGCTGATGAGGCAACATATGAGAGGCTCTCTAATGATGGCAATAATGAGGAAATACCGATTTGGGATTATGTGACATTGGCAGAATGCAAGGCCATCATTTTGAACGGAAAAAACTGGTCCTTGCTTTTTGAAGACTCCATGGTCAGGCCAGAGGAGGCCAATATGGTCGGAGGAAAAGATCCGAAAACAGATTGGATTCTTCGTATCAATAGCATTATGAATAAACTTGGCAAGGATAGTTATAGTGTGCCAGTCGATGAATATAGTTATGTGAAAAGTATTCATGAATGGCTGATGGGCATATTACTGTTATGAATCACAATCTTTATGTCTATGAATAGTAAAAAGAACTAGGTGAATGTAATGGATGATCAAAATATTGTAAGTAAAATGAATTCTTACCTTCACGAGGCTACAACAGCACTTGTTGAATGGTTGGGTGGCATTCTGCCTAGGGTGGCAGATACATGGTGGGAGGACTGTGTTCTTAACAGCTTAAGCTATAACCAGCGGGAAATTGCAAATAGCAAAGGATTTTCTAAGCTTTCTGACTTTGATCTTGCTGCGCTTCTACGCATAGCAAATAAATCATGGTATGACATGCGAACAGTGGCATATCTGCCAACTAGCGAACGCGAAGTGATTCGAGAAATGATGAACGTGCGGAATAACTGGGCACATTGCAGTGCAGAACTTCCTGGCAAGGATGTCGTGCTTGGTGATTTACGTACGATTTCCGCCTTGTTTTCTCAGCTTGATGTAGACGATTCACTTATTCGTGATGTTAATGGATTTATAGAGTATATTGAACGTCCAGACAGCATCAGGATTACTATGCCTACTTCTGCCGATACTGACAATTCATCTTTTGGCTCCATCGCCGTTACTAAAGGAGAAATTCGGGAAAATAGCTTAGTCCGTCTGGTTGGGTCACCGGATGTTCGTGGTGTGGTGCATTCAATTAAAGACCTGGGGGCCATCACCAAATACGAAGTTTTCATAAACGGAAAGCTGAGCAGTTTCTATACCGGACAGATTGAGCTGGTGGAGGAAACTGCAAGCTATGACTGGGTTAGTATAGATGCTGTGCGTAGCTATCTAACTGCTTACCAGATTAACAATCCTTCTTCGCAAAACTTATATTCACTCAATTCAGCTCGTATTGATTTTGTGCCGTATCAGTTCCGTCCAGCCTTAAAAATGATACATGCCGATGAACCGCGTATTTTAATCGCAGATAGTGTCGGTGTTGGTAAAACAATTGAAGCAGGTCTGATTATTAAGGAATTAGAGGCTAGAAATGATCTAAATCGAATTGTTGTCATTTGCCCTCGACCTCTCGTTGCAGAGCGAAAATGGGAAGATGAAATGAAGCGATTTGATGAGGATTTTATCCCTGTTGATGGAGCTGCTTTACGCCAGATTATTTCAGATACTGACCGTGATGGAGAATGGCCTGTTCGTTACAGTAAAATTATTATTCCCTACTCTATTATGGATAGTCGTCTATATAACGGAGATGATCAGAAAAAAACGCGTTCTTTTGGTCTTACTGAACTGGATCCAGAACCACATTTCGATCTTGTTATTGTAGATGAGGCCCACCATATCCGCAATGGAAGTATGGAAAAGGATAAGGCCTTTGCCTATAAGTGCACTAAATATTTCTGTGACCATGCAGATGCAGTTGTAATGCTTACAGCAACACCTCTTCAGACCGGAGACGACGACCTTTTTACGCTACTTAATGTTTTGCGCCCGGATATTGTAATAGATCAGAAGACCTTTGAAATGATGGCTAGACCGAATGAATACATTTCACGGGCTGTTCGTCTGATTCGTGCCGCTGAAGATGGATGGGCTGATGCCGCAGTGAACGAGCTTTTAAATGTAAGACGGACACAGTGGGGAGATAATGTCATATCAGAGAATCCTCTGTACGACGATGTTTTAATACGTCTTGAAAAGAAGGAAATATCTCGAGAAGAGCGGGTAAAATTAATATCTGATATCGAATCTTTACACAGCTTTGCAACAATGATTAACCGAACCCGCAGAAGAGATATTCAAGATTTTTGCGTTCGTAGATCACATACCATATCTACCGAATTTACAGAGTATCAGAAACGGCTCCATGATGAGCTGCTATCCTTTGAAAAAGAGGCTTTAGCTATGCTTCATGATCCTCGATCAGTGGCCTTCATGATGAGCACAATTAAGCGACAGGCTGCAGGTTGCATTTTTGGATTAGCGCCTCATATTAGGGATATTATCGCACGCAGAGTTTATCAATTGAACGACGATCCCGATATTGAATACGGAGCCTTTAGTATGGATGGTGCTTCCGAAGACACTATTTCCTCCCTTGCAGCGAATATACTCAAGTTGGCAGATAATCTTCCATCTGAAGATCCTAAGTTAGATGAAACGCTGAAGATTATTCAGCTGAAACAGGAAATGCCAAACAATAAAATTATGTTGTTTAGCACTTTTCGGCATACACTTTCGTATCTCAAGAAAAAGCTCACCAATCTCGGCTATCGCGTAGAACAGATAGATGGTGGTGTAAAGGATACGCAACGATATAATTACAAGACACGTTTTGAACGACCAAAAGAGGATGCAGATGCAATTGATATTCTTCTTTTCACAGAAGTTGGATCAGAAGGCCTTGACTATCAGTTCTGCGACATGATGATCAACTACGATTTGCCATGGAACCCGATGCGAATAGAGCAGCGAATAGGCCGTATTGATCGACGTGGTCAAAAAAGTGAAGCAGTCAATATTTATAATGTCATTACAGAAAATACCATCGATGCTGAGATTTATCACCGTTGTCTAAAAAGAATTGGTATTTTCGAAAATAGTATCGGAGAATGCGAGGAAATTCTTGGAGAAATTGCTACCGGAATCGAAGGCATTGCTTTGGATACTACACTCACCGATGATGAACGTAGCAGAAAGCTTGAGCAGATCGCAGACAATGAAGTACGTAAACTACAGGAAATCACAAGGCTTGAGGAGGAAGAAAAAGAGCTGTTTGGTTTTGACTTGACCGAGTTCACTACCGCTCAGGAAATCAGACATGCTGAAAATCCATGGCTGACTCCACAGGGGCTTCAGAGGTTGATAGATCAATATCTAAAGGCACGTGTTGGCGAAGGAACATATATTATAGGCGAGGGTAATGTGAAGAATCTTCGGCTTAATGCTACTGCGAGAGGTATTCTCAAGGATGATTTGAGAAAAATGCCAGGAAGCCGGAATGCCTTAAGGGGACCATGGGAGAATTATTTAACAGGCAAGCAGCCAAATCATGCCATTACCTTCGATGCAGATGCCGCGTCAAAAAATCGAGGCAGCTTCTTCATTACAGCAATGCATCCTTTAGCTAAACAGGCCGCTGCATTTTTTTCAAAAGGAGATACCGTATACCTAAAACTAATACATTACACAGATTCAATGCCGGCAGGCACGTATCCATTTTCTGTATATGCCTGGCAATTTACAGGATTTAATGATTATACACGCCTTGTAACAATTTGCGAAAACGAGCAAGTTGCAGCAGAACTTCCTGACATCCTGGAAAATGCAAGAAGTGTCATGGGAAATGATGACATAAACTACGATTGGTCAATCCTTGAAAGCCTACATGTGGCTCGCTGGATGTCTGCACGAGCAGAACACAAACGGAATGTGAGCACAACAATAACATTCAAGCTTGAAAGTCTTGCAAATAATCAGAGAAATCATATTCGTTCATTGGAACAGCAGATCAACGATGCATATGACGACTCTATTCGAAGAATGAAAATGAGCGAGCTTGAAGCAGTGCAAGAAAATTATGCTCGTAAGACTAATGAAATTCAGTCACTTACTAACAAAGCGGATATTTATACGACGCTTCTTGTTAACGGTATTATTACCGTCATGGAGGAATAAACATGGCAATGCTCCATAACCTTTCTGCCACATATGGCAGTGTTGATTGTCGTGATCTTGGTTCACGTCAGTTAGAGACACTTAGAGATGGATTAAAACAAGTATCTGCAGATGAAATCAAATCTGCAGCAGACGGGAAATGCTTTATTGAGCTTTTACGTAAATTTCGCGAGGCAGTTGCAGAAAACGATAAACTGCATGGAGAAAATTATCCGCAACTTTTAAGTTCGCTACTCTCCGTTGGTGAAGACGGCTTATATTCGAATAGCCTACGATTTATCTTTGAGTTGATTCAGAATGTTGATGATTGCGAATATCTCAAATCGGACGACTGTAAGCTGGATATGCGTTTTGATTTTAATAATGGCGAAATAGTCCTTACATATAATGAGGTTGGATTTAGTCCATTCAATGTATTCGCAATTACAGGAATTGCCGAGGCGGCAAAAAACGTTTCTGCTTCGAAGAATGAAATTGGAGAAAAAGGCATTGGCTTTAAATCTGTATTTGGTGTTGCATCACGCGTTTTGATACGTAGCGGATGGTTCTCCTTTGAGCTGTTTAAAGAGAATTTTACAATCCCGGTTGCAGCTTACCAAAATAACCAATATTGTGCGGGCACACAAATGACACTTTTTGTGCCTGGACGTGCCAAGGAAATATATGGGCAAATTCGTGATCAGTATTGCCGAAAGGAATCTTTATTTAGCAAAAATCCGTTATTGTTCCTTAATAAACTAACTTCTCTTAAGCTTTATTATGACCATTGGAGAAGTATGGAATTCAAGGTGTCTAGGGCTTCTATCCCCGACACAGGAAAGTTTTATCGCGAGGACGATGTCAAGATAGCTGTTTGTCTACGTGATCACAATAATGGAATGGATCGGGAGACTGTTGAAGAAATCACTTGTACCAGATACAGCTACCCCGTTATTTATAGTCAGGCGGCTTGCCAATCCCGTTATGGAGATAAAACCCTGGTTGGTAGTCAGGGCGGCAAGCCGATGCTGTTGCAAGCAGTAGTTCCGCATGTTGAAGCTGTTGAAAAGGTTGGCAATGGCGGGCTGTATTCATTTCTTCCTACGCAATTGGCATTTACGGTACCAATTGTTTGCCATGCACCATTTAAACTGGATGCGTCTCGTGAGTTCGTGGATCCCCAGGACAAGGGGAATCCAGGAGGAAATTTATGGTTCAAGGAAACAACTCAGTATATGGCAGAGTTAGTGGACTACGTATTTTCTGATTGGGCTAAAATAGCACGACAGGATATTGTATATTATCTTCCCTCTCAACGAGGTAGTCTTTTTGCAGTAAATAATGGAAAAGAAATATGTTTAAGCTGCCTGGATGCATTTAAGGGTAGTCATTTTCTGACTCTTCCTTTATTTGAGACAGTAGATGGTGCGTTCAAACAGGCATCCGATATATTTTATTTTGATCCTGCAGAAGATATAAGTGATCCAGATAAAGTGGCGCAGCTCATTGGTGCGACAAAATCGTTGTTTCTTGTACCGGATAATATGACAGTTGGTAAATTCGGAATTGATGTAGAAAAAAATGTCTACAATCGTTTGTTCCGTAGAGCTATGCATATCTCGAAGGTGACGAAGGATATATTAGATTATTTGGGTGATGTAAATTATGAATATAGTGAGAAGGAATTTCCCAAAGATGATAAATTGACATTTACTGTTAATCAAGTTGAATGCATTATGAAACATAAACGTCTGGCGGATATTGTGCTTCGCGTAGCAAATGATGCAATTCGAGACTGTCGCAGACCTAAATTTTCTATAGATGCAGCGCAGATGACTGTGATAGATAGTGTGCTATATGATGGCTTTGAACTCACTGAAACACCGAGAATCATCGAGAAATATATGAATTTCTGTAGGTCAGCCTGCATTTGTATTGATATACCTGAAGATCGTTTCTTGCCATGCTATAACGGAATTATTCTGTCCCAAAGCAATCCATTGTCATCCTTTGCTGCATTCTGCTATGCGGTGGATACTCATGATACTTTTGCAATACGAATCAAACTTAGAGAAGCATCTAATTTGCTTGACCAATGCATTGAAAATGGCATCGGGACAGCCAGTGATTATATTCGCGATCTTAGGAATATTCGATTAACAGTTAAAGACTCATTAGGTAATAACGGATACAAAAGCTATCTGGACTTGATTCTTAAATCTGGTACAGATCGAACACGGTTTATTCAAGAACTGTTGCAGAATGCTGATGATTGTGTTTATCCACAAGGGCGAACTCCTTCATTTATGCTCACTCAGAAAGGTACTACGATCATCACAGAATACAATGAGGCTGGTTTTACCAGAGAAAACATCCGTTCTATAACTGCCATTGGAGAATCAACCAAAAATCGTCTTTTAAATGGTGATTATCGGTCCATTGGAGAGAAAGGTGTTGGATTTAAAACAGTTTTTGCGTCTGCCTCAGAAGTAAAAATATATAGTGGTGAATATAATTTTTCACTCAAAGCAGAGGAGCCAACTATTCCCCGGCTGTTATCCGGATTTAAGGAACCGATTAAGGGTACAAGAATGGAAATCACGCTGAAGGATCGGTCATCTATGCCGACACTTAAGACTGCCGATATTCTTGAACTTTGTCTATGCCTTAGACATTTGAAAGAAATTGATATTAATGGGCACAAGGTAACTATCACGGATACAAATATCCAAAGAACGATTACTGTTGATGGCCATTCGTATATATTCAGCAAGTATGTTCACCCATTTGTTATTACAGACAAGAAGGCTTTAGAAGAGCGTGAAAATGGCGCAAGGAAAATTAGTCCTAGTCAGCAAATTATATGCTATGTACCGGACAAGACATCTGCGACAGACTATCCTTTATATGTAGGCCTTCCGACAAAGCACCGGATAAAAATACCGATGATTATTGATGCTCCATTTGAATTGACCACATCTCGTGAAGAAATTGAGGTTGATTGTAAGGCTTGGAATGACATTATAAGAGGTGAAATGTATGATGCCATAATAGCGGTTATTCATGCCAGAAAATCTGAAGACAGAGCAAACGTGCTGCGATTTTCCAGATTTGCATTCCGTTTTAATGGTAATCAGAGAACCTATGTTAACGACCTTTCTGATTTTGATTATTTGAAAGGATATGATTATTTAAGCAGATTACGTTCTGAAAAAGTACTGCCGACATTCGACAAGAGTGTATTTGCTGCTGCTTATGAAAAAACTGCACTCAAATACCCGGAAGCTGCGAATATTTTGCTTAGTGAACTGGATTCTTCTGCTTATGGTATGTTACGGCCTGAAACAGTAATTTGTCCTACAGTGGATGGAGTGTCAAAAGAACAGAAGGAACGTATTGATGCTATTTTTAATGCTTTGGCATGTGCTGAAGCATCATTCAGAGAAGTGTTCCCTCTTTTAAAGAGGTATGCAGAAGAGTTTATAGGTGAGGAATCCTTCAGAACGTATCTATACGAATATCTTCAGGGAGCACCTAATGATTTTCAAGAAGAACTAAGAAAAATGAAAATAATTCCTGTGTATGGGATAAAAGGAGGAACACAGTACATTTCCTGGCTAGATGACAGTATTTTCGTAAAGGAAAAAGCGAATATATCGAATAAATCGTATTGGATTCTCAATCAAACATTACTTTCAAAATCAATGTGCGAGAAAATGCTTGGTGTAAATATCAATGAGATGAATTCTGAATGGGAAAAGAGTCGCTACCAAAGGAAGCTTCAAGAAATAATTAAAGGAAGTGATGCAACTACCATCTACCGGTTCTTGGTAACCGAGTATTTAAACAGTGCTCTACAAAAAAATGACTGTCAGGGCACTCTTCTTCAGTTGAGAGAAATGATTCCGTTAAAAAATGAACTGGGTGAAATAAAAAATATGGAAATGTTTTTGTGTAAACAGCCAGTTGGATATTTCGCTGTTGAAATGCTGCAGGACATAACAGTTCACAAGGAGTGTGAAGGGTTGGCCGAATTCATCAAATGTCGGAATCTGTCTGATATCTATTACGACGATATTGATTATCAAGAACAGCTTACGGCAGATGATGTGGAAGCTTTGATGGATGATTATTTTGTTCATTCCGAGGAAATCCTTCGAGGGTTTTATCGTGACGAATACCTGTCAGACGAACTTTTAGCAGAATATGACCTAGAGTATATCGGTATGGGGCACACAAATGATTACTATACCGAATACTCATTCCCAGAAAAACCCGTGCGCGATAGAGCACAGCTTATTCAGCATATAAAATCTGCTTTAAAAAATCCGGTTACCATTTTTACGGAAAAAGTTCAACGATCTGTGATGAAGGGCCGTAGAAGTAATGGAGCTGTTTTTGATCTGAATGGGACAAACATACGGGATAATACTCTTCAAATTTACACACCCGAGGGAGCAAAAAAGATGGCTTTCTGTCAAATGTGTTTGCGTCCCAAGCCGTGGATGCTTATGGAGGTTAACAACTTAGAGTTAAAACCTAGATATTATTTTCCTCAAACCAGAGTTGCGTTGTGTCTGGAATGCAGCAAGCGCTTCGAAGCATTACGAGAAAAAGACAATATTAGAGAGGCTTATTTAAAAGCTATTCAAAACGCATCTACTGCTGGGGTAGGAAAGGTTGAGATTCCTATTGGGCATGAAGATACACTAACCTTCACTGCCACTCATCTGGCAGAAGTCCAGGAATTATTAAAGGAAATGCCAAAATAAAGATAATTCGTCCTATACAACAACGACAGATGGCGGACAGGATGGATAGTGAATAGAGGTGATGCATTGTCCGGAAAAATCACAAAATGTTTGATGGTCGCCTGCTCCAGATGGACAAGCGTTACACCAACCTGAAGCAGACTCAGAAGAAAAAATTAATATCTGGATTGATGAAGAGATTCGAGCCTTTTATAAAGAGCATGGTGATCTTTCAGCTCCTGATGAGGCGGATGCTGTCCAGAATCATTGAGAAGCCAGAACAGATAGAGGAATGGAGGCGGAAATAATGCCAAACGAAGGCGGAACCTGGGTAATGCATGGCGTTTCCTTGGATGATCCGGAATGCATCCACACCGTGGATGAGGCAATTGTATATATCAACAAGGTGGGTTTCCTTC
>CAZDPH010000017.1:0-12340 GCA_964507285.1 uncultured Staphylococcaceae bacterium | reverse complement strand
TTAATTCGTTGCTTCTAAAAAAAGAATCGTTATTAAAAATTGGAACTATTTCAATATCATTATGCTCTTTTAAAAATTTTAAAATTACTTCTTCATTTTCTTCAAAAGAAAAAGAACAAGTAGAATACACTATATATCCATTAATTTTAAGCATTTGATATGCTTTATTTAATAAATTTGATTGAGTTTCTGCTAAAGATAAAACTTTTTTAATATTCCAATCATTTTTAGCAAGATCGTTTTTTCTAAACATAGCACTTCCAGAACAAGGTGCATCTAAAATTATTTTATCAAATTTAGAATCGAAATAATTTGTGTTATCTTTTAAAAAGTCATAATTTGTTACAATAATATTATCTAAACCTAATTTTTCAATATTAGATGACATTTTTAAACATCTTTCATGTGATATATCATTAGAAATTAAATTAATATTTTTATTTTTTAAAGATAAATAAATACTTTTACCTCCAGGAGCAGCGCACATATCTAAAATAACGTCATTATCTTGAATTGGTAATATTTCACTAACAAGCATACTAGCAGCATCCATTATGTAATAAGCTCCATTATCAAATAAATAGTTTTTTCCAAATTCATAAATGCTTTTATCATAATAAAAAACATTATTTAAAAAAGGATGTTTTTCAATTAAAGGAAATGTATTTATAAAATCGTCATTATTAATTTTATATTTATTTAAAATTAAGGAATTTGTTCTTTCTTTATCTAAACTATTTAATAATAAATCTATTGTATTTTTATCTAAATATTTCTTTAAATGCTCTTCAAAATTCATTAAAATTATTATAGTATAAAATTTATTAAAAATTAATAATTAAATAAGGAGTATATATGGATTTTATTGAAATAATAGAGAAAAAAAGAGATGGTTATGCATTAACAAATGATGAAATTCATTATTTTATAAAAAATTATGTAAATGGTAACATTCCTGATTATCAAGTTAGTTCTTTATTAATGGCAATTTACTTAAAAGGGATGAATATTGATGAAATAAGTAACTTAACTTATGAAATGATGCATTCTGGTGAAGTTTGGGATTTATCAAAGATTCCTGGATTAAAAGTTGATAAGCATTCAACTGGAGGTGTTGGAGATAAAGTTTCTTTAATTTTAGGACCTATGGTTGCAAGTTGTGGTGGAAAATTAGCTAAAATGAGTGGAAGAGGGCTAGGACATACTGGAGGAACTTTAGATAAATTAGAATCAATACCTAATTTTAATATTTATAAAAAATATGATGAATTTGTTGAACAAGTTGATAAAATTGGAATTGCTATAATTGGTCAAGATAAAAATATTGATCCTGCTGATAAAAAATTATATGCCTTAAGAGATGTTACAGGTACTGTTGGATGCATTCCACTTATTGCTAGTTCAATAATGTCAAAAAAATTAGCAAGTGGTGCAGATTGTATACTTTTAGATGTTAAATGTGGTAATGGTGCTTTTATGAAAAATAAAGAAAGTGCTAAAGAACTTGCTAAAACGATGGTTGATATTGGTAAAAAATTAAATAAAAATGTTATTGCTGAAATAACAGATATGGATCAACCGTTAGGCCATGCAATTGGGAACAACTTGGAAATTAAAGAAGTTATTGATACTTTAAAAAATAAAGGTCCTAAAGATATAACTGAACTATGTATTGAAAGTGGATCAATCATGTTAGTACAAGCTAAATTGTTTGAAAATCAAGAACTTGCTAAAAAAGCTTTAATTGAAAATTTAAATAACGGAAAAGCTTTTGATAAATTTGTTGAATTCGTTAAAGCTCAAGGTGGAGACATTTCTTATATTTTAAATCCAAATAAATTTGAAGTTGCTAAAAACATTGTTCCTATTTATTCAAATAAAGATGGCTATATTGAAGAAATTAACGCTTTAACAATTGGGGTTTCATCAATGCATTTAGGTGGTGGAAGAGAAAAAATTGAAGATAAGATTGATATGTCTGCTGGTATTGTATTAAATAAAAAAATTGGTGATAAAATTGAAAAAGGTGAACTTTTAGCAACTTTATGCACCAATAAAAATGAAATTGATAATATAAAAGAAGAAGTATTTAATGCTTTTAAAATTTCAAAAAATAAAATTGAAATTAAAAATGAAAAAATATTAATTAAATAATTATTTAAATTTCTTTGTATAATATTTTTTTAATTCAGGTATATTAGAACTTTTAACATATTTTTCTAATTTTTTATAATTTTCATTTAACGCTTTTTCATAACTTGAGGAAGCGTTTTCATTTGGAATATAAAATTTTAGATTTTTAATTGCTTCAGGTAAATATTGTAAATGAGGCCATAAATCTGGCATATCATATGGATATTTTTCTTCATCAGATAAATTAACAGGAGTATATTTTAAATATTCCTTTACTTCTAAAGGATATTTTTTAGCAGATTCCATTGCTTTTTGAATTGCTAAATCGGCTTCTTTAGATTTTGGAGATAAACATAGATCAATAATAGCAACTGAAAGTGGTATAACAGCCTCAGGTAATCCAACATACTCACTAGCATCTATAGCAGCTTTTACTCTTAAACATGCTTGAGGATTAGCAAGTCCAATATCCTCGTAAGCAGTAACAAGTAATCTTCTATATAAACTTTGCAAATCACCTGAAACCATTAATCTTGCAGCATAATAAAGAGATGCTTGCACATCACTGCCTCTAATTGATTTTTGAAGTGCACTTACACTATCATAATGATTGTCTTCATCTTTATCTACTTGTAAATTTGAGTTTTTTAGTATTTTTCTAGTATATTCTAAGTTGATTACTTTAGAATTTGAAGAAATAGATAATACTTCTAAGCAATTCAAAGAATATCTAAAATCACCACCACTATTTTTTGCTATATATTTAAGCGATTCATCATCTATTTGAATTTGATTATTTAGGCCATTTTTTGAAATTATAGCTTTTTTTAATCCAATAAAAATTTGATCTAAAGAAAGGGGTTTAACTTCTAAAATGTGTAAACGACTTCTAATAGCTTTATTAATTGATATATAAGGATTAGCAGTAGTAGCACCTATTAAATAAAAAGTTCCATCTTCAACATAAGGTAAAAGCAAATCTTGTTTATCTTTATTTATACGATGTATTTCATCAATAATAATTATAGATGGATAATGATTTTTACATTCATTTATTGCATTTTCAATATCTTTTTTGTTTGAAGTTACAGCATTTAATTTTATATAAAAAGAATTTAATGAATTAGCGTATGCTTCTGCAATGGTAGTTTTTCCTGTTCCTGGAGGGCCATATAAAATAAAAGATAATGGAGTATTACTATTAATTGAATTTTTTAAAAATCCATTTTCACCTATAATTTCTTCTTGACCTAAAATTTCATCAATATTTTTTGGTCTCATTCTAAAAGCTAAAGGTTTTAACATTCTTTTATTATATTATTTTTAAATAAAATATTGTAGAATAATAATTATGAGATTATTAATTCAATGTGTTGATAAAGCAAGCGTAACAATAGAAAATAAATTATATTCTTCAATAGATAAAGGGTATTTAGTTTTTGTTTCATTTACTTATGGTGATAATGAAGAAATTATGAATAAAATGGCAACTAAAATGTTGAATATGAGAATTTTTCCAGATGAAAATGGAAAAACTAATCTTTCTTTAAAAGATGTTGATGGAAAAATTTTATCAGTTTCTCAATTTACTTTATATGCAGATTTAAAACATGGAAATAGGCCGTCATTTATAAATTGTTTATCACCAAAAGATGCAAACGAATTATATAATAAGTTTAATGATTTTTTAAAAAATCAAAATTATATTGTAAAAACGGGTGTTTTTGGTGCAGATATGAAAGTAGAATTAATTAATAATGGACCATTTACAATTATCTTAGATTCAAAGGAAATTTTAAAATGAAAGTAATGTTAGGATTATCAGGTGGCGTAGATAGTGCAGTCGCTGCCTATTTATTAAAAAAACAAGGCTATGATGTTGTTTGTTGTTTTATGAGAAATTGGGATTCTTTTCAAATAATGATTATTTAGGAAATCCAACTGTTGACAACTCAATTTGCCCTCAAGAACAAGATTATTTAGATGCTAAAGATGTAGCTGATAGATTAAATTTACCATTATTAAGAATAGATTTTATAAAAGAATATTGGGATTATGTTTTTAGTTATTTTTTAGATGAATATAAAAAAGGAAGAACTCCTAATCCAGATATTTTTTGTAACAAATATATTAAATTTGGTCCTTTTATAGACTTTGCTAAGAAAAATGGATGTGACAAAATTGCAATGGGACATTATGCTAAAAAAATTGTAGATCAAGATGGAATTCCACACTTATACAAAGCTTTTGATAAAAATAAAGATCAATCATATTTTTTAAGTCAAATTAATCATGATCAATTAGATTTTTGTTTGTTTCCTTTAGGAGATATTGAAAAAACTGAAGTTAGAAAAATTGCAGAAGAACTTAATTTAGTAAGTGTTAAAGAAAAAAAAGATTCAACTGGCATTTGTTTTATTGGTGAAAGAAATTTTAAAGAATTTTTAAAAAATTATATACCTGCTTCTCAAGGAAATATTGTTGAAATTAATACTAATAAAATTGTTGGAAAACACGATGGAGTTATGTATTACACTTTAGGTCAAAGAAGGGGATTAGGAATTGGCGGAATTAAAGACTTAAAAAGTAATGGTTTTTTTGTTTGTAAAAAAGATGTTAAAAATAATATTTTATATGTTGCTAATGGAAAAGAAGATGAACACTTAAATAGTGATTCTTGCATTATAAATATGGTTAACCTATATAATAATAAAATTAAAGATGGTACACAATTATGCGCAAAATTTAGATATCGTCAAGAAGATAAAAAAGTAACAGTTTATAATTTAGAGAATGGTGATATTAAATTGATTTTTGATGAATCTTATAAAGCAATTACTCCAGGGCAAGCTTGTGTTTTATATGATGGAGAAGAATGCTTAGGTGGTGGCATAATTGATAAGGTATTTTATAAAGGAAAAATAAAGGATTATTAATATGCGAAGAATAAATTCTAGAATATATTTTTTAATAATAGCAATTTTATTATTTATTTTATCAGTTATATTGCTTTTAACATTAAATGTACAAGGAATTCAATATTCTTATTTTACTGAATATAATATTGAGCTTATTTGCATGGTTAAAGGAGTATATACAATATTTGGCGGTTCTCTTTTAATTGAAAAAGGATACATAATTAAAAATAATTTTTATGTTGATAAAAATTTATGTGAAGTTTGTAATTTTAGATTTGATTATTTAACATTTATGTTTATTATTTTAACCTTTGTTTCTATTATTTTAATTTATGTTTTTTATTATCAAAAATTAAAATTATTATTTTCTACATTATTATTTTCAGTTTCTATAATTGGAGTTTCTTTTCAACCAACTTTTTTATGGATAATTTCTGGAGGGAATAAAAATTTTGATAAATTATTTTCACCTTATCAAGGCAATGGGATTGTTGGAATTGGTGCTATTGCATATATTACAATAATGTCTGCTATTTTAGTATTTTTAATTGTTAGAATTTTTTATTTATATCTTAAAAAATTGACTATTGACTAATGAATTAAATTTTATAAAATATTAAATGAAAAAAATTTTAGATTTTCTTTTTATTAGAGAGGGCTAGTGGTGAAAAAGCCCATTAAGAAACTAAAAGGGCAGCTTCGTTTATTATAAATTTACAACCAATTAAGTGCATTTGATTAATCAAATGAATTAGGATGGTACCGCGATTATTCGTTCCTAAATATATTTTAGGAACTTTTTTATTGGAGAAAAAATATGAAAAAATTAACAAGTCAACAAATTAGAGAAACATGGTTAAACTTTTTTAAAGATAAAGGCCATATGATTGAACCAGGAGCAAGTTTAATTCCGCATAATGATCCAACATTGCTTTGGATTAATAGTGGAGTTGCTGCTTTAAAAAAATATTTTGATGGAAGTGAAACACCAGAATGTAAAAGAATTACAAACGTTCAAAAATGTATTCGTACAAACGATATAGATAATGTTGGAAGAACTTCAAGACATCAAACTTTTTTTGAAATGTTAGGAAATTTTTCTATTGGAGATTATTTTAGAAAAGAAGTTATTGCTTGGGCTTTCGAAATTTTAACGAATGAAAAATATTTTGGTATTCCGAAAGATAAAATTTATGTAACATATCATCCAGAAGATTTAGAAACAAGAGATTTATGGGAAAAGCAAGGTATGGACCCAAATCATATTGTTCCATTAGAAGGAAACTATTGGCAAATTGGTGAAGGACCTTGTGGACCAAATACTGAAGTATTTTATGATCGTGGAGAAAAATATGATCCTGAAAAAATAGGTGATAAACTTTTAAGAGAAGATTTAGAAAATGATCGATATATTGAAATTTGGGGCATTGTTTTTTCACAATATAATGCTGTAAATGGTGTTGATAGAAAAGATTATAAAGAATTACCTCATAAAAACATTGATACTGGAGCTGGTTTAGAAAGAATTGCATGTGTATTACAAGGTACAAATACAAATTTTGAAACTGATTTATTTAAACCTATTATTGAAGAAACAGAAAAATTATGTGGAAAAAGATATGAAGGCGAATTAGAAATGTCTTTTAGAGTTATTGCAGATCACATTAGAGCTTGCTGTTTTGCTTTAGCTGATGGAGAGTCTTTTTCTAATGAAGGAAGAGGTTATGTTTTAAGAAGACTTTTAAGACGTGCAATGAGATATGGACAAAAATTAGGATTTTTTGAACCATTTTTATATAAATTAGTTAAAGTTGTGATAGATGTAATGAAGCCTTTTTATTCTTATTTAGTTGAAAAACAAGAATATTTAGAAAAGATGATTAATGCAGAGGAAAAGAAATTTATTAAAACTTTACAACAAGGTGAAAATATCTTTTATTCGTTAATTGATGGAAAAAAAGAATTATCTGGAAAAGATGCTTTTAAACTTTATGATACTTATGGTTTCCCAATTGAGTTAACTGAAGAAATGTGTCAAGATAAAGGTGTTGGTATTGATATTGATGGCTTTAATGCTTGCTTAGAAGAGCAAAAAGAACTAGCACGTAATTCAAGAAAAGTAATTGAATCATTCAATAAACAATCTAAAGATTTACTAGAATTTTTTGATAAATCAGAATTTATTTATGATTTAGATGATATTAATTCAAAAGTTATAGGATTATTTAAAGATGGAAATAAAGTTGATTCTATTGAAGATGAAGGCGATGTAATTTTTGAAAAAACCCCATTTTATGCAGAAATGGGTGGTCAAGTTTCAGATAATGGAATTATTAAAAATGAAAATTTTGAAGCTAATGTAATTAATGTTTCAAAAGCACCTAATAAACAACATTTACATCATATAAAAGTTAGCTATGGAACAATTAAAGTTGGCGATGAATTAACATTAATTTTAAATAAAGAAAGAAGAATGAATATTATGAGAAATCATAGTGCTACTCATCTTTTACAAACTGCTTTAATTTCAATTTTAGGTGATTCAATTCGTCAAAAAGGCAGCTATGTTGATGATAATTATTTAAGATTTGATTTCAATTATTTTGAAAAAGTTGGACAAAATGAATTATCTAGAATAGAAAAAGAGGTAAATAAGTTTATTAATATGGCTATTCCTCAAAAAACTTTAGTTTTACCTATCGAGGATGCTAAAAAAATAGGTGCTCTTGCTGAATTTGATCAAAAATATGGTGATTATGTTAGAGTAGTTACGTTTGGAGATGTTTCTAAAGAATTTTGTGGTGGAACACATGTTTTAAATACTCAAGATATTGGTATTTTTAAAATAATTTCTGAAGAAAGTGTTTCTGCAGGTGTAAGAAGAATTGTTGCTACTACTTCATATAAAGCATACGAGAATTTTAAAATGGAAGAAGTTAATTTAAATAACGTAAAAGAAGCTTTTGAAGTTAAAAATATAAATGAAATTTTTACAAAGATTAAAAATCAAAATGAATTAATTAATAAAATGAATAATGAAATTGAAAAATATAAAGCTTTGGAAATACAATCTAAATTAAAATCAATTGATTCTTTAATTTTATCTCAAGATAAATTAACTATTATAATTTCTTATTTTAAAGATATTGATAAAAAGGGATTAATGAATATTTTAGATTCAATTAAGTCAAAAACTAGTAATTATTTAGTAGTTATTTCTGGAGATGAAAATGGAAAACATCCATTGATTGTTGCAAGTGGAAAAAATATTGATCCTTCTTTAAAAGCTAATATTGTAATTAAAAAAGTTACAAATAAATTTGGTGGAAATGGTGGAGGAAAGCCAGATATTGCACAAGGATCTATAAATGATGTTTCTAATTTTAATTTAACTTTAGATGAATTAAAATAATTATATGGTATGGAAAAATACATTGGATTAGATTTAGGCACTACAACATGTGGAATTGTTTATAGTGATTCTTTAGGAATTGTTCATAACAAAGAAAATTATCGTTTTGAAAACGGCAATTATAAAGCATGTAGAGAAAGAGTTATTTATTGGGTAAATGAATTACAAATTAAAAATATTATTATTGGATTTCCTTTGCAACTTGATAGAAAAGAAGGAAAACGATGTGACTCTGTAAGAAGATTTTGTTCAGACTTATTAAAGTTAGATCCAAATCTTAATATTGAAATGTTTGATGAATCATTTTCTACTATTGAAGCTCATGATCGTTTACAAGAGGCTGGCTTATCTATGAAAGAAATAAAAGCTAAAATTGATATGGTAAGTGCATATATTATTTTAGAAGATTATTTAAGGAGTAAAAAAAATGAAAACATTAAATGATGATGATATTATAATTTACGATGAAGATGGCAAAGAATATTTATATAAAATCTTATTTACATATGAAAATGAAAAAAGAGATTGTGAATATTGTTTCATTTATGAACCATCTAAGGAAGATGAAATTATTGTTATGAAATATAACGAAGAACATGAACTTTTTCCTGTCGAAGATGAAGAAGAATTAGAAGAAGCTGAAGAAGTTTTAGAAGCTTATCAAAACGACCCAAAAATTCAAGATATAAAATAATTTATTTTATAATTTTTTTAAAAATGGTAATATATTATAGATTTAGGAGAAAAAGATGGAGAAAGAAATTTTTGAATTAACCGAAGAAGGTAAAGCAGAACTTGAAAAAGAATTACGTGAAAAAATTGATGTTGATAGAAAAAGAATAACAGAAGCTCTTCAAAATGCACGTGCTATGGGTGACTTAAGCGAAAATGCTGATTATAGTGCTGCAAGAGATGAACAAGCAAAAAACGAAGCAAGAATTAAAGAATTAGAAAATATTTTAAATAATTGTAAAATTGTAAATTCAAATTCTAAAAAAGGTAAAGAGGTAGTTAAAATTTCAAATACCGTTTCATATGAAGAAGTCGAATCTAAAGAAATTTGGAATGTTAAAATTGTTTCTACTGTAGAAGTTGATATTAATGATGAATCTGTTTTAAAAATATCAAACGTATCAGCTTTAGGCGAAGCATTACTTGGTAAAAAAGTTGGTGATATTGTTACTGTTAAAGTGGCTAAGCCTTACGATATTGTTATTAAATCAATAAAATAATAATTGAAAACTCATAATTTTATGAGTTTTTTTATTTTTCTTGCAAATTTTATATTTTAACACCTTCTTGTTATATAAAGGAGGTATTACATGATATATAAAGTTATTATCGGAGGATTAGTTGTTACATTTTTATTAATAATTGCATTTCAACAAATAGATCCTAATTTAAATAAAAATTCATCATCTTCAAATAATACAACAATAAAATCTTCAACAAGTTCTACATATTCAATAACTGGTGAAGTAAATCGTAGTGGTAGTTATGTTTTAGAAGGTGTAATAACTATGGAAGATTTGATTGAAGCTGCCGGCGATTTAAAGTCAACAGCAGATGAAAGATGTTTCTTTTTAGATACAGAATTAACTGCAAAAGGATCCTATTACATTCCTAAAAAGTATGAAGTAGAAGATGTTTGTGGCAATGACCCAATTGAAAAAGTGAATATTAATGAAGCTAGTGAAGATGAATTATTAAACATTAATGGAGTTGGATCAACAATTGCAAAAAATATTATTGAATATAGAGATAGTGATGGTAGATTTGATACATTAGAAGAATTAAAGGATGTAACTGGAATTGGAAATTCAACTTTTTCTAAAATGAAAGATATGATAATTTTAAAAGATTAAAATGTATATTTTAATTTTTATTTCACTAATTATAACAAGTTTATTTATATTAAAAAAATACTTATTTTGTACTATTTTTGTAATAATATTTACAATTTTATTTAGAAAAAAAAGGTTAAATAAAAAAATATTATTATTAATAATAACTACCAATTTAATTTTAATAATTTTATTTTTGATAAAAACCAAATTATCATTAAATTTTAAATATTTTTTAATTTTAGAAAGAAAAGAGAATTATATTATTATTTTTAATGGCTTTAATAAATATTATTTAAATATTAAATATTTAAATATTCCATGTGACCAATTTGATATTATTTTTTTAGATAATTATTCTTTAAATGAATTTGGTTTTATAAAACTAGAGTCTGGATTTGATTTTGCTTCATATTTAAATTCAAAAGGTGTTTTAAAAGAAATTAAAGGAAATTTTGAAATAATATTTGATTTTCCGATCAATTATTATTCGATAAAAAATAATATTTTAAATTCTATAAGTGATGAAAAAGTAAAAATTTTTTTAAATACAATGTTATTTAATCAAAAAAATAATGAGTTAAATGAACTAAGTGGAATAAGAAATTTAAACTTAATAAATTTATTTTCACTATCTGGATTTTATATTAATTTTACATATTATTTTATTTTGAATATATTAAATTATGCGTTTAATAATAAAATTTCAAAAATATTAGTTTTTTTAATTCTTATTCCTTATTTAATGCTGAATATTCAAAGTTTTTTTATAATTAAATTTATTCTTTCGTTCATACTAAATTTTATAGAAGAGTTTAAAACAGATAAAATTAAATATAGTGAAAAACAATCAATAGTAGGAATAATAATATTATTGATAAATATGCATTTAATATTAAGTGATTCTTTTATTTTGAGTTTTTCAATTTCTTTTATGAATTATTATGTAAATAATATTATAAAAACTAAAAATAAAATTCTTAAAAAATTACTTTATGGATTTTATTTGATGATATTTTTATTACCATTTTCTATTAAATATAATTATTCAATCAATATTTTATCTTTTATCTTTTCTTTTTTGATTTTACCGATTAACAAAATTTTATTTCTATTTGGGCTATTTTTATTATTATTTCAACATAATTTTTTAATAGAATTATTGTTTAAGATGTACATTGAATTAATGAATTTTATTCCTAATAGTTTTTCTTTAATTAATGTCCCGGAATTTAATAACTCGTTAATATTGATTTACTATTTTTGCTATTTTACTTTTATTTATTTTAAAGAAGTTAATTTAAAACAAATTTATAAAAAGATTGTCTATTTTAAAATTTTAATTTTGTGCATTCATTGTTTACCTATTCAAAATTATTTATTTTTAAAAATATCTTTTATTAATGTTGGGCAAGGTGATTAAACATTAATCACGCTAAATAATAAAAATTATTTAATTGATACTGGAGTATTAACTTATAACGATATTGCATGTAATAATTTAATTCCATTTTTTAAGAAAAATAGAATTTATAAAATTGATGAAGTCTTTATTACACATTATGATTACGATCATTATGGATCTTTAGAAAATTTAAAAGCTAATTTTTCTATTAATAAAATTTATGATTATAATACTTTTATTAATAAAGAAAATCCATTTATTTTAAAAAATTTAAATATATACAAAGATTTATATGAAGAAGAAAATAATAAATCTTTAGTACTTTATTTTTCATATAAAAATATAACTTTTTTATTTATGGGAGATGCTTCTAAAGAAATTGAATATTTAATTTTAAATGATAATAATGATATTCATGCAGATTATATAAAAATTGGCCACCATGGTAGTAAAACTTCAACAAGTGATGAATTTTTAAATGAAGTTAAGCCTAAAGAAGCGATTATTTCTTGTGGGGAAAATAATAAATATAATCATCCTCATGAGGAGACAATAAAGATTTTAAATAATCATAATATAAATATTAGAAGAACGGATATTGAAGGAACAATTAATTATTATTTTTTTA